>JAUWNY010000095.1 GCA_030612405.1 Candidatus Methanophagales archaeon | reverse complement strand
AGCGTGGTTTGCGCTGCTACGGTGGATAAGGAAGAGATGCTGGGAATCTTTCCAAGTAGTGGGATATAAAGAACAAGAAAGAATAATTTTTGATAATCGGACGCAGATGAACGCAGATAATCAGGATTTTAAATTTAATTTAATTTTGGCACTAAACCGGAAGTTAAACGTAAGGCATTTGATAATTTGAGGAAATAGTTGGTTTTCTGCGTAAATCCATGTAAATCTGCGTCCTAAATAAGTAGAAGCTATACTTTATATATAAAAAAATAAAAAAGAGGGGATAAACAACTTATCCCCTATGGTCTTACATCTCCCGGGCAAACGCAACCCAGGTTTCAGAAGTCGAGACCTCCCTGCTTTCGTGAAGGAAATCCTCAATCACTTTTGCGTCTTCTGCTTCGTAAATCCATATCGCATCGTATCTGCCCAGTGTGTGATACACTTGCAGGAACTTGACGCCCTCAGGTGGCTCTTTGAGTATTTTGTCGCCGAATTTTCTCGCTTCCTCTACCATGCCCGGATTCACCTTTACGCATGTTATGAACAACATTTTTTTTACATCACCCCCGTATATCTGTTAGGACTTTGATGTATAAATAACTTTCGATTTTTGTTATTGTAGATAAAGTATAACTTCTACCTATTTAGGACGCAGATTTACATGGATTTACGCAGATTTATTTTAGTTTAAGCGTGTTGATTCTTATCATCTGCGTTAATCTGCGTCCCTAATTTATTTTCTGTTTTCTTGCAAATCATTCATTCATTCCGTTGTTGGATAGAATTTGCTCACACATGTCGGATTTCTCGACAATATGTTTCTCACGCTTATAATGCCCACGAGCATGTCTTCTTCAATCACCGGCAGTCTTCTTATGCCCTTCTCTGCCAGGAGTTCGCATGCTTTTTCAACAGATACGTCTGGCTCGATAGTGGTCAAAGGAGAAGCCATTATCTCTTTTGCCTTGATTTCACCGGGTATCCTGTTTCCCATTATAACTTTTATCGCTATGTCCCGGTCGGTGATTATCCCCGCTGGTTTGCCTTTCGAGGTTATAACCACGCACCCTATTCCCGATAGTTCCATATCCTTTGATATTTTACTGATTGGTGTCTCCTCATCTTCGGTCACGACTTGCGGTGTCATTATATCCCTAACATCTAATACTTCTACCCCCATTTTCTTTCTCCTCCTCTTTTCATTGTATATATTTAAACCATAACTTCCTTTTATTTAAGATAAGATAAGACACAGATTTACACGGATTTACGCGGACTTATTTAAGTTGAAGATTGTTGATTTTTATCATCTGTCTGTGTTAATCTGCGTTAATCAGTGTCAATAATTTATTTTCTTGTATTTACGTATTATATAAAAATTCATCAAATATCTGTTGGCAAATGATCACGAAAAAATTGATTAAGGACGTAACAATAAACATTTTAAGAAGAGCCGAGACAACACTCCCGGAGGACGTGAAACAGGCGTTGAGTCGTGCATACGAGCAAGAAACGAATGAAATAGCGCGGGTGCAGTTGAAGGCGATGCTTGATAACGTAAAGCTTGCAGAGGAGCTGCAACGACCTTTATGTCAGGATACGGGTCTCCCTCTTTTTTTTGTGACGCTCGGGAGTGGCAACATAAACGTAAATCTGAACGATATTGAAAGTGGCATAAGAGAGGGCGTGAGGGAAGCAACGGAGATAATCCCTTTGCGTCCAAACGTGGTGAATCCGATAACAAGAGTGGGTGGAGAAACGAACACAGGTGACGGAATACCACACATAAATTACAAAATCGCGGATTTCAACGTTAATGGACTTGAACTACTCGTGTTTCCAAAAGGCGGGGGTTCGGAGAACGTCGGGGCTTTCGCTATGCTCACGCCCAAGCCGGAAGAAGAAACAGTAGAGGAAATAAAGAAGTTTGTGCTTGGTGCCGTGCTTAACGCTGCCGGAAAACCTTGCCCGCCTACCATCATCGGTGTTGGCATAGGTGGCTCAGCCGATATGGCGATGAGTCTTGCAAAAACAGCGCTGTTTCGACCGATAGGCGTGAGAAATGGAGATGGTCGGGTAGCAAGAATTGAGACCGAGCTACTCGAAGCGGTGAACGGCACGGGCATAGGTCCTATGGGCTTAGGCGGGAAAACAACCGCGCTTGACGTGCATATAGAAACCGCGGATACGCACATAACAAGTTTGCCCGTAGCGATAAATTTCCAGTGCTGGGTTGCACGTAAAGCATCTGCGAGAATATATTCGAGCGGTAAGGTGGAATATCTATAGTTTCTTTGGTAAAGCTTTCTTTTTGAAAGAAAGGTTTGTTATCATCGTTCCAGAGCCTTTTTCGGTAAGCACCTCTTGCAATATTGCATGGGTTTTCAATCCAATAATATGTGCGCTTTTAACGCCATGCTCCACAGCAGCTATGCAGGATTCTATCTTCGGCTTCATACCCTCGGTTATAAAACTCTCGTCCAGAATGCTTTTTGCCTCTGATAGGCTCAGTGTCGGTATCAAACTGTTTTCATCGTTTATATCTCGTAGCACCCCCCTCACCGGTGTTAAAATGATGAGCTTCTCCGCGTGCAGACCGCATGCCAGTTCACTTGCACCGTGGTCTGCATTAATGTTAAGCAGGGTGCCTTCTTCGTCTGCGCCTATTGGATAGATTACCGGGATATATTCATTTCGCGTAAATAATGCGACAAGTTCACTGTCAACCTTTTCTATGCTGCCAACAAATCCTAAGTCCGGATGTTGTATTTTTCTCGCTGTAAATAAATTGCCAGAAACGGCAGAAATGCCAATTGCTTTGCCTCCTTTTTGATTTATATTCCAGACTATCTTTTGATTAAAATCAGACAGGACTGCCTGGACAACCGCAAGCGTATCTTCATCTGTAACTCTTAATCCATCAATAAATCTCGCCTCTAAACCAAATTTGTCCATTATAGAAGTTATTCTCTTACCTCCCCCGTGAACAACGACCACATTTATGCCTGCTTCGTATTTTAACGTGATCAAATCGGAAATTACCAGGTCCATTATGCCTTTATCTGCCAATACTTCACCACTGAATTTTACCACAAAAACTTTGTTAGCGAACTTCGTTGCATAATACAATGCTTTTTCTAAGTCATCTCTTACTTTTTCGTTTTCCCCTGCTCTCATGTTCACTCCCCCGTCTTGAATTCCTCCGCGCTTATCTCTCCTCCCTCCTTCTCCATCAGCTTCTCTACTTTGTATCCCGCTTCGTCTAACTTCGTATTGCAAAATTTGCACAGCTCCATGCCCTCCTCAAACATTTTCAGCGAATCGTCCAAAGGAAGATTTCCTTCTCCCAGTGTCTCTGCTATGCTCTCTAATCTCTTCATTGCATCCTCGAATGTTATTTCTTTTTCTTCTTCCTCTTCTTTTTCTTCCATGCTACCTCATCCTTTTTGAGTTTCTTTTATCTTTTATTTCTCCTCCTTGAGTATGGCAAGACCCTGTTCAACATATTTCAAATCGGTATCAGCCAATTTTCTGGTATTTTTAAGTATCTTACTAAAATACTCCTTAATCTCTTTTACATTCGACGAGTCAGTCTCACTTATACTAACAACGTCAAATGCGGAACCTTTCATTTTGGGTATTAATTCTTTCTGGCTCTCAAGGTTATCAATCAGCTTCTGCTTCAATGATTCACGCGATTCATAGCTTATTTCATCATTCGAGATGATGGAATATATCAGACTGATCTCCTCTTCTTTTAGTTCCGCCATATTCTTAACATTGTTACTGAACCCAATCTTATGCCCGCGAATTTCTCCCCATGCGTGACTTGCCGCCATCGTATTGTCCAAAATTTTATTGTATTCACCCATATCAGTTTTAAAATCTTTAGCTAAGCTAACTAGACTCCCAAATTCTGAGTATGGAATTGGAGATGTAGCAATCATATTAATAAACTCCATGTCTATTTTTGCAATAAAATCTCCGGCTGCCTTTCCTATTTGTGACTCTTCATACTGGCAGTATATAGCCTCATAAATCCCTTTAGTAATTTTAGCCTCTAAATACAACTTAGCGAGGTTTTCATCTTCAAGATGTTTGATATTGGGTAACTTTCCATCAAACTCATAAATGAAGCCATCAGGGAAAATTACAAAAACCTCGCCGAGATTGATTTTTTCACAAGCGTCTTCGCTCAAATAAAACTTCGTGTAGTACCAGATACCATATTCACGGTCTACTGTTCCAGTATACTCATCAATAATAAAGGAGGCAGTTCCATCTTTTTCTATTTTAAAAGAAGATATTTCTCTTCCGAGTTGATTTTCGATAATACCTTCGATCTGTTCTCCCCCTTTCCCAAATATCCCGCTTATCCATAAAAGAAAGGATTCCCACCAGGATAATGAATATTTTACCGATGTAAAGGCGTCTCCATTCTCTTGAACTTCTATTTTCAATTCGTTAACAGAAAAAGTATTTGCTGCAGTAATTGTTGAAGAAAGAAAAATAAATACCAAGAAGAGCGTTATTAGCTTTGTTTTTATCATTTTCTCCTCCTCCTTAAGGTGTATGCTACTGCTAACAATCCCATAATTGCGAATAGTGCCTCAAATCCAGGTATTCCCTTCTCTTCTCCTTTAGGAACTTCAGATGGTGTAGTCTCTGCCGGTGATGATGTTTGGCTTGGTGTCCTACCAAAAATCCCTCTATCATATTTATCTAACCCAAGTTCTTTTGGGGTTTTTCCTATTGCATCTTTCCAGTTAATGGTTTTATCAAGTAAGACATAAATCTTGTCAGGATTTTCTATGTAAATTAATTTCTTAACTGAGCTACCATCTTCTTTTGGCACATCAAATGGATTTATCACAACTCCAAAATCAGTCTCAACATATCCATAAGGTATAAATTTATAATGACCTTTTATATCTGAGAACTCATCAAAAAAAAGAGTATCTTTATAAGGATAATTATATAATGCAGCCAGTTCCTCTGGCTTGCCATCTCCATCTGTGTCAAGATACACTAAATAAGGTTTAATCAGTTTTGTTTCGGTAGAACCTGTACTGAACCAAACAGCCAATGCTGTTGGAGAAACTTTAACTTTGCCAAAACGAATTCCTAATTTTTCATCAACTCTTGACTTATCTTCCAACATTTTGGTTATATCATCGGGAGCTTTTATTGGCTCATTCAAAGGTTTATCTACAGCTTTGAAACCATCACAATAATTTAAAATGTCTGTTGGGTTTGGGGGACCGTAGTGAAACAAGTATTTAGTGTCATCACAAGGATCATCTTCTACTCCAGGATAATCTAAGGAAGAAGCACTAGCAACATTAACACTACCAACACCTGCAAGAGGCATTGCTATAATAATCAAACTAACAAAAACAAGCGAAAACACTACTATTCCAACAATTTTTAGTTTCTTCATTTATTTTGCCTCCTCAAAAGATATACCACTACTAGCAACCCTGCAACCGCAAATATCGCTTCAAATCCCGGTATTCCTTTTTCTTCACCTGTTGGGACTTCAGAGGGTGTAGTCTCTGCCGGTGATGATGTTTGGCTTGGTGTCCTACCAAAAATCCCTCTATCATCTTTATCTAATCCTAATTCATAAGGAGTTTTTCCCACCACTTCTTTCCAGTATAAAGGTTCGACCACATCTTTTCCTTTTAGAGGTACGATTTTCCAATCTGAATCGGTATATAATAATTTAAGTATGCCCGGTATATTTTCGTCTTCTGGTTTATGGGAAGGGTCAAGTATATAATATGTTCTGTATTTTATAAATCTCTCACCTGTTGGAAGAGTGCAACAAACAATATTATCACCTATTGATTTAAGGTCTGTATTACGAAGCATGTAATCAGTTACCGCAGGCATTAAAATTTCTGGTTTGCCATCTTTATCTGTGTCTACGGGAAGTATGGGAAGATTTGGGTCTATATCTGACCCTACGTATGCAACACCCCAAACAGCCCAATCACTGGGAGCAATTTTAAAGTCTTTATAATGTGGGTATCCTTCTTCGTCATACCAAAAATGTTCCATAAAGAATTCCTCGACAGTCTCTTCTGGTGGTTTTATAGGTTCATCGAGAGGTTTATCTACAAATTCAAATTCGTCACCATAATTTAATATCTCTTCTGAATTCATTATTTTTTTTGCGTGTTCAATACCTTTTATTTTATCCCAAGATATATTCTCATACCACGCTAATCCATCAGATTGATCATTAGAACTAGCACTAGCAACATTTATGGGCGAATACTTTTTCGCTTTGTTTAACCCTTTTGCAATATCTTTTTTAGCAAGTTCTGCTGCTTTGTCATCAGACTTAGCTTTTGAGAAGTCGAAATTTGCTGAATTCAACTCAATCAGAACCTGAAAATTCGTTAAAGTTTTGCCTGAATTCTCCTTCACCGTTATCTCCTTGTAGTATTTCCAATCGCCATCGCCAGAGTTAGAGAACGCCGATACCGTTCCTATCCCGCTCGCCAGCACGATTACAATCAATATCCCAACAATTACTTTCATCTTATCCATTTTTACCTCTTGCTTTATTTACCCCCTATTTTATAAACTATAATTTTTCTTTTGTAACGCTTTCTTATAAGCCCTTACCGGGCTTGCGAGGTCATGGAGCGGAGCCCCACATAAAGAAAGGTTTTCAGCCGGTAATTTTAAAAGATATTCTGTATCACTTATTTGAAAAAGTAAAGCATCAATTTTACCCGATATTTTTTTATCGAGTTCTTCTGGAAACACAATCGTGCATTCCTTCCCAGATTTTACAATGGATATTTCATATCCTTTTTGTTCTTCGGCGTTTAACAAATCAAATACCCCGTCTATTTTTATACCCGTATCAATATCAACAAATTCCTTGTGGCATACCGGGCACTTGTATGCCGTGACGTCCAAAATCATAAACCGCCCTCTACGAACATTAATCGTTACTGGCTCTAACTCAACTGAACAATCAGAACAATAACCCGGAAACTCTTCGTCTAGCTCAACTTCAAACTGTACCTCAACGCCTGTCAAATCTTCCGGCTTTATATCCTCCATATCTTTCTCTTCCATAATTATTAATTCCTCTTTTTCTTATATAAATTCACCTGCCAATTTGTCGAATAATACGCGGTTTTGATGGTGGCAGTCCCGGATATGTATGTAAAGATTACAGTAGCATATCCTGCATGTGACTTGCCTATCGCAATATATTGATCACCACCTACCCTCTCTATATAACTTTTCCCAACTTCATCACATAGAACTTCTCTTACAATTATCCTTTTCAGGTTATGCTTTGACACAATTTTCTCTGCAACATGTTCTTCCATTATTATTTTACGAATCTTCATATAGCAGATCCTTTTCACTCCTTCTCGCCAGCAACACCAACACAATTCATAATGCGATTATTTTATCCCTCATTTTCATCACCTTTCCCTCACCCCTATTTAACCCCAGACACCTTTACCTTTAATACATTACCAAGGAGCTCAAATTTCAATTGCTTCTTCTCTATCTTTTCCTCAACCACCTCAAGCATCTTCATCGTTTCTCTATCATAATATCGCTCACCACAACCCATGCAGACCTTCACATTAACAGGCACGATAACAATATCATTCCCTACTTTTATCTCTTCTTCTACTTCCTTGTCCTTAATATCCAGACCTCCACAAATAACACACCTCATTTCCTTCCGCTCCTCCCCTTATAATCCATCCACAAGTTTGGATCCGGCTGGTATGCCGTTACAACGATCGCAAGGTCATCTTCTCCCGAATATGCGCAGACTACGTGCAACGGTCTCTCGTTTTGCGCTCTCCCACAGACCAACACGCTTGGATATGGCTTATCATCTCCATATTCTTCAATAACTTCATCCATCCTAATCGCTTCAAACACCTCTTCTTCTCTAACCCTCCCAAGTTCTTCCGTTCGCATTTCATCTCTTGCATGTCTCGTGTATAATACTTCCCCTTTCCTGAAGCATCTCTGGATTTCATTTAGCAGCATGAAAATAAAATAAAAAACACGTAGCTATTTATTTCTTCAAATAATTATCTACCATGCCTTTAGCCTTCGAATAAGAAACATCCTTTAACACTACCATCTTTTCTACAATTTCCTCTGCCCTACCCTTTTTAATTTCTTCAAAACTAACTACTTCTTGCATTGTTAATCCCATTTAAAATTACTCAACTTGCATAATTTGAACTTTTTCCAATTGCCTTTGAAATTCGGATGTCATGTTTCGCTCTCCTTTATCATTATCTCCTGATAGTATCTCCAATCCTCACCGCCTGAGTTAGATAAAGCAGAAGCTATACCAACTGTTCCACGCAAAAGAAACACAAATACAAGTCCAAATGCGATTATTTTAGCCTTCACTTCTACCGCCCCTTTTTTTCTATCTTTTTCGCTCCCTTAATAATTCCCTCCAAACTTAAATCCTTCGTTTTCTTTCTTAGCTCTTTCGTCGCATCGCCTATTCTTGGCGTTACTATCTGGAGGTATGTCACGTACTCTTCAGCACTCAGCTCCCTTCTCAATATCCCGAATACCTTATTCAACACCACCGCTTCTGCACTCATTCATCCACCTCTTTTGGATTCTTGACTTTTACCCATTTTGATATACATCCTCTTCGTTTTCTCAATATTTAAAGTTTTATGA
This sequence comes from Candidatus Methanophagales archaeon, assembly GCA_030612405.1. GTDB lineage: Archaea > Halobacteriota > Syntropharchaeia > Alkanophagales > Methanospirareceae > QEXZ01. Next base: position 1,282 of record JAUWNY010000095.1, on the reverse strand, counting down.
TGATTTTTATGGGCTTAAAATATACAGGTAAACATGGCATCAGAAATAGAGAGGAGGGAAGTAAGTGAACTTGCATCGCTGCTTGGCGTGAATAAAGAGGAAACTCTTCGTCTTGCTCTCAGAGAAGGTATTCATGAACTTCGTATCCGAAAAGCAATCGAGCTTTACGTTTCGGGAAAGGCAAGTGTGAAGCAGGCGGCAAGATTTGCAGGGCTCGACCTTGCAGATTGGTTCGCTATTGCCAGGGAGAAGAACCTAATGGTGCAAATTCGCCCAGAAGAGCTTGAGGAGGACGTTGAAGCTTTGCAGGAATTAAATCTTTCGTCTTCTCCCGTAACTCTTATGTCGCATCTCCTATTTTCGGCGTTACTATCTGAAGATATGCCAAACACTCCTCAGTGCTGAGCTCCCTGCTTAATATTTCAAATAAAGGTCTGCACCAAACACAGGTATCAAGATAAACTCTTTTCTTCATTGTTTCAATAGTTCAAATTTTCCCCTTCTTCTCCTTCACTTCCGAAACTGCTTCCCCATCGCGGAATAATATCTTCAACATATCTCCTATAGAAATATCCTCCACACTCCTTATTATTTCGCCTTCGGGCAATCGCGAACAGATACTATAACCTCTTTCGAGGATTGCATGAGGACTCAAAGCGTCCAGTTTGCCCGTAATGGCATGCAAACTTTTCTTATGCAATGCGATGAGATGCGTTATTTCCGCAGTTATGCTTCGCTTTATTTCATCTACCGTTTGCCGATATTGGTTTATCTTCTCCATAGGCGTTCTAAACAAAATATTTCGCTCGATGCTCTCCAACTGCTTCCTGTGGTATTCAATCGCTTTAAAAACATTCTGCTGCATTCTCAACTTCAAAGAGCTCAAATTATTCTTGATTTCGCGTTTATCAGGCACAGCCAATTCCGCAGCTTCTGACGGCGTTGCCGCTCGCAGGTCCGCAACAAAATCAGCGATTGTAAAGTCCGTTTCGTGTCCCACCGCGGATATTACGGGAATCTCAGATGAGAAAATCGCTCTGGCGACCGCTTCTTCGTTAAACGCCCACAGCTCTTCTATCGAACCGCCTCCTCGCCCTACTACCAGCACGTCTATTTTCATCTGTTCTGCATTCACCCGGTTCATCAGCCGAATGGCATTTACTATCTGCGGAGCTGCTTCTTCTCCCTGCACTGCAACCGGAGCCAGCAAAATATGCACGTGCGGGAATCGTCTCCTCGTGATGTTCAATATATCGCGAATGGCAGCACCGGTGGACGAGGT
>JAUWNY010000033.1 GCA_030612405.1 Candidatus Methanophagales archaeon | reverse complement strand
AGCTTCTTACCAAATTTCCTGGGATTTAGCAATATTGTATAACTCTTAATATAGCCTTCTTTCTCCAGCTTCTCAAGTCTATATCTCACGCCATTTTCACTCAAACCGACCTCTTTTGCGATCTTAGATATGGGAGTCCTTACATCCCGCTGAAGTATCTCGAGTATCTTATTATCTATTTTACTCACCATCATTTCTATATAATAGAGCCACTTATTTAAAGCTTCCGAATATTCCGAATCTTCAGAATAATCCGTTTTTATCTTAATATTCCTCAAATAACCTATTTAGCACGGTAATGATTTTAAAGGGATTGATGGAAGAGAAAGAAGATAAAGTTTATAAACGTGATGCGATAAGCTATTACGACCAGCCGATGAGGAGTTCTCGATATGATCCGGTAAAGGTCCGCTGGGAAGACAAGATATGTCAGGACCATTATCGTGTGATGGTCAACCGGCTGATAGAGAGAGGAGAGAAGTTAAGAATCCTCGATTTTGGATGTGGCATCGGGTATGGGTATCATCTCTTATCGAATATACTTGAGGAGGATGTACCGGTCGAGGAAGATGGTTGTAAGCTACTGGATAAAGATGACATTGAGTATTATGTGGGTCTCGATATAAACCACGACATGCTGGAGATTGCGAATGATAGATATAAAGGTGATGAGAAAGTGGCGACCCGCCAGTGCGATTTCCTGCGCGATGAATACCCTAAGAGAGCATTCAATATCTATTTCTCTTCTGGCGTTCCATTCTCGCATTTCAATGACGATGATTTCAGCTTGCTCCTTAAGAAGATATTCAAGCACATAAAAAGCTTTGAGCGGTCTGCATTTCTCGTGGTGGACGTCTTGGGCAGGTACTCGATAGAATGGCAATCTCGCTGGGCTGACCCGTCATGGCATGTCTATAATATGTCGTTCTTCAGTGACGGGAAGGTAAACGAGCAGGTGCACATGAGGTTCTGGGGAGAAGAATTGAACGACCTTGTGATAGACGCTGCACAAGAAGCAGGTGTTAAAGCAGAACTCTTCGATACGTTCGACCGTTCAATCTTTATCGGCAGGCACATAGATACGAGCAGCTTCAATCCAAACCTGAAGAAGATGAGGACGATGGTGAACGGATTATTTTACCCACTCGAGCGGGCTCCTTTACCTGATATGTTTATGGACTACACGTATGGGGGTGCTCCCGAAGATGTTCGCGCATATTACGAGCGGATAACATATCTCTGGAATTATGCACTTGCGACCGCATGTAGCTATCTTGATATACCTGTTCCAGATTGGTTTGAAGTTGATGAGGCGTATGCCATTCCAGAATCCTTGAAGAGCGACCTGGAGCATCTCGGAGAGATCACCAAGGATAAAGAGATATACGAGCACACCGACGACTTCAGGGCAGATGTCTTTGAACCTTCGTTGGGTTATCTTCTGCGCAATATCGAGAGAGATTGTTCAGAGGGTTTGGGGGCAGCACACACGCTCATATCGATCTTCGAGGTGAGTCCATGAGTATCAGCTTCTTGACCGAGCGGGGTTATCTACCATCGGATCAGTTGAATGATCGAGACTGGAGTGATATAACATTGAGCAGAGAGGATGTAAGGGCTATAACGTCACATATATTCAGCATATCTAAAGATATAAACCCGATCCAATTTTTATCCCTCGAAGACCGGCGAATTATGTTGTACTTTTATTGCGACCAAGATATCGATTATTCGTGGTTTAGCAGAAGACTGGAGGAAAGAGAAGAGTTTGCTGATAGATACAGAGCAAACTGCACAAACTACGGTATACTGGTCGCAAAGAGGAACATCCACAAAGGGAATGCGCTCAAGCAATTCGCTTCGATGGTCGATGTTCCAATAAATAGGATTGCAAAGTTCGGTGATCAGGGGCAGAAAGGAGGGAACGACCACGAACTTCTCGCATATCCTGGAAGTTTCTCTGTCTATCGCGCAGATGAAGCCAATAGCAATACCTTTAACAGTCATGAATTATTCAATATATCAAATGCTGCGGGAACTCTTTGGGTGCTGGAGCGATTGAACTTTGTATCACCCGATAATTCAAGAATTAAGGCATCGATGGATATGCCTTTCATTCAGTTTAAAGCGACTTATCAGGCAGCAGCCTTTGATATGGACGGGACGCTCCTATCCGCTGGGCAGTCCAGACCTTCAGATGATATGTACAGGATGCTGGCATCGTTGCTTGAGAACGGAATACCAATCGTAATTATAACCGCGAGAAACGCAGAAGAAATGGACCGTATGTTTTTGCGTGGATTCAGGAGATACATTGATGAGATACCAAAAAATCTCTTCCTCTTCTTGTGCAATGGTGCTGCGCTTCTAAACAGTCATTAATCGCCGAATCTTCAGAAAATCCCGTTAATATCTTATTTTTCCTCAAACAACCTATTTAAGGATGGATAAGAAATAAATAATTATTTATGTGCTCGATATGCGGCTATTTTTCTGATGAAAAAGTGCCGACGCGTATCGTTACCGATATGCTCACAAAGACAGAGCATAGAGGTCCAGATGCGCAGGGATTATATGCAGATGGAAAGATTCTGAGGAGAAGGAAGATAAGCGATTTGGAAAGCAGTGAAAAGGCACGGGTATGCCTTGGGCATTCGAGATTAAGCATCGTTGGAGGCGATGATGCGATACAACCATTTCGGTCTTGTGACGGCTCTTTATCGCTGGTACACAATGGCGAGATATACAACTATCAAGAATTAAGGGAACTATTGAGCAAAGACCATAGAATAGAAGATGAAGCTAACGATAGCGAGATTCTATTGCATCTGATAGAGGAAATCTATGATGGCAATCTGTTGAGAACCGTTCAGTCGGTTGTAAAGATGTTAAATGGCATGTATGCCTTTGCAGTTACAGATGGAGATGAGGTGGTAATCGCAAGGGACCCAATTGGTATAAAGCCGCTATATTATGTAGAAGGGAAGAGGAGGCTCTATTTTTGTTCTGAGCAGAAGGGGCTTTATGATATTGAAGGCGAAATCAAAAGGATACCTCCTGGAAAGATATTGAGGGCAAATAAAGAGGGAATATCTCTACATCAAGGCGTGAGAATCGAGCGACCGCAGCTCGATATTACAGATTTCGATAAAGCCATGAGTTTGTATAAAGATGCTTTAACTGATGCGGTTGAGGGGATGTTGAGGGGATTAAGCGTGGATAAGGTTGGGATGATATTCTCTGGCGGTGTGGATTCAGTATTGATAGCAAAGCTCATATCTGACTTTGGATGGAATCTCAGATGCTATTGCGTTGGGAAAAAAGATTCCGAGGATGTAAAGAATGCGGAAAAGGTAGCCAAAGATTTGGGATTGGAGTTAAGCGTGATTTATATTGATGGGCGAAAAGTGGAACTCATACTTCCAGAAATCATCGAATCTATCGAGATTGAGGGTCTTCTTCAGGTAGAGGTCGCGGTTCCGATGTATCTTGCAGCAAAGGCGGCATCTAAAGACGGAATAAAGGTGATGTTCACGGGACAGGGTGCGGATGAGTTATTTGCTGGTTATTGGTGGTATAAGGAAGTTGTAAGCGAAGATGGGTTCTTGAAACTGCACAATAAATTATGGGAAGATATTGGTTTATTGTATGACGATACGCTTGAAAGGGAAGATAAGGTTACAATGGCTCATTCTGTTGAGTTAAGGGTTCCATACCTGGATAGAAATGTTGTACAATGTGCAATGAGAATTTCTCCACGACTTAAGATAAGGGATAGCAAGGATTCGACCAGGAAATGGGTTCACAGGAATGTAGCAGCGAGGGTTGGTGTGCCACAGTACACGGCATATCGTGAGAAGGATATGGCGCAATCTGGGTCGGGTGTGCATGATATAGTAAAAAAGATTGCAGAGGAATACTTTGAAGGGAAAAAGGTTGAAGAAGTCGAGATCGCTGACAAAGGTTCGAACTACCGGTACCTGGATGAGGATTATGGAACGCCGGAGATGCGGGCATATATGCATGAGATAACAGAGGATAATCAATGCCTTGAGTGAGGGGCGCAAGACCACTATTGTAAAAGGATTGAAAAGTGGTCTGTTCAGTGTTTGTATCAACTATGAGGGCTGAAAGTATAAATCATTAAGGGGGTTGTGATGAATCCTATGGCATGGGAAAAGGAACTCGAAGAAAGCATTAGCACTATTGCGCAGTTGGGGGAATATAGGGAATTGACACCAAAAGAGGAGAAGCAATTACAAGAAATTATGGAAATACACCCTATGCGTATTACGCAATACTATATGTCCCTAATTGATAAAAATGACCCTAACGACCCTATTAGAAAAATGGCAGTTCCTTCAGAAGAAGAGTTAAATCTCTTAGGCTCTTACGACACAAGTGGTGAGCGGGAAAACACAAAAATGCCTGGTCTGCAACATAAATATGCGCAAACTGCCTTGATATTAGCAACAAATAGATGCGCTACTTATTGTAGATATTGTTTCAGAAAAAGGTTGGTTGGTCTACCAACTGAAGAGATATTGCAGAGATTTAGTGATGCGGTAAAATATATTGAAAAACATAGAGAGATTAATAATGTGCTTATAAGCGGTGGTGATCCTTTTGTTTTATCAACGGGAGTAATCATGGAATTTTTAGAGGAGCTCTCAACTATCCCGCATTTAGATTTCATAAGGTTCGGGACTAGAGTTCCAGTGACATTTCCGGATAGAATCCTGGAAGATGAAGAGTTATTAACTTTACTGAAAAATAACTCGCAGGAAAATAGAAGAATATATGTGGTAACACAATTTAACCACGCGAGAGAAATTACACAAAAAGCCATTGACGCCGTAGATGCACTCATTCGCTCCGGTGTGATAGTGAACAATCAAACCGTTTTACTGAAGGGTGTGAATGATAATCCCAAAACCTTAGCAGAATTACAAAATAAACTTGCAAGCATTGGTGTTAATCCCTATTATGTTTTCCAATGCCGACCTGTAAGGCGGGTAAAGAATAATTTTCAAGTGCCATTGTATAAAGGCTACGAAATTGTGGAGACTGCAAAAAAGGAGCTTAATGGACACAGTAAAAGGTTCAAGTATATCATGTCTCATCGGACTGGCAAGATAGAGATTGTAGGGATTATGGGGGATTATATCTATTTCAAATATCACCAGGCAAAAGCTCCTGAGAATATTGGTCAATTCTTTAGGAGAAAGATAAATAAAACAGCCGGGTGGTTAGATGAGTTAGAATGAGATTCTTTTTTAGCTTTCGTTCTACATTTTCGAGATTGTGGTATATGACAAGTTTATGGAACGCTTCAAGGAGGGCGGAGAATAGGAGCTACAATCGGTTGTCCGTGGAAGCAGCTGAGGAGAGCGTGTGATAGCTCTCTCTTACCAACAATTTAAAATTAAGACACAAAAGTACTCGCCTTCGGCATCTCCTGCTTCATTCCTTTCCTTTCCCTTACTTCCATTATCTTCATGCCGAACAGATTTTGCGGTATGGGTTTGAAACCCGCGAATTCCGTGCTCCACAACGCTCTACCTTCGGTTGCGGACCTGATGTCGCCGGCAAAGCCAAGCATTTCTGCCACTGGCGCTTCGCACTGCAATGAAACCATATCGCCCTCGGTTTTCATGTCCACTATCTGCCCTCTTCTACCCTGTATCTCGCGTGTCACGTTGCCAAGCAAATTCTGTGGTATACTTATAAAGACCCCTTGCACCGGTTCAAGGAAGGTAGCCTCCGCAAGCAGAATAGCACCGAATATAGCGCTTCGTACCGCAGGGATGACCTGTGCAGGTCCCCGGTGTATCGAATCCTCGTGCAGCTTCACATCCATCAGTTTTACTTTTATGCCCCTGCACTTCTCCTTTGCCAGCGGTCCCTTAAGCATCACTTCCTCGAAACCTTCCTGGATCAACTCCATCGTCTCTCGCAGATACTGAACACCTTTTGTCATGTCCACCAGCACGTTCCCTTCGATGATATTAAGGACTTTCTTTGCTTCCGCTTTGTCCATTCCCGCTTCTACCAGCTTATCGCGCATCAAAACCTTGTTTTTACCCACGGTTATCCCTTCGCTCTGTATCTTGTCCACTACTTCCGCACCCAGCGGTTCTACTTCAAAATAAAACTTGTTGTGCCTGTTTGGCGATTTACCTTCCACGGGACCCGCATGCCCTTCTACCGTCTCACGATAAACGACAAGGGGTGGTGAAGCGATGATAGGAATGCCCTCATCATGCTCTATCCGGTACGTGATTATTTCAAGATGCAATTCGCCCATTCCAGAGACCAGATGTTCTCCCGTTTCCTCGTTTATCTCCACGCGAATCATCGGGTCCTCCTTCGCCAGCTTCCTGATCATCTCTACCAATCGAGGCAAATCCTTCGTGCTCTTCGCTTCCACCGCGACCGTGACAACAGGCTCACTGTAATGCTTCATACTTTCAAATGGAACTATCTCCGAGGTCGAAAGCGTAGAACCCACTACCGCATCTTTCAGACCTACGAGCGCAACGATGTTACCCGCAGGTATCTTGTCCACTTCTACACGCTCCTGACCTTCGAATATCCCTACCTGCTGTATTCTGTTCTTCGTATACAAGCCCGATATGAACACTTCCGTGCCTTTTTCCACGGTTCCGCTGAAAAGCCTCCCGGTAGCCACTTCTCCTGCATGGGGGTCCACGGAGATGCTGGTTACCATAAAAGCGACGTCACCCGACCGATCACAGCTTGCCATGCTTTTTCCTATCTCGCTCTCGGCATCTCCCTGCCATATCACGGGAACTCGATACTTTTGTGCCTCCATGGGATTTGGCAGATGTTCGGTTATCATATCAAGAACTGCTTCATACGCGGGACATTTCAACGCTAATTCCTTCATGTTCCCCTGCTTGCAGTAATCGAACACCTCCTTAAACCCAAGTCCCGTCTTTTTCATCGTAGGAACGCTAATAGCCCAGTTATACAGTGCGGAGCCAAAAGCGACATTGCCCTTTACCGCATCGAGCTTCCAGTCCTCGTATCTGTCCTTTTTCATTCCCTGCATCAGCTTGTTCACCTTGTCTATTATCTTACTGAGCTGGACTTGCATCTGCTGTGCATCCACTTTCAGCTCGTTTATCATCCGGTCAACCTTGTTAATGTAAAGAACGGGTTTCACGTTCTCTTTCATCGCCTGCCTCAGCACGGTCTCGGTCTGCGGCATAGCGCCCTCCACGGCATCAACGACTACCACAGCGCCATCAACCGCTCTCAGCGCCCTCGTCACATCGCCGCCAAAATCCACATGCCCTGGCGTATCAATAAGATTTATGAGATGCTCTTCTCCTTTGTAATCATAAACCATAGATGCATTCGCAGCGAATATCGTTATCCCCCTTTCCTGTTCCAGATGGTACGAATCCGTGAACAGTTGCTCTCCTGCTAATTCTTTCGATATTATTCCCGCGCCGGCAAGCAGGTTGTCCGTCAAAGTTGTCTTCCCGTGGTCTATATGAGCAATAATGCCGATGTTTCTTATTCGCTCCGCCTTGTCCATCAATACCTTCACCTTTTCCACAGCCTTTTTTCCTCTTGTTGCCATTTTCGTTGCTCCTTCTCCTACTCTTTCTTGTTGTATAATTGTATATAAAGTATAAGCCTTCTCCTATTTAAGTTAAGACACGGATTTACACAGATTTACGCAGATTTATTTTAGTTTAACCGTGTTGATTCTTATCATCTATCTGTGTTAATCTGCGTTAATCTGTGTCAACAGTTTATTTTCTATTTTCTGGTAAACGCTATTGTAAAGGATTATGAGGACACTCATTTAGTCCGATTGGATTAAGCTAAATCCTTTTTGTGCCAGCAAAAAGGTTTTTATCGTTCTCTAATCCTATCCGCAATCGTCCTTATCTCATTTGATATCTCATTCAAACTCGCCCTTATCCGTATCAAGTCTCTTGCAACACTCCTCTTCTCTTCATCCTCACTCCTCGCAAACCTCGTTGATATCGCATTGATTGAACTCGACTTCTCCTCTATTCGACCCGATGTCTCATTCAACTCCGATGAAATCTGACTCACATCCACCCCTTTACCCCCTCCTCTCGAAACATATACATACACGAATGCCGAACCCAGTATCAATCCCAATATTACCGCCAGGATGATATAAAGTGTGAGAGGAGGCGGCTCAGCCGCGACAGACAAGTTCTTATAATGTTCCGACAGCACAGATGCCCAACCTGGATGGCCTTTTTCATATAACTTCCGTATCTCCTCTTCCAACCCAGTTGGACCAATCTTATCCCTTGCTTCTTCTAAATTTTCCTCTATCTCGCTCTTTGCTGCTTGAATTTCTTTACTCGTTGAGTAGAACTTCATTGACGGCTCCAGGGGTTGTATAATACGTTCTAATGTCCCTTCATCCCCCATCGTTCCAACAGTTAATTTTACATACACTTCACGCTTTCCAATTCCATCAATATCGTATTCAAACCCCGGCTCTTTTACTTTCTTTATTGGCTTTGGAACCTCGGCAGACAATATCACCTTTGGAACCATGAGCTCATGCTCCTCCTTCCCCTTCCACACTATCACCTCTGCCAAATGATAGATGTCATCTCCGAACATCCATTCGGGATTCTCCATATTTGTCTCCAGTTTTAAGACATATTCATCTGGAATATGGACCTTCTCGATCTTACTCACATATATGTTGAATTCGAGCCGGGTGCCTTCAAATTGATCGCTATTCAAAAACACCTCGTATGTCGACTTATTTCCCGTCTCCAAATTGAGGACATACGACTTATCCTCATCGAGCCTCAGTACATCCTCCTGAGCTGATGCAATTCCAACGAATAAGAACAAAAGTGCGAATGCCAAAACAGCAAGTGAAGTATAAAATAAGCGCTTCATTCTCCTCCTTCTCCCCTTTCAATACTCAGCGATAAATCAGGCAGCTCTACACTCTTCATCTTCTCCTTCCTCTCTTCACCACCTTCAGTTTCAGCTTCTGATTCCCCCGATTCCGTTATCTTTTTCAGTTCCTTTAGCGAGGATAACACCATTGCAAGTGGACCGCCCATCTCTTTTATTCCCTTTGCCGCCTTCATACTATCCTCTCTTAGCTTTGAAATTTCTGACTCCGCCTTTGTTATATGCCTTATCACGCTTGAGGTGGTCTCTTCAGAAGGTATCTTACCAAGGAAACCCATCGCTTTTTCAATCACCGATTTTATATCGTCACTGAACCTGTTCGACAGGTCTTCAATCCTGTCAAGTAATATCTCCATATTTCTTGAGGAGTCATCTATCATTCTCAGCATTTTCTCTGCTTTATCTTCAGCGGGTGCCCTTTCCATTCCTTTTAATTTAAATATCAATTCATCAAGCTCGTTTTTCAAGAGTGTAAACCCTCTTTCCGCTTCTTTAGTCCATCTCTTCACCTTTTCCATGCTTTTACTCGCGTTTTCAAAGCCGTGAACCAGCATCGTAAGATTTGCTATCGAGTAGCTCTCCGGGTCCGGGACACGCACATTTTTTATATCCTCTGCCATATCCAGGCCGGTTAGCAAATCATCGAACATCTTCAGGCACTGTGCAAGCACGACAGGAACGTTATTCCAGATTGCTTCGGGCTCTATTATCTCGTAATCCTTCCAGTAATTCGTTACCATATCCCTGTTTTTTTCCTCCGCACCAGGTGTGTATGGTATTCCGGTGATCTCAGAGAATGGTCTTGGGGACCCATAGAAAAGAGAGTGGTGCCGCGGCAGTTTAGAGAAATCGCTTGCGCTATATGCTTTCTCAAGCCATTCCAATTCACGAAGTCTCGGCGGAAGCCCGGGACCAGGCGCCCATGGTTGAACCCCAATCATAAGCGTGTACATGGCAAAGCTGTGCGCACGTGCCGGTGTATCCAGTTTCAGAACGTCTGCATCCTTTGTAAATCTTTCTGTCACCATGCTCTTAAATGCGCCGCCGCCGAGCCTCGCGTCGTCAAAATTGTCCGCCCTTGTGCTCAACACCGCGATGAAGTGCCCGAACTTCTCCTCCTCGTTCACCACATTCCCCTGCGCATCTACTGACAGGAATCCGTAATCATGAAGGATGTCTATATATTTTGATGCCATGGCATTCCCTATTGAATGCCGGTAGTTTACCATCGGATTGAATATGATGTCGCCCTCATTAATCGGCGAATGCGTCCACCTGAAGTACTCTTCTTCGCGGTCGAGCTTTTTCATAATCTCAAAAAAGGAGAGATTTTTCAGGTCTTCTCTGCTCCGCTTTAAGCTCCTTATCTCCTCTTCTGATAACTCTATCTGATGATAACTCCTTGTGTTCAGGGGCGAAGTTATCTCGCGAAAAAGCTTGTTCTTAAGCGCCTCAAGACGTTCTAAATTACGCTCTGCCAGTCTCTTCTCCTCCTCTGTGTCGCTTGCCCTTATCTCAAGGTCGAACACCTCCTCCTTCAAGCCCGATAATTTCTTCCTCGCTCTATCCAGTTTCGCCTTTGCATCCGTAATTGCAGCCGCATTCATGTGAGAAAACATTCCCGCCGCCGATTCGTAACTATTTATCTCTCGCTGAACGTCCTTTATCCTGCCCTCGAACCTTTCCAATTCTCCCCTTTGTGCGTCTATTTTCCCCCTTATATCCGATATTTTTGCCTCTATCTCTACCAATCTTTGTCTAACCACAGGTATCTCATCCTCAATGTCATAATACAAAAACAATTTCTCAGTAGGGAATACGCACTCGTAGTAACCCAGGGAATCAAACCTGTTTTCGTAACCCCTTGCTCTGTTCTGAAGGTCATTGAGGTCGAGCCACTTGCCTTTCGTTTCTACTGTTCCACCCGGCAGGAATCCGAGGTCGAGAAGGAACCTTGGTATCGCCCTTTCCAGTTCTTCATCCCGGTTCTGCCCCTGAAGGTCTCTACCTAAAAGGAAGAATAATTTGAATGGATTAGAATAATTCTTGTCATCTATTATGACGTCCTCGGTATGGGACATGAGGAAATGAAGTTCTTTCATCGCACCGAGGGCATTACCCGTCGGAAGCACAGATTCCTTGCTCGATGGAAGAATACCAATTCCAAACATCACAGGCTCAGACCCAAACTGTTTTGATATCCAATCGCGTATGTCTATTGCAACGTCGAGCAGCATACTCGACCCCGTTCCCCCGCCGAGTGCGCACACCATCAGAATAAAGAAGTCCTTTCCACCGGTTCTGTTCCTCAATTCCGACGCCGCTGAACCTATCGCACTGAATATCCTCTCTCGATGCACATTATACATCGCCCTACCATATATCCGATGTTGTCCACATCCCGCACCGGCAGCCGAAAGATATGGGTCAGGAAGCCATCTATTGGTGTTTTTCATCAAAATCGTATCCGGTCTGCTTAGTATTATTTTCTTCCGCTCTTCTACTTCGCTGCATGCGTTCGCAGATGCCTGGTCAGTATCTATAATCAAAAACTCCTCATTCTTCGGCGCTTTCCCTGCTTTAACCTTGAGCATTCGCAATATATTATTTACGATGATGCCTCCCTGCCCACCAATTCCAATGACAATCCTGTTTACCGTATCTTCTCCCTTTTCCATCTGTTCAGTATCATACCCCCTTCTCTTTCGATTCGTAATCTTCTACCTTCTTTTTAATACCGCTCATCTCGTCATCAAAATGCTCTATTTCCATCTCGCTCCCTCTTATATCGCTTTCAATCCCGGAAACCGCACTATCTATGCTTTTTGCTGCTGAACTAAGTCTTCTTGCTTCTTTCTCTCCCTTAAACCACACCACGACACTAAATAATCCAAATATAACTCCTACTGCTAATATAACATATATCACAGCATGAGAAGCAGAGCTTGATAAAGAAGAAAGAATCTTATCCCGGTATTCATTCAACGCAAAGGAGATAACGGCGAATATTACACCGATGACGGGCATAAGAAGAAGCATCTTGTCCACTTTTAACTTTGTCAGCATCACCACTACCTCTATGATTAGCAATATGACAATAATCAGTATTCCTATACTTTGGGGTTCCATATATGATACCTCTTTCCTTTTAATATATCAATACTAAATTACTTTTTAGATATATTATTTTGCTTTATATACTTTAACCTCTCGGAATCATACATCAACCTCGAATGTGCATCCGAAGCTAAGAGTCTGTATCTATGAATAAATCCCCTTATATCCGAGGAGGCAGAGGCTAACATTGACTTAAGTTCCTCAATCTCACCCATCTTATCTCGTGCCCAATATTCCACGGGATAGACTTCCGTTGTCGGATTTTCTTTCGCTATTTCTCCCTCAATCTCGAATATCCTGTTATAAACTGCCTCAAGAGCGGACATGGATTTTCTTATGAGCGCATCACCATACCCCCGCAGCTTTCGCATCTGCGAGGGCAGCATGCACTCCTCGATACTTTTCCTTATCTCTCCCACCTCTTTTTTCTCTTCTTCCGTATCCGAAATTTCAACTGCTGCATTTATTAGCTCAAGCGTCTCTCCTTTATACCTTTCAAACGCATCCTTCAGCACCCCTACCAATCGTTCAATCACGCTTTTCAATACTTTTGATGCGTTTTCGTAGTTTCCATGCTCTATGCTGTGCTCGACAATTTTTATATCGGTTCTGATTCTGGCTGTATCTGCTCTCGCACTCTCTCTACCTTCCACTTCTAAACCATGTGCATCCCGCAAACAGATTCTCAGCGCCTCTTCCAGGATTGAAGCCACTCCATTCATAAACATGGATAGCTCAAGCGAATCCACTTCAACACCTTCGCTCTCTCTTATCCTGGATTCTATCCGCTCTATCTGACCTCGTATATTCTCATACCCCGCGTTTTCAAGCTCTTTTATACTTCCCAAATAGTCTCTGCATTTATCTATCATCCGAGAATAAAGGACGACCTCATGCCTGTCTTTTATGCCCTCGAACATCTTAATCACCCATTCAACATCTGCAAAAACTACTTTCCTGACCTTCGCTCTGTCTATCTTTATCCTTCCGTTTACCTCGCATCCCAGCTCAAACAAACCCTCTTTTACCTTCTCCAACTCATTCCTGAATTCTTTTGTGCTTATCGTATATTTATCTTCAAAATCGTATAAAATACGCATTTGCTCTGCATACCGATTTGCAATCCCCTCAATGTCCCGCTCCATCACCTTCTCCTTTATGCTTCTCTTCCTTACCGTAACGAGGTATCGAACTAAGAACGCCGCTACTATTGTTGCGAGGATGAGAATAAGTATACTGGTTATTGCAATGTCAGACCCGGTGCTGAAAAGAATGAAGATGCCGAGAGCGATTAATGCTAAATACGCTAATGGAACAATTATGATCTCATGTCTTCTCATACGCAAGCCCCCTTATCTCCCGCAGTCTTTCCAATTGGTCGAACTTATAGGTGAACAAATTGGTTATCGCTGCTATATTTCGCTTTGTAGTGGATACAGCCAGATGGCACTCTTTTGAATACGAGAGCATGAATTCCTCTATTAGCTCCCTATCCACACTTTTACTTCTAATATAATATTCCGGGACTCGAAGAAAGGAGATGCTCTTATCACAGCCTATCGGTGCATCAGAAACGCTGAGCTTATCAAGTGAAACGTGAAGAAGTGTTCCGAGGTCAAGAGGTCTGTGCCTCAGAAAAGGGAAGATATACCCCCATAATCCCTTCGTAAGCTCCGAAGCCCTCGATAATGCCACATATCCGAGTTCATTATCAAAAGATAAAGCCTTTATGACCTCTTCCGTAGGCATAGACAATTGCATCTCCTCGGGTAACGAACCGGGTCGTGATGTCCCAATAAGAATGTCTGCGATACAAGATGCGATATACCTGTTATACGGGGGATAATAATCTTCAAAATTAGGAAGGTGCGCTATTCTCTGGTTATCAACGATTATAAATGAGTTCACATGCTCCTTTAGCTTTTCCATCGAATAATATGCATTTATCAGCTCTTCCCTTTTTTCTCGCCTGTTCGCAGGCAAAACGCCAACAAGAAATACTTTTATGTTTAGCCCAGTCAGTGTTTCTGCTATATGAAGCGTTATATTGCAATCACCAAGTCCGGAGAATAAAAAAGCGAATTCAACGCCTTTTACTTTCTTTAGAGTCGCCTCTATTTTATCATCCTTGCCGCTCTCTTTTTCCGGCTTGGGCTTGATAACCATTGGTTTGGCTCTTCTCACCTCTTTATATTCCAATAAAGCGTCGAGAATTGCTCCCCCTGCGTTTCCTATTCCGATGAACAGGTGTGTCATAAGTGATTTCCTTAAAAAATTTATAGTTCATTGCGCTATATATTTTTGATGAAAAAGCGAAGTCTGGTTACATTGATGATATTAATGCTAACTGTGATTATGTTCAGCACCCTCTTTTTTTCCACACCCGCGGCAGGGTCAGACGAGCTGAAGAGGGAGCTACTTGAAGATATAATATCCGTAGATAAGCCCGAATTATTTGACGATTATAAGGAGTTATATCTTGCAAAGGCAAAGACACAAGCGGTGATACAGGGGATGGAAGGTAAGGATGTAACCTGGGATACAAAGGAGTGGGTGGATATTTTTCTCGGAATTATTGATGATTTTGAAGGAATCGCGGATTTAAGCAAAAGTTCAGTCCCTTCAGACCACATAGAAGCGATTGAAATCGCAGATAATATGGACATAAATGCGCTCAGCGGATACGACATATCGGAAATACAAATGCTCGCAGAGCTTGCGCTTAAGCGATTTTACAGGAGCGAGGGGGAATTCTTTAAGGATATTTCAAGGAACGAGAAAGAGACAAAGCTTAGGATCGAATATGAGAAGATAAGTTCAATTTCATATAAAAAAGGTGGCATATATACGTTAAGCGATGCGAGCAGGATGGAGTTCGAGTCGAGGAGAGACGAATGGGTGTATAAGAGAGACATGAGAAAGGCATCCGAATTCATTGACGAAGCGAGTTCATATCTCGATAAAGCGAGGAATCCATCTTCAGAAATCTTTGGCGCTGCTTTTATGGAGATAATAAGAGCGAAGGATTCTTTTGAGAAAGCGAGGAGAATATATGAGAAGCATAAGGATAAAGAACTGGAGAATGTGAAGGGGATTGAATCAGAGATAAAAAGTGTTTATCACAGGTTGATGCTTGACACGCTCAAGGTCGTTGCAATTTATCTTCTTATTCTTTCCATTTTTACCGTTATAATATGGATGGATTTCAAAAGATGGGGTGAGGAATTGGATGACACGAGGCTGGGGGAAGAGGTTATTGTTTAAGATTGCAACTGGGGCTGTTGTACTTTTTGCTCTTTTGAGCTGTTTGCAGAGTGCAAGTGCAGTGGATATAGAAGTACTCCAAGAACCCGTGACGATAATATTTAATCAGCCAAAACAGCCAGACAAGACGGTATTTCAGTCGGGGGAGATATGGATCACCAATCATGGGAATGAGACGGTGGTGACGATACAATCTGGTAGCTCCCATATTACACTAGACTCGGGCACACAGACCCTTAGCTTTCCTCTCACTACTGAAGCATCTAAACTTATCACGATTAAGGCTTCATCAAAGGCAAAAGAGGGTAGGCATGAACTCACTGTAAGTGCAGAGGGGAAGCAGGTAGACCCCATCATTGTAATGATAACATACTATGCAGAGATCAAGGTAAATCCTTCTTCAATCAAGTTTGGAGATGTCCCCAGCAACAAACCCGAAGTATCACAAAAGATTGAAATCAGCGAGGGATACGGATACAAAACCTTAACAGGTGTAACAATCTCATGGGCATCTGGAAATAATTGGGTTACTGTAGGAAGTTGTCCACGTCACATAAGCAAAGATTCTCCTGTTAATGTTACATTTACGCTGACGCCAGAAGACCCCGATTACGAGAGAGCGGATAACAAATATACGTGGAAGTTTATCATCGAGAGCGGCGATGCAAACCCGGTTACGATAGCGGTCGAAGCACGTATAATGAGACCGCCTAAGCTTGGCAGGCTTTACGATGAAGAATTAGAAATAAAGTTCGATAAGCCAAAGGGCACAGTTTCGAAATATGATAGATACATCGATGTGCCAGTGAGAAATAGAGGTGATGAGCCCTTGCATTTTAGCAGTAGCGTTTCTAAGTCACCAGGCGGTGGGATTGACATATTAGACCCTTCTCCGGGAGTGGTTTCTAATAGGGGCAGTGAAAATATCAAGGTTCATATCATCGCTCCATACGATGCACCCGAAGGAACGTATTACGGGAGGCTGCATATATACGCAAAAGATGGAGATGGTAAAAAAGTTGGGGATGGGTATGTGGACATAACCATAGTGATAAAATGGCCGGTTGATTTCACTATCTCTCCCCCTTCTATTGATTTCGGCTCCTTAGAGCTGAAAGAGCGAGAATATGAAAAGAAAAGTGTGAATATAACATTAACAGAGTTCTATCTTTACAAACCGGTGCGGAATTTACGATTTTCAAAAAGCGGTGAATACGGAGAATGGTTACACGAGGATAAAGATTTCTCTGAAATTCCCTCGGGTGAGTCAAGAATCATCACTTTCAAAATAGAACCTGGATTAGAGGCAGTGCCTAAGAGTTATTCGTGGAAGTATGATATAAGTGCCTCTGAGATAAAAGCAAAGAGAATGGAAGTAAAGGCGAATATAGTGCCGATGAATATCCCGGAGATGATGGAATATTTGAAGTCATTTAGAGAAAGCATCCTTTATAAAAATTATCCGTCCTCGGAAGTTATAATATCAAACGGCGTAGAGATGCTGGAGGTGGTAGAGAGAAGCGAAATAGGTGCAGAGGACTGGAAAAAAATACCCGTTTTGATGAAGGGAACGCTCTCTCTGCTCTCATCGCTGAATGATAGTATTATGTCCAGTGAAGAGGAAAACTATGGAAAAGCAGTGGAGAACTTATTGAGTGCCTCGGTGTCAACATCCACAATAGGCTCGAATTCTGAGCTGAACAATTGGGATATATCTGGATATGCGAAGGATATTTCGACGGGTGCGGACGAGACAACAGAGGAGGTGTTGATGGACGAGGCGAAAAAGCTTGAATTGCGAGGGTGGAATATAAAGAAGGCAGTGGAGCACGCAATGGCAATGGGGGATATAAGTGGATTAAAAGAGGAAGAAAATGTGCTTGAATCCGCTTTTTCTTATCAATACGCCGCTACTATATATGGTCTGCTTAAGGATAAGGAAAAGAGAATAGAATGCAACTATGAAGAATCTCGGATGATGGATAAGCATGATGAACTGGTGAGTGATGCAACAGACCGTCGTATCAAAGCGGAAAAAAACATAATGAATAGCAAGGAGAATGACCTTATTAGAATCTGGAATACATATCTTCTTTTGAATCCTTATAAATACGATACTTTTTCTGAGAGCTATGGATCAGCAGAGAAATACCTGGAAGATGCATTAAAGAACTACAAGGTCGCAGGTGAGTCACTTATGGCTGAGGATACAGAAAAGAAGTTAAAAGAGGTAAAAAGCGAATGGAGTTATATACTGTCTTTGTTCTTCATTGCGTGCATTCTGTATGGCGCAGCTTTCTTCTATACGATAAACCGGGTCATTATGGGCACGGTGGCTTATATGAGAGACATGTATGAGAGAGAGGTAGGGGATATTATAGTTAAGTAGTACTTTGACAATGTCACATTTAATAAACTTTATATAACCCATACTTCTACTGCAAAGTATGTACACTAAAAAAAATATGAATCTGTATTCGACCCCCAACGATGGGGGCTACCAAACGGAGTTACGCAGAATCTCGCTCAG
>JAUWNY010000002.1 GCA_030612405.1 Candidatus Methanophagales archaeon | reverse complement strand
AGACAGTTGCTCGGCTTATGTTTAATATCTCTGCTATTGTCGTTTCCTTTTTCCCTTTATGAACCAAAAGCAAAACATGGGCTCTTGTCAATGCTCTTGCGCTTTTCTGACCTCTCTTTGTAAATTCTCCGAGATACTTTATCTCCTCTTCCGCGAGTTCTATCCTTTTCATAAAATATAGGATAAACTCACAGTATTTATAGTTGTCTAAAAACTAATTTGTTGAGACAGTAGGTATCTCCGCTGTGCGTAACACTACCGCTTCCCAATAAGCCACTGCTGCTCTCTGTCACGAGGTCGTCAAAGTCGCCGTAGTCCTCTACATCGATGACGTAGCCTACCTGTCCTTTCACGGTTGTTGCGTTGTTGTTCTCGTTTGATTCCGGTATGTCGCCGTCAACGTCGGCAATCACCTTGAAGTCGTAACAGCCTTTCGATAGGCTCACACCCGTAAAGCTTACCTCTGTGCTGCTGCCTGCATTCAGTGACGCGACCGTTTGTTTTGTGCTCTTCAAGACATCGTTGGCATATAGACTCACGTTGAACTGATTATCAATGTCAACACTGCCCCAATTCTTTACCGTTGCTTTTATCGTAGAGGCATGGTTTGGTCTCGGTGTGCCAACGTCAATCTCGGTGACCGTAAGATCCTGCTCCACCTTGTCCATAAAAATCCCCATCACTGGATGAACAGAGGGATCGATATTCACAGTATTGTCCCACGTCATGTTTTGAGTATTGTCGTTCTCTATCCAACCGCTTGGTATTATCTCTTTCGTCACCGTGGTCCGCGGTATACCATTATGCACTTTATGCATATTGAAGTATACCCCTTCGGACGAGCCTGCAGTTAGAGCAAGATGCCACAGCGTGCCATTCCTCCCGGTAGTAACAGGTCCGTTGAACCATGTCGTGCTGGTAGTCGCCCCGAGGTCCTCATAACCCTGGTTGACCCAGTAGTGCATTTCCGAGTACTTTGTCGTATTCTCAAGCACCGCGACCATATACACCCACATACATCTGCCATCCCACCAGTCGGTGTTATCTACTGTTATATTATTAGACCCGGTGCTTACGTTATTGGTCACGTTCCAGTACACCCAGTGTGTGCCGGAACCGCCCATGTAAAACCCATCGGTTTCATCATGGTCGCAATTGGTTGCAGGGTTACCACCATTATTAAAAGCAGGAATAGACTGATTGTCGGTCCAGCACTGGGTTGCATTGCAAAACGTTGCGTTCGTCCATCCACCAGAATCTGGATTACCACCCCAGATGTGCCAGTAAACACGTGCCCATTTTACAGTCACCCCATCGGGTATGTCTTCAAAAATCACAGTTACGTCGTTCTGACGCATTCCCGAATCACTTTCTCCATTTCCATCTATGTATATAGTGCCATTAACCGTGCCGTTTGTGCCGTGCGAGCATAATGTGCCCGCGCATGTGCCAGTCGTTTCTACATCGCATTCGCAGCAGCAATTAGTGCAAGCCATCGCCGGCGTGCTTAATGCTGCTAATGCTAATGCTAACACTGCTATCACCACTATTGGTATTGCTATATATCTTGTTTTCATTTTTTTCTTTTTTTCACCTCCTAACAACTTTTTTACCATGCGATAAAAACCTTGACTAAAAAGCTTTTTCTTTGGAAGGAAAGGTTCTTCGCATCACCTCCTTCTTTTATTCTCATCTTCTCCCTTCGCTCCCTTTGCTTTTTATCTAAATAGGGAATAGGCATGCCCGTGTTACACCGCTTTTGCCCATTTCATCACCCCACTAAGTTTGTTTTCACCTTCTTCACCTCGCCTTCTTCCCCATCGCCCCTCCGGGATTCGAACCTGTAAGGGACATATTTTCCCAAAATCTCTGCTCTTCCCCATTGCTTTTCCATCGCTCATACTCCGCTTCATTTTGCCGCTAAAAAATAATACATTATAATCTTATATAAATACTACTTAAGTTTTTTGGTTTTAATAGTATAAGTACAAAAGACCATATTTAAAAATATTAACACAAGATATGAGAAATATCTTCGAAGTATTACTTTTAAGCCCTTCCTTTAAAATGAAAGGGACTTTTTTCTTTTAGCACAGGTTTTCTTTTTTTACAAAAAAGAAAAAGTGTTTATATACTCATTGCCAATATTATTAGCGGTGGTAGAAATGGCAGAATTAGTTGTTAAGATACCGGAGGATATTGGAATAGAACTTGGTAAAATACCAAAGGAGGATTGGCAATTGCTATTCTCAAGATTCCTGAGAAGAGAGCTGGAAGAAATAAGAGAAGTCGAATCGATAGTGTCTAAATCAAAACTAACTGAGGAACAAGCCAAAGAATTAGCAGACGAAGTAAGTTTAGCGATTGCTAAAAGGCTTCTTAAGATTGAGAAGTGATTCGAGATGCTACTGATAGTTGACGCTAATGTCGTATTCTCTGCCCTGATGAGAAGGGGCAAGCCTTTAAAGGTTTTTGAGTTAAACAAGCTTCTCATGAAATTTGAATTTATAGCCCCTGAGTTCCTGTTCTTTGAGGTTGGTAAAAGAGTGGATAAAATACTCAAATTTGATTGTAAGATTCTCTCTGGAGATAAGGGATTAAAGGAATGCTTGCCTGATAGAGTTATTACACCCTCTGAAGCCCTAGAAATTCTATTTGGTAGGACCGCACCATAAACCCTATGCACCGGTGAAATCAACAATTCGCCATCATCTTCTGTTGTTATTTTGGGATTTGGCAGTTGTGATTTGGAAATTACGCCATAGGCGTTTGCATCTTGTATCGTGCATCTTCACAAACAACTTCTCCTTTTTCCATTCCTTCACTTTTTACTCCTATTCCCACGCTTATTCCCTCCATTTTTTTTCTCCTTTTCACCTTCCTCTTCCATTTTTATCTCTTCACCTTCATTTTTTTTCTTTTTATTTTCTTTCTTAGCACAGGTTCTTTCTTCAGAAAGAAAGTGTTTTATATATGCATTGCCAATATTATTAGCGGTGGTAGAAATGGCGGAATTGGTGATTAAAATACCAAATGAATTGGAGAAGGAAATAGAAGAGATACCAGAGGAGGATTGGTCAGAGGTTGCGCTAAAAGCTATTGATTTAAAACTCGCTCCACATCCAAAAGATGTAGAATATTTCGCATTAGCGTTAAGGTTCGATTTTCCAATCTGGTCTGGTGAAAAGGCGTTCAAGAAGCAATCCGTAGTAGATGTATTCTCAACTTCTGATTTGTATTCCTTTCTGTCCCAGGCATGACCATAGCTCGCCACATCAAAAGCAGCTTCTCCTTTTTCCATTTTCACGTTCGTTTCCTCCATTTCCTCTCTTTTTCACCTCCACTTTTTCTTTTAGCACTGTGGGGCTCTGCCCCATGTAGGGGCTCCGCCCCTACCACCCCGAAAACCCTGTAAGGGTTTACCCGCAAGCCCTGTAAGGGCTTATAGAAAAGCTTTACCAACAAACTTTCTTTCCCAAAAAACGCATATCTTTTAGTAAAGGCTTTTTGCGTTGCAAAAAGGGTTTCTTTCTTAGTACAGGTTCTTTCTGCGAAGCGAATTTTTAGTAAAGGTTTTTGCGAAGCAAAAAAGTTTTTAGAAAGAAAGTGTTTTCTAAAAGGGTTTACAGGTCAGCGGATAATCTTCTGCACCATAGATGATGTTCATCCATATCTGCCTTCCGTCAAACATGGTTATTCCTCCTTTACCATCAACGTCTGCCACCCATTCATTCGCAATTGGATAATCCCCGGCGCCGTAGATGATGTTCATCCATATTTGTCTTCCATCAAACATTGTCACTCCTCCTTTACCATCAACGTCGCCGCATATTCCTGCTGGCACACCCACGACCGTTATATTCTGCTCGAAGCCACCAGTATCCATCTCCTCTTGCATAACCATGTGGTTGAACTCTGTTTTGTTTCCATTGTCACTCGCATAGAAGCGCAGCACATTGCCTGCGTTTACATTCTCTGAGGTGGTTAGAACCTGATAGTAGCTTGAACTCGCATTCGTCTCTGCAATAAAAACCTCAGCGGTGTTCAGATTTGTTATCGTTACATTCGGATTCAAAACAGGCGCACCCGTGCTGTCGTTAACCCAGCCATAGACCATGAACGCTGTCGGCGGTGGTTCTTCTCCGTACTCCACCACCAAAAACGCATTGCAAGGCATCATGTTGTCGCCGTCATCGCCCTGACCAACCCGGTTGTCGCTTGCCAGCAGATAATCCGTTACGTCACTCAGATTCACACCGACCTGCGCACCCGTGCTTCCTATGTGCATTGATATGCCGCCTATTGCTTCTTCATACGTTTCGTCATGATACACGCCCTGTCCAAGCTCAAAGTCGTTGAAGAACAGGTAGTTTGTCATCCCGGGCGTCCATGCTGCTCCAGCCCACGGCGACACCACGCCGAGCGTTGCATTCTCCACTTTACCCGCGTCAACGTTTCCCGGGAACGTTGCGTTGTTTATGCACTCTTCTAAAGATAGATGTCCGCCATCCCCTCTTCTGCCTCCAATCAGAACGTCTGCTCCTTCATTTATCCAGTATTCTATGAGCGGCCTGGTCTCGTCTTCGTAAAGCACTTCAATGCCCGGAGCGGCGATGCAGAAGCTTGGACCCCCTGTTCTCTTCACGGTCACCGTGTAAGTGCCGTTACCCTGGATGTAGTCTGTCAGGTTATACACGTAGTTACCCCAGGGGAAGACCCACGCCGCCCCGTAGCATTTGATGTCGTTGTAGCTCACGTCAAGTGGAACAATGGTTCCATCAATGCTCACCTCCATCGCGGGACAACTGTCCTTTTCATAATGCCATGTGTAGTAAACATTAAGGCGTGCAAGCACAACCGATGCACCCGCTGGAAGCGTTATTTCGTAGGTTGTATCTATCGAATCACCGGGGCTATACAGACCGCCGTATGTTCCATCTCCAGTCGTGAACAGTAGCCCGCCATGAAGCAAGCCGTGTGCAACGTTTTCCAGAGGCTCATCTGCCATGTAGCCATTGTAGCATGCTTTTTCCACCTCCGTCAAATTGTTGTTCGTCTCATCACTCTCGTTCACTTCGTTGTCGCAGTCAGCTACCGCGGAGAGATTGTAGTCCCGGGACGTATCGGTGAAGGAGCAGTCCTTGAAGCAGTCCGCTCCAACCGGAGTCCACTTGAACTGCAGGATTGTAGAACTCCCGGTTCCTAAGTCTGATATCCTTTTCTTATCAACGTATTCACCGTCTGCATACAAACTCACGTTAAACGCGCCAGCATCGGCAGTACCAACGTTCTTCACCTCAACGTCCACCTCGTTTGATAGGTTGAACCAGGGCGATTCGGCAGTGTTGTTGTGATATGCATCCATTGCCGTTATGACTAAATCATGCTTTGGCGTAATAACGCTCGTGGTTATGATTGCACTGGTATTTATCCCCGGGTTTGATTGCGATTCCACGTTTACCTTCACCCGGTAATCACCTAAAACGGCATCCGTAACGTTCAGGATTACTTCACCGATATCATTGGGGTTCAGCGTTATGGCAGATTTGTTGAGTTCGGCAACGTCTGCACCGTCAAGATTAGCCAGTGTCAGATCGAATGTCTCGCTTCCTGGCATCGTGTGCATGATACCAATTGCATAAGTTGCATTCACATTCGGAGGTGTCCATTTATCCGACGGGCAGAGTATGAAAACCCGGTTTTCCGGAAGAAACATCCTCGCATAATAGATTTCATTATTGCCGTCTCTATTATCGGTCCAGACGAGATGTGCACCATCTGAGCATGCATCTATGCCCGGCTCCCAGGAATCTCCATCTTCAAATGAAATCAAGGTCTTGTTTGTTATCTCATCGCCGCTGGTATCAAATGCCATGTAATATATCTCTTTCTCTGATTCCCGTGACCATGTTACGTGCATGACGCCGGATTCGGTGTCAACGATTGGATGAGCAACACCAGGTAGGTAATAACCTCCTTCATCAGCATACCCTTCTGGAAGATAATCCTCATAAGTTAGCCGCTTGCCATCTATAACCTTGTTACCGGACTTATCGAACTTGGAGTAGTAGAAATCGAAGCCGCCCCCTTCTAATAGATCGCCACTTCCACTTCCATTATGCTGGCTCCAGATCACGTGCTTGTTGTCACCGGAATCAACGCACACGGATGGATACAGAGAAGGAAGCGGAAGGTCGCCATTTAAGTCTTGTAGATGCACTCCTTCGTCATCTATCTTTGCGTACCATGCATCTTGACAGTTTAGTACACCCCTACAAGGATAGTTCTCACACCCCATACCATAACAGCCACACGGACCTTTAGTGTACACTATATGGGCATTACTGTCCGAGTCCAGAGCTATATCAAGTACATCCATATACGCCCAGTTCTTATCTGAACCAGGCTGGCAATCAACAGTATAATTTAGGAGTTCATTGCCTTCTTTGTCTAACTTCTTATATTTCACATCTGCATATTCCACACGAGATTTAACCACCACGATGTGGAAATTGCCGTCGTGGTCAACTGCTATTCCTCTTGCTGGAACAGATTGATACTCTGGCAGTTGAATTATAAGCTTGGGTTCTACCACTATGTTTCCATCGTTATCGAGCTTCATATAATAGGGACTGGTGCTGTGGGTACATCCAAGAACCCCAATCCCTGTCCACGTCTCATTGTCCCACACTACATGTACGTTATCATTTGAATCAACTGCGATTGCTGGATTGACTGCTGATAAGGGTGTCCCTGCTAACTCTGTCAATTTTATGTCGTCCACCAGCACCATACCATTAGGTGCGAGCTTCTTGTAATAGAGATCATAGAATATAATCCATTCCGTATGGCCATTATGCCACTTGCAGCCCTCACCATTTCTGTCTCGGGGATCGCTCCATACTAAATGCAGGTTGCCCTCACTGTCCGTTGCTATAGCTGGGTTAATCGAAGAATTAGTATCAAACGTGAGCCTCCGCACAGTGGAATGCAGAACCGACACTTCTTTTGTCAACTCGTTGTTGGTCTCATTTGATTCGGTTATTGCAGCATCAGAATCTGCAATTACCGTAAGATTGTAGTTTCCAACATGATTTGGAGTCCATTCAAATGTTACACTTGTGCTCTCTCCCGCGGGTATATCGTCAATGAATTCTGTATCCACTTCGGTATCATTTGCGTATAGTGCCGCTTTGAACCCGCCGGAATGAGCACCGCCATCGTTCTTGACCGCAGCACTAATCTTCCAGGTTTCATTTGGATACAAATTTGCCGGCGTTTCAATAGCAGTTGGCAGGAGGTCAACCTCTCCCGTTTCCCAGCTCACGCTCCAATCGTGCAGCACTGGCGTGTAAGATGGATTCACGGTGGTTAATTCAGCGAATAGTCTAATAGAAGTTTGAGTGATGCCTGAGATATCGTGCCCGTCCGTAACGGTCATTATCGTGTCGTTCTTCTCGTCAAGGATTTTATAGGTGATGCCCGTTCCTGCTGGCACAGTAGCATTAGCATTAAATACAGTCCAGTTCTTGAAGTACGATACAGAATGAATCACAACTGATTTCATGCTTCCTTTCTCTACGATCCACTGATAGCCATAGAATCTTCTGTTATCACCACCCAATTCTCCAGCGATCAGGTTCCACCTTCCCTCCCCGGTAATGTTGAAGGCTATTACTGATTGGGGAAGATATATGTTACCCAGTCCAGACACCAGGGAAGGATCACTAATCCATTGCGTTCCATTCCAGTAGAATCCAAGAAACTCGCCACTGCTATGTCCGGCGATCAGGTTCCACCTTCCGTCTCCAGTAATGTTGAATGCAATTGCCGGTACCTCGCCTCCCAGTCCAGCGACCAGCGACGGGTTTTCTACCCACTGGTTGTCATTCCAATAGTATCCGCGCGCCCTGTTAATCAGGTTCCATCTTCTGTCCCCGGTGATGTTGAATGCTAATTCCGGTGACCCTCCTCCTCCTCCAAGTCCAGCGACCAGTGAAGAATTCTCGATCCATTGCATGCCATTCCAGTAATATCCATAGACCATAGGATAATAATACTTTCCAGCGAGCAGGTTCCATCTTCCATCTCCTGTGATGTTAAAAGCAATTGTCGGTGAAATAGATCCGCTGGGTCCTGCGTGCCACGCAAGTCCAGATACCAGGGAAGAACTTTTAATCCATTGCGTGCCATCCCAGTAAAATCCACTATACTTGTAATTTTCGCCAACTATCAGGTTCCACTTTTCATCCCCGGTGATGTTGAAGGCTATTGCAGGGTTAGGATTATTAGCTGTTCCAAGTCCAGCGACCAACAAAGGATTGGACTCCCATATCCACGAAACATTCTCGAGGTCTATTTTAACGTCACCCTCGCTCACGACCACTTTCTGCATCTCAGCGATTTTTGTTTCGTCGTCAAAGGTGTCGTTCCAGCATGGATGCTCGAACGACAACACGGTTACATTTTCACATAGCACATTGTTGTCTTCTTCACTCTCGTTTATATTACTGTCGCAGTCCGCAGCTACGCAAAGTTCAAAGTCACCGGTGTAGGAAGGAGTCCAGTAAAGGTTCACAACTACGCTCTCCCCAACACTCAGACCAGATACCCCTGTCTTATCCACCACGACGTCGCCAGCAGTTAACGAGACATTGAACGAGGATGCATTGCCAGTGCCATTATTCTTTATCGTAGTTCTGATCGTGTTGGTGAAATTGGCATAAGGTGTTGACTGTGTTTCGAGAGCAGTGGGAAGAAGGTCAATCTCGAATGGCAAGACAGTCACATTTTTACACAGCACGTTGTTGCCTTCGTTACTTTCATTTACCTCGAAGTCGCAGTCCGCAGCTACGCAAAGTTCAAAGTCGCCGGTGCGGGAAGGAGACCATGAAAAGCTTACCGCTGTGCTCTTGCCAGCACCTAATCCTGATACCACTACCTCATCTACCGGGCTACCGTCAGCACTTAAAGAGACGTTGAACGAAGATGCATCACCCGTGCCATTGTTCTTTATCGTAGCGCTGATCGTGTTGGTTAAATTAGCATACAACGTTGAAGGAGTTTCGAGAGCAGTTGTAAGAAGGTCAATTTGCCTCACTACTGGAGTTGATAATTTTATCAGCCAGAGGTCATAACCACCAGCGCCGAAAGAGTTTGTGTATCCTGCTGCGATATAGTCGCCATCTGCCGTCTGGTGGACCGAATAGCCTTTCTCCAGTCCCGTTCCTCCTACGGTCATGTTCCACTGTTCAATACCATCCGAATCTGTCCGTATAAGCCATACGTCAGCCGAACCAGCAGTGCCGTAGGACTCCGTGTAGCCTGCAAGGATGTATCCGCCATCAGAAGTCTGCTGGACAGAATAACCTTCATCTGCCTTTGCGGGACCACCAAAAATAGTGTTCCATTCTTCTGTTCCATCCGGACGCGTCTTTATGAGCCATACGTCCTGGCGACCGTTAGTGCTCCCTGCTATTACATAGCCGCCGTCAGAGGTCTGCTGAACCGAATATCCATAATCATAACCTGCTCCTCCAAACGTCCTGTTCCACTGTTCAATACCGTTTGAATCAGTTCGTATAAGCCATGCGTCAGCCTCGGCAGCGCCGAAAGAAGTTGTGCGTCCTGTCATGACGTAACCGTCATCCGCGGTCTGCTGAACGGAAGCGGCGTACTCGCAGCCATCAGCACCGAAAGTCCTGTTCCACTGTTCAACACCATTTGAATCGGTTCGTATAAGCCATGCATCGGCACGATCGCCGGCATAAGGAGGAATTATACGTCCTGCAATGACGTAGCCGCCGTCAGAAGTCTGCCGGACTGAATGCCCCCAGTCAAGACCCTCTCCACCGAAAGTCCTGTTCCATTCTTCATTTCCATTTTGATTTGTCTTGAGCAGCCAGACGCTGCCATTATCTGCACCATAAGAATATGTGTAGCTTGTGATGACGTACCCGCCGTCAGAGGTCTGCCGGACGGAGCCGCGGTCCAGGAGGTCTGCTTCTGCTCCTCCGAAGGTTCTGCTCCACTGTTCATTTCCCTTTGAATCGGTCTTTATCAACCATACGTCAGCATCACCAGCGCCGTAAGAACGCGTGTCGCCTGCGAGGATGTAACCGCCGTCTGCGGTTTGCTGGACGGAATAGCCATAATCATCGCCCGCTCCTCCGAACGTCATGTTCCATTGTTCTGTTATTGGTGCTGGTGCTGGCGTGGGTGTTGGTGTTGGTGATTCTCCTTCCAATATCAACGCAGCAACGTTAACACGCTCATAAAAAGGATTTGGGTTAGAGTAACAGAAGAGATTGCTTGACGGGTTTAAATAACCAGGTGGTATATCGTCCCACCGGTAGAAAACTTCATATCCACCATACTTCTCCATATAGTCATACTCACCGATGCTGTTTCCGTTGAGTTTCATGTATGCCGGCTCCGTGGTTGCATTAGCGACATGCGGGAAACCCAACGTCCAGTACTTTACTTTTGCCGGGTTGCTTATGTGTGTGCCGTTGAAATAGAAAGAAATGTTGAGATGGTCATCAGGGCCGTCGCACGTGCTATTATCTTCCATAAACGGCGCTCCTTCATTGATCCAGTACGTAATCTCCGGCATGCTCGCATCCTCATACACAACGAGAAGAGCAGCAAGGTATATCCTGCCGTCCCAGCAAGTACAATTATCACTGCAGCTAGTGTTAACTGTTATCGTGTTGCTTCCGGGAGTTATATATGGCGTTGCATTATAGCTGATAAAATGGACGTTGCAGCCAGTGACATAGTCGTGTATATCGCCTGACGGAACGTTCGGTGGCACGTTGCCAGACCAGTTCAGCGTATCGCATCGCAGAGATTGATAGTCTGCACATGGTTCTCCAGGGCATGGGTCACATGCTTGATATGTGGTAGTGGTGTAAGAGCTGGTGGCATTAGCGATGGTAATGTTGAATTTGCCACCTTTACCTGGAGAGCCAGCCCACACACCGGTGTACACACGAGCAAATTTTATTCCGTCAGGCACATTATCAAAGGTCTTGGTCATTGAACGGAATTGCAAAAAACCATATTGCTCGAAGTACATGCCGCCGTTGATTGTGCCATAGTATTTAGTTTCCGAGTGGCACCCGGCGCCAGGATTTCCGGGTGCATCTGCACTGACCGGCATTGGCATTATGCTGAACAATGCTAACGCTGCAATTACAATTGCAAACATCACTATTGCTCGTTTCACATCCTTTTTTCCCGCAATGCTTTTTCTTTTTCTCATTTTCTCCCGTTCACCTTCTTCTTCTTAGCGAATGGGGAATAGCCAAATAGGGAAAATTTCCCCGTTTCCTATTGGCTACTTGCCTATTGCCTATCCGGCTATACCCTACCCATGAAGGGGCGGAGAAAGGAAGGAGGGGGAAACATATTTTTCCCCTTTTCTTCACCTTTTTCTCTGATGTTCTCCCCCCTTCATCTTACCTGCTGTTACCATAAAAACATATTTCTTACTTAGGGGTATAAAAGCTTTTCGGTTTCACAAGAAAATAAATCGTTGACACAGATTAACGCTCGTGGGCTCTGCCCACGTCTCCGCAAGCCAAGAAAGGGCTTAATTAACACAGATGATAAAAATCAACAATGTTAAATTAAAATAAGTCCGTGTAAATCCGTGTCTCAAATAGAAGGAAGTTATACTTTATATACAATTAAAAAAAGCTCTACGATAAGCATTAGGCAAACATGCACCAAACAAGAAAAATATTGGCAATCGGATATTCCGTCAGGCATATCGTATGTTCCGGCAGCAGGGCGGGCTATGAGATGTATGCTGCCGATGCTTTTGGCGATATAGATACGAGGAGATGTGCCACCAGATATTTCCCTCTGAATCCGCTTCAGCTTCACGCTGACGTCAAACACCTTAAAGCGGAGGTAGAAGAAGCTGACGGTATAATTATAGGCTCAGGGTTTGAGAGTGCGGATTTCGGGTTCTTAACTGTTAAGGATAGGAAAAAGATAGTGGGGAACACACCGGAGAAGACGAGAGAAGTATCGAATAAAGCATGGCTTTCATCGCGATTAGACGATTTAGGTATCCCGCATCCTCTTAGCTATACGGGCAGAGAAATAGCGGAAGGAGAAGGAGAATGGGAAGAAAAAGCGAAACTGAAAGACTTTCACTATCCCGTGGTGGCAAAACCCGTTTATGGCGGTGGGGGAACGGCTAATTTCTTTTGTATTGATGAAAAGGGGTTGATTCACTGGGCTAAACTTTTTCCTGATTTCTTATTCCAGGAATACATAAATGGAACGCATGCCTCTGTATCGCTCATTTCAACCGAGCATGAGGCGATTTCGGTATCCGTGAATGAGCAGTTGATAGGTCTGGATTCGGTTTACGCTCCCGGACCCTTTGCCTACTGCGGGAACATCTCCCCGTTTGTAACAAAATCTTCAGAGCAGATGTGTGAAATTGCCGAGTTCTTAACGACTGAATTAGGGCTGGTAGGCTCTAACGGGATTGATTTTGTTGTTACTGACGATGTACCTTTCGTAATAGAAGTGAACCCACGGTTTCAAGGAAGCCTGGACACTGTTGAGCTTTCCACAGGTCTAAATTTGAATTTAGTTGATGCGTCTATGAAAGCGGTAAGAGGGGATTTACTCGTAGAACAAGTGGAAGCGAAAAGATATGCTGCAAAAACGATTGTGTTTGCAAGACAAGAAGGGGTAGTGATGGGAAATTTAGATAGGGATGTGCAAGGAATAGTGGACATTCCGGAAAAAGGCAGAATTGTAAAGCAGGGAGAACCCATTGCCACGGGAATAGGGATTGGCGATAGTAGAGAAGAAGCGGTTGCTGAAGCGATG
This sequence comes from Candidatus Methanophagales archaeon, assembly GCA_030612405.1. Classification (GTDB taxonomy): domain Archaea; phylum Halobacteriota; class Syntropharchaeia; order Alkanophagales; family Methanospirareceae; genus QEXZ01. Next base: position 23,991 of record JAUWNY010000002.1, on the reverse strand, counting down.
AGCAATGTCGAGCGTATAAAAGCGTGTGTGAGACACAAGAAAGAATAATTTTTGAAAATCGGACGCAGATGAACGCAGATAATCAGGATTTTAAAAAACGTAAGGCATTTGATAATTTGAGGAAATAGTTTTCTGCGTAAATCCGCTAAATCTGCGTCCTAAATAGGTAGAAGTTATACTTTAATATACCACAACTACTTTTTCTTTTCTATGCCGTGGACATACGCAAAAGCAGGCGTGGACATAAAAAAGGAACAAGGAGTTGTAAAGGCGCTATCCGCGGAGATGACCCGGATAAAGGAGTTAAAAGGGTTTTCCGGCCTTTTTGAACTCCCTTTTGATACGCAGCATCTGCTCGCTATTTCCACCGATGGTGTCGGGTCGAAAGTCCTGATTGCTGCAGAGCTAAACAAATGGGATACCATCAGTATAGACTGCATCGCGATGAATGTCAACGATGTTTACTGTGTAGGGGCAACGCCCATTGCGTTTGTTGATTATCTCGCGATGGAAAAGCCAGATGAGTTAATTGCCGCGGAAATAGGCAAGGGATTAGAAGAAGGAGCGCGAATTGCGGATATTTCTATCGTGGGTGGTGAAACGGCGATACTACCAGAACTGGTAAACGATTTAGACCTTTCTGGAACTTGCGTAGGATATGTTTCAAAGGATAGGGTAATACGAGGCGAAAAGATAGAAATAGGCGACCTGGTTCTGGGGCTGAAAAGTTCGGGAATACACAGCAATGGGTTAACACTCGCGAGGAAAGTAATAGAAGCAGCAGGGTTGGATTACAATTCCCCCTTTGAATACAATCCTTCGATAAGCATAGGTGAAGAGTTACTCACGCCAACGAGGATATATACAGAGGTTTTAGAGCTGCTGGAAAGGTGTGAAGTGCATGGCTTGGCACATATAACGGGCAGTGGGTTTCTGAAACTGCGAAGAATCACGTACCTCGGCTTCGACATCCACGACCCTTTAGTGCCGAATGACATATTCAAATTCATTCAGGAACTTGGCAATATAACAGATGAAGAGATGTATAAAACGTTCAATATGGGTATGGGCTTCGCGGTAGTAATTCCGAAAAGCGAGGAGCAGGAAGCTATCCGGGTAACAGGGGGCAAAATCGTGGGTGAAGTCGTGGAGCGGGCGAGAGGGATAAAAGTAGGGGATGTGAAATTAGAGGTTTAGTTTATTAGCGGTTCAGCTCGTTAGCTAATCCGCCAAACCGCTATACCGCTAACCCGCTATCAGTTCAGTCCACAGCGAAATACGCTTTTATCTTTTTAACGCATTCCTCTACGCCTATTTTCTCTTGCTCTCCCGTCTCTAAATTTCTCACTGTTACTTTCCCTTCTCTTATTTCGGTTCTGCCTACAAGCACGGCAAACAAAGCATTAAGGGCATTGGCATAAGATAACTGAGCGCTCAGATTCCTGCTCATCACGTCTATATACGTGGGAATGTGTTCTCTCAGCCTGGACGCTATTTTTATCGCCTCTTCAACTACCTCCGCCGTCGGGTCTGCATTTTTTTCTCGTATCGGCATCACCACCGCTACTACTCCACCTCGCTTCAAATCCGATGTTTCTTGTGGGAATAGTTCTGCTAACCGGTCAAAGCCAAAAGCAAAACCCGTAGAAGGCGTGTCATCACCGCCGAACAAAGTAGCCAGCCGATAGGAACCGCCACCGCATATCTGATTCTGTGCGCCTAACCTGCCTCCTGTTTCGTATATCTCAAATACCATTCCCGTGTAATAATCCAGACCACGGGCTATTCCAGGGTTTAAAGTATATACAACGCCGTAATAATCGAGTATTTGCAGCAGCATCTCCAATTCCTTCGCCGCATCGCTGTCAGAAACAATTATTTCGCGCTCACGTGCTTCCTTTAGTGCATCTTTACCCTTTACCTTTACCTTTAAATCCACCAGGCTTATCAAATCATCAATCAAGTCCTTTTTTGCACCCGTCTCACGCAAAAGCTCGATTACCTCTTCTCTTTCTCCTTTGTCTATTAATCTCATCACGCTGTTTATCCTCTCCGCCTCGACATTTGCAGCTCGTAATACTTCTCTTATCAGACCTACATGACCCACGTACAGCTCTGCCTTTATGTGTATGCCTAAACCCTCCAAAATATGGTAAGCGAGTGCGATTATTTCCGCTTGCGCCTCCGGTCGGTCAGACCCGATTATCTCAGCGCCGAACTGCCAGAACTCCCGGTAACGCGACTTCTGCGGCTCTTCATACCTGAAGCAATTGCCGAAATAATAAACCTTCGTCGGTTTCGGCGCCATCTTCAGCTCGTTAACGTACATTCTTATCACCGGAGCGGTAAGTTCAGGTCGCAGTGCTAAATGCCTGCCGCCCTTGTCGCGGAATTCATACATTTCCTTCAGGATTCCCTCGCCTGATTTAACCGTGAACAGTTCAGAGCGCTCAAAACTGGGTGTTTGTATCTCTCCATAGCCCCATTTCTCTGCGATGTCTCGCATCCGCGCTTCCATTGTTCGTCTCTTCCTCATCTCCTCAGGCAAGAAATCTCTCGTGCCTCGGGCTCTTTCTATTCGCATTCTTCTAAATAAATAAAACAACAAAGTTTTATAAATAATCTTGTGAAAATCTGTGTAATCTTGTGGTTAATTATTTTCGGAATGACTATAATTATAGAACCATGAACTTCAGACTGATTTTTGTGCTGGATTTGCTCGACGGTGTAGTAGTGCATGCGAAGCGAGGAGAGCGAGAGAAATACGAGCCAGTTCATCTCTTCAGTTCTATCGTTGACTCCTCGGACCCTGTCCGTATCATAGAAGAGCTAAAACCTGCGGATGTTTATATCGCTGACCTGAACAGGCTTATGGGCACGGGTTCTAATAAAGGGATAATAAAGGAGATAAGGGATACTAACAGAAAAGCGAGAATAATGGTAGATTATGGTGTAAAAACGGTAGCCGACCTGGAAGAAGCTGCTGAAGCTGAAATCGCCGATAGTATCATTTTAGGAACAGAAACGGCGTCTATGGAATTGATTGACGAGGTATCGAAAAACGAGAATTTAGACATAAACGTAAGCGTAAGCGTTGATCTTTTCAATAAACAAGTGCTGACGAAGGATAAACACGTGCAGACGGACCCGCTGCTGCTACTAAACGAGTTGAACGAGTATCGCGGTGTACGGGACGTAATCGTGCTGGAACTGGACAGAGTAGGAACAAAAAGCGGGATAGACTTCGATTTCCTCGCTCGTGCCGTTGACGCCTCAGAACATAACATCCTGTGTGGTGGCGGCGTTAGCGGTTGTGAAGATGTAGATAAGATGCAAGAGATAGGCGTAAAAGGCGCTCTGGTTGCTACCGCAGTCCATGATGGGAGTATCCCTGTGCCTTTGCTTCGCCTACGAACGAAGTAACAAATTGCAATTAATAAACCACGAGATTAACATGAAAAAATATTAACCACAGATTACACAGATTAACACAGATGATAATATAGCGGTTTAGCGGTTTAGCGGTTTGGTGGTTTAGCGTTTTGGTCAAAGGGACTGAGCCGCTAACGAGCTAAACCTCTAAACTCGCTTAATCTATGTAAATCTGTGTCTTAAAAAGAAGGAAGTTATACATTTGCAACCAATCTTATAGAACATGATGGAAACAAAAGCTCTGAAAACGGAATTGTTATGTCTGGGTGCGAGAGTACCGGGTTTAGATAAAGGCAGGAAAGGGGGTGCGGGTCCCGCTGCTGGTGGGATGTTCCTGTTTGGCGGCACGGTAGCGAACGTGCCAACGCAGAGCTGGTTCGTGTCTCAGTCGCCGTATAGCGTAGCTGCAGAGAATGGTAACTACGTAATAATGAGGGATGGTGATGGTGATGGTGAGCAAATCACCGAAGTCGAGTTTCCACATGCGAAGTTTCAAGCACTCAAAACCGAGGATGGCATACCATACTATAAAATCGCTCTTCTGCACGGTGCGGACTGCTTAGCCACTACCACGATACAAACTTGCGTATACTGGAACACACCAAAGCGGTGTAAGTTCTGTGCAATTGAACTATCATTGAAGAGTGGAGCGACAATAGCGATGAAGAAACCGGAACAGCTTGCCGAAGTGGCAATTGCTGCGAAAAGATTGGACCATGTGACGCATGTTACGCTTACTACGGGCACAACACCCAGTCCCGACAAGGGAATAAACTACCTTGCAAAAACAGCGAACGCGATAAAAGAAGCAACGGGCTTGCCTATCCATGTTCAGTTCGAACCGCCGAAGGAGCTCAGTATGATTGACGTTCTTTACGATTCCGTGGATACGGTAGGCATACACGTGGAGTGTTTTGATAGAGCAGTACTGAAAGAGCTGGCTCCAAGTAAGGTTGAAATACCGTTTCAGCATTATGTGGATGCGTGGAAACGGAGTGTGGGCATTTTTGGCGATTGTCAGGTGAGCAGTTACGTAATTGCAGGCGTGGGCGAAAGCGATGCTTCAATAATAGCAGGTAGTAAGTTATTGGCTGAGCTGGGTGTTTATCCGTTCATTACGCCGCTGCGTCCTATACCGGGTTCAATGCTGGAGAATGCGAAACCGCCGAGTCCCGGCAGGATGCGGTATATATATGAACAAGTGGCGGAGATATTGCATGATGAAGGGGTGAGCTGGATGAAGAACAAGGCAGGATGTGTGCGATGTCGGGCTTGTTCGGCGCTGTCGGATTTCGAGTAATCTTTTCATACTAAAACTGAAAAATTTAAATTGATTACAGAATAAGCATAATGCAGAGGAGGAAAAAATGAGTGAGAGGAGCATATCAATATCGGAAGGGGTATATGCAAGATTGGAGGCAGAGAAAGGAGAGGGAGAAAGTTTCAACGATGTTCTTAATCGCTTAACCGAAAAGAAATCTTTGCTGAATATAGTTGGATTTCTCAAAGCAGGAGAGGCTGAAGAGATGGAAAAAGTTATCAGGGAAATGCGAGAAAAGAGCAGAGTTAGATCACGGAAGATCGTGGAGGAGATGGTAAAATAATGATCCTGGATACTACTTTCCTTATTGATTTGATGAAAGCGGATTCTTCAGCGGTAAGGAAATTAAAGGAGCTGGAGGAAAACAAAACCATACAAAACATAGCCTCACCAACACTCTATGAACTCTATGTAGGGATAACACTAAGCGATAAGCCAGAGAAAGAAAAAAGGAAAGTTCTCGATGTGTTGACCTCTGCGACCATTTTAGATTTGAACGCGAAAAGTGCACCAAAAGCTGGGGAAGTGCAGGGTAGACTGATCAAAGGAGGGGAGATGATAGACCCAGAAGATGCCATGATAGCAGGAATTGCCATTGTCAATAATGAGACAATTCTCACCAGAAATGTCGAGCACTTCTCTCGCATAAGAGAATTGAATATCGAGACATACTGAATATGTCTGTGGAGAGCTTTGATAGAGAAGTGCGGAGAGAAGAGGCTTTATGGAAAGAACAAGGCGGGATGTGTGCGGTGTCGGGCTTGTTCGGCGTTGATGGATTTCGAATGAACAAGAACAAAACCACGAGATTAACACAAAAAAGAAGGAATGCGGAATAGGATAGCTGTGTAACCTTGTGGTTGTAAGGCGGTAAAGGATTGTACAAAAACAAAACAAAAACATCCGAAAAGATTTAAATATGAAGTGAAGGATAAAAAGAAATGGGGAGACGAAACTAAAACTAAAAAGATGGTGAAAAATAAGAGAGCGAGCAGGAAGAAGGGAGAAAGTAGTGGGAGATGGCAGAGAGCGATAATAGGCATATTGATGGCGTTAATAATGATTGGCTCGGTGATTGCATTATTATTTCGTTAGATAACGGAAAAAACAAACCGCTAAAAAAGAAAAACTACGCCTCTAAACCGCTTAAAACACCTCAAACCTGACACCTAACACCTAAAACCTATCCCAATTCCTTCTTTATCTTGTTCGCATATAAATGCGCCATTCGTGTAGGTTCAGGTAGTTTATGCTTACGGATGCAGTTTCTTATCAGCCGCAGCGAACTTTGTAGCGATATTTTATGCCCTGGCGCTACGATTATAGGTCTACAGCCCCTTTTACTCTTGAGATAGTATCCTATTTCTTTACCTTTGTATTTTATCATACGCGCTTCGCCTTCGGTCATCGGCACTTCACCACTGCCACACAGGAGGTTCTTTGCCACACCCACGGTCGCTACGTCCAGAACAACGCCTACATGCGTGGCTAATCCCGCAAACCTCGGATGGTTTACCCCGCAACCATCTATTACTAACAGGTCGGGCTTGGTTGTGTTTTCAAGTGCGTGAAAAGCGTCTATTATGGCTGGCGCTTCTCTGAACGAAAGAAGCCCGGGAATATAAGGAAAATCCACAGGCAGCACCGAGTATGAATAATTGACAAGTCTCATGGAGGGGTATTCGAGCACTACAACCGCAGATATTATTTTCTCTTGTCTATCTTTGGCTTCGTCTTTGTCTTTATTTTCAGTATTGTTTTTTGATTCGTAGAAGAAAGCCTGGTCTGCACCTGCTATTAATTTTAAGCCTTCTAAACTTAGTTTGTCTTCTATTATCGCCTTTGATGCGATTTCTTCCTGTATGCAATACAGTTGTTCGGTAGTTTTCATAAACATTTCTTTAAAATCTTGTGGTTTTTAATAAAAGAATATCATATACAAGTACACATAAACCAAACAGGTGAAATATAAGAGGGAGAAAAATGCCAATCGTAGAAGTAGATGAGGAATACAAAATACCATTAAAGCGTGTTAGTGACGGCTTTAATATAAAACCTACAGACCGTTTTTTGTTACGAGCAGAAACGAAAGAAAAAATAATTCTGGAGAGGATAAAACAGAAAGATTCACTTATGGAGATTATTGAAAAACCAGCACATATAAATCGAGAACGGATGCGTCAGAATTTAAAAAAGCTTGAAGAAGAGTTGTGGACAAAATGAGAGTTTTTGTGGATTCTAATGTGTTTATATTTGCTAATATACCAAATGTGATGCCCTGCGATTTAGAAGCCACCACACAATTCCTGCCGCCTCCTTATTTCAACTCCTTTAACCGCTCACGCATATTCTCCCAATGACTCCCTTCCCAGTATATCCTACCGCAGCGTTCGCAAACCCAGAAATCCCACGCTCCTATCTTGCTCTTTGGCACATAACTTTTCTCTCTCAGTATCTCTTCTTCCCCACCCTCTACTTTCCTTATCCTTGCATTGCACTCGCTGCACCTGACCGGAACGGGTTCGAGGTTTAAGGCGATATTATGCCGAAGCAGCTCCTCTAACTGTTCCATCGCATCATCGGTTTTTATTTGAACGCATTGCACACCCTTTTTCCTTGCAGCCAGCACGAGATTTTTATCCCCGGTGAGCAATATTCGTGCTTCCTGCTTCGCTAAAGAGATAAGAGCATTGTCCTCGTCTTCTTCGTCTTTATTAATCGTTATGTCCGCAGCAAAAACGGTATCGTGCCCAAGAATACGAAGCCACGTGCTTAGCTTTCCTAACATCCTGTCAGTCACGAATCGCAAGGTTCCTTCCTCTTTTTTTTCTCTACTTACCCCTTTAATTCATCATCAGAGCTTTCACTTGAATTCTAAGTAGTGCAAAACAGGGAGCGTTTCTACAACATCAAAGGTATTTACACCATGGAATAATGCTATATAAAAGGAAGACTTTTTTCATTAAAAGGAGGTGAAAAAAATGAAAAGAAAAGCAATTGCAGGATTAATAGCCGTAGTTGCAATCGTAGCGGTTGCGATGTGTGCAGGATGCATTGAGGAGGAGCGAATGAGTACAGCGGAAATAAAAGAGATGGTCCTTGCTACTGCTGAAAACACAGATACTTACAAGTTTGACATGGATATGACACAAAAGACGCTAATAAGCAACGAGACTGATGAGACAGAGATGACGATGACAAGCACTGGAAAAGGTGCAGTGGATAACATAAATAAAAAGATGAAGATGGAGATGACGATGGAACTGCCTGAAGGTGCGCCGCAGGAAACAATGGAGATGACGATGGAGATGTATTTCATCAATAACGCCATGTACATGAAGATGGATAGGGGTATTCCAGAGATGCCAGCGCAATGGACAAAGACGGAAATGCCCGAAGAATACTGGGAATCGCAGAACCGGATAGGCCAACAAATGGAACTGCTGAATGTTTCGGAAGTGGAGCTTTTAGAGGATGAAGAGGTGAACGGTGTGGATTGCTACGTGCTAAATATCACGATAGACACCGAAAAGTACGGGGAGATCTTGATGAAGCAAGAGGGGCTGGGCGAACTAATGCAAAGCCTGCGACAGAACGATAGCTTCGACATAGGGGAAATGATAAAGGAGATGTCTCTGAAGTACTGGATTGCAAAGGATACGAAGTTCCCGATGAAGACAGAAATGCAGATGGAAATGGTGATAAGCTCGGAGGACCTGAACATACCTGAAACGGAGGCGGGATTTACAATGACGAGCAATCAGAGGACCAACATAGTTTTCTACGACTATAACAAGCCAGTGACGATAGAATTGCCAAAAGAGGCGGAAAGTGCAGGCGAGTATCCAATGTTTCCACCGATGAATCAAACAGCTACAACTGCGGCATAAGTAAATACAAAGTATAAGGAGGACTTCTTCCTCTTCTTTTATTTTTTAAAGCAAGAAAGAATAATTTTTGATAATCGGACGCAGATGACCGCAGATAATCAGGATTTAAAATATAAGGAATTGGCGGAGGGGATTATTAGAATCTTCTATTGAGTTTATAATAAAGGGGTTATGGCTTTCTGGAAAAGGTTTATGAGAATGCAAGGATGATAGAATTTAATTTTGACACTAAACTGGAAGTTAAACGTAAGGCATTTGATAGTTTGAGGAAATAGTTTTCTGCGTAAATCCGCGTAAATCTGCGTCCTAAATAGGTAGATGTTATACTTTATATACAATCGAAAAGGAAAAGCCTTTGCTCGAAATTCAACACCTTTCTCCCTTTTATCTCTGCTCCTTCCGCGCTCAAAAGCCTTATCTTCTTATCCACACCCAAACTATAACCTCCAATGTCTCCATCGCTTCTCACGACACGATGACAAGGAACAACAATAGGATACGGATTTGTAGCAACTGCCTGTCCAACAGCACGAGCAGCATGGACTGAACCTGTTATTTCTCTCGCTATCTCACCATAAGTTGTTACTTTACCCTCTGGTATTTGCTTTACCAACTTCAATACTGCCTCATGGAAATTTTTATCCATAGTTTAAAATATAACATTCACTAAAGTAATAACATGCATGCATCATGCACATAACACTATGACAGTAAATGGGCATCACAGAGCCGTATTCATTGTCATTGCAATAACCCTGCTTTCTACCGGAGCAGCAGCGATGATCTACGAAGTCGTCCTTTTAAGGGAATTTACACTACTTCTCGGCTCTTCTTTTTATTCCGGCTCGATAGTTTTAGCTTCGATAATGGGCGGTCTCGCAGTTGGAAGCCTTGTCATCGGCAAACTCTCTGATAGAACCAAGAATCCATTCCTCCTGCTCTTCATCTTAGAAATGCTTATTGCCCTTATTTCTCTTGTTATCGTGCCAGTCACGAGGAGACTCGCACTTTGCGATACATGGATGCTAACTGACGGAATAATTTATGCATTCGAGTTCATCAATCTCAACCCCACTTCATGGCATGTCCTGGTATTCTACAGTTCGTGCATTTTGCTCGTTCCCGCCGTATTGATGGGTGGAGAACTCCCGGTAGCCATAAACATATTATCAAAATACAAAACGGAAAAAATCGGCGAAGTATCCGGATATTCATATTTTCTGGATACCATAGGAGGAGTCTCAGGGGCGATTTCTGCCGGGTTCATAATGATCCCCCTATTCGGCTCAATAACGACAGTACACACCGGAGGAATGCTGAATACAACAGGAGCAGTGAGTGTGGCGCTGTTCATGATATTCTTTCGGAGTTCTGATAACCCTTCAAAGGCACTCTTTCCAAAGAACAAACGTCGAAATAATCGATACAAGATGATTCCCGTGATTATATTTTTTGCTCTTTTTTTCTCCCTATTTGCCATGGGCTACCACAAGGCAGAGCAGTTGGAATATACCACGGTTGGGGATTTGTATCGTGGACAGGTTATCCTTGAGCGAACACAGAGCAGATACCAGACGATAACAGTAATAGACCATGATATTCTTGGACGTGTTTTGTTCCTCGATGGCAGCGTGCAAATATCCGAGAGTGATGATGAGCCATATTCGGAGGCGCTGGTATTACCCGCCGCAGTTACTTTACTGAATAACGCACATAAACATAATCTTGATGTCCTCATCATTGGCGGTGGCGACCTCGGCGTCTTAGAAGTATTAACGAGGTTCTCAGATGACAAAATAGGAAATATAACACTCGTGGACTTAGACCCCGAAGTAATAGAAATATCAAAGAAATATCTGCGAAGCATACACAACGATTCATGGAAAGACCTTAGATATAAGTATGTGGCGATGGACGGAAGAAAATATATAGAAGAAGCGCTTAGGGACAGTAAAAAGTTCGACCTCGTTATTTTAGACCTGCCTGACCCCAACAATGATATTCTCGCAACTTTTTATTCGCTGGAGTTCTATAATGACGTTTATTCTTTGCTGGATGAAGATGGAATGATGGCTACGCAGGCTACGCAGGCAGATTGGGCGTTAGACGCTGACGGATACATAATAATTGCAAATACATTGCGACAGTCACGATTTCCGGTTGTTCGGATGTATACGCAATATATACCAAGTTTCGGGCAATGGGGGTTCGCAATCGCATCCAAACATTATGACCCACTGCAAATAAGTGACGATGAGATTGCGGCTGTTATAGCGGCTATCGAAACAAACACGTACAGCGAAGAGACACATTTTTCGCTCTTCGCACTTCCTCCGTGGCTTCTACAAGATATGGAGAATACGCATTTTATAAATACGATTGATAAACCGGTAATAATTAAGGAGTATTAAGATGCTACTACTACGGCTGATAAACAGGATAAGAGCTTTAAGGCGACACGTAGATAAATTCAGGATTCTATCCCTACTCCTTTTCGTGCTCATATTCGGCTCCATAGCATTTTACCATTTTGAAAGAGGCAGTGAAGGAGTAGAAGAGATATGGGACGCCGTTTATTGGGTAATCGTGACGATTACGACCGTGGGCTACGGTGATTTCACGCCAAAAACAATGGGTGGACGGATTACATTTGTGCTGGTTGCATTGGGGGGAATAGGAACCATTGCGTATGTAATTGAACAACTTGTATCCTTTTCTACTAAGAGTGCATTAAAAAAATTATTTGGGTCGGGGGCGGTGAAGATGAAGAAGCATACCATTATCGTGGGCTGGAATACCAAAGCAGAAGAGGCGATAAAAGAGCTAAGGAACGAAAATGAGGAGTTTTTAGTGGTGGGAAGCGAATTGGATCAAGCAGAGCTGAATGCGCGGGAGATACCCCATATTAGTGGAGACCCGACAAAGAGCGAGACGTTGAATAGATGCGGGATCGAAGATGCAAAGACGATGATGATACCACTGGAGAACGATTCCGAGACGATAATGATTGCTCTCGCAACCCGGAGACTGAATCCCGGTATAAAAATCGTTGCGACATGCGAGACGCGGGAGCACGTGGAGATGATGCGTGGAGCTGGGATTGACCATATAATATCTTATGCAGAGCTAAGCGGGAGATTACTTGCTCATGCGGTTACCGAGCCAGTGGTTGTGAATTTCATTATGGATGCTTCGACTTCGGTTGAAGGGTTTGACCTGAAGCAGATAAAAGTGGGCGAGAAAACGAGGTTGGTGGATATGTCGCGGGGTGAGAATGAAAAGGTGATAGCGTTATACAAAAGGGGAAGGTTTATTTTCGACTTCACGGCAGATATTACGTTGGAGGAAGGAGATTATCTGGTGGTAATATCTTCTTCACGTTAAATTGCACATATTCATATCCTTACCAGTTTAATATGCAGATACGTTTTTAATTAGACAGAGATTTTTCCATCCACTTAAACAACTCTAAGATATTTTACGATTGCTCATTTTAGAGGCCATTACCAGGCGTATTTCTTCATAAGAATAATCATCACCCAGCTTTTCTTTTATAGGTGCTAATCTCTCGATACCCAGAATTGACATCGCCCTTATGATATGCTCTTGCCTATAAATATCAACGAATTTATCAATAGAAATTTCTTCGCCCGATAAAATTAGTTTTTCAATATGTGATGCTATCGTGCCTATTGCCAGATTTCTTTTCTGAGCGATTTCCTCAATTGTTAAATTTTGTTTGTAAAGTTCCAGTGTTTCTTGCAGCGTAGATGTCTTCATTGTTTTGCCAGGTGCTGGATTATAGTCGCGTACGTTGATTGCTTTGGGCTCAACATTATGTTCCTTACAATAATCAACAATTTCTTTTACGAATAATTCCCCGTATTTCTCGAATTTGCTTTCACCAACGCCGCCGATCTTCCGAAAATCTGATAGACTTCGCGGGAACTGAGTTGCCATCGCCTTCAAACACGAATCGTGAAAGATGATATACGGTGGCATACCCTCTGCATCAGCGAGTCCCTTCCTCAAACTTCTTAAAATTTCAAATAAACCGTGATCGAAGCCCACATCGAAATATTTTTGCGCTATCTGAACTTCTTCTGTCGGCTTGGTCAACAAAACCCTTTCTTTTTTGGATAAAATATCGCGACTCCGCGGTGTCAGTTTTACGATTGGGTATTTGTCACCTTCCGATTTCAGATACCCGAGTTGAACGAGTTCCCTGATAAAAGCCTGCCACTGCTTTTTTGCGTATTCTTTGCCAGTACCATAAGTTGTTAAAGTATCGTGCAGATTGCAAATTATTTTTTGACTCTTTGAGCCGCACAAAACATCAGCGATGTAACTCATCCCGAACCTTTCCCGAACCTGGGAAACGCACGATATGATCTTTTGAGCGATAAATGTTCCATCAATCGTTTCCTTCGGCTCCAGGCAATTATCGCAATTCCCGCAATTCGTTTCATTTTCATTACACGCTTCACCGAAATAATCCAACAAAATTTTCCTGCGACATGTTCTGCCTTCACAAAAATTAACCATGTCAAGCAATTTCTTATATCCAATTCGCTTTTCTGTTTCATCTCCTTTTTGCTCGATGAAGTACTCTATTTTTCGCTTATCGCCATGACTGAAAAAGAGAATGCAATCGCTTCTAAGTCCGTCTCTGCCTGCCCTTCCTGTCTCTTGATAATAGCTCTCAAGATTTTTAGGTAAATCGTAATGTATCACAAAACGTATATTCGACTTATCCACGCCCATTCCAAAGGCTATTGTTGCCACGATTATCTCAACATCGTCTTTAACAAATTTATCCTGCGTTTCCGCCCTTAAATCAGCTCCCAAGCCTGCGTGGTACGGTAAAGCGCGAAAACCGTCTTTTTGTAGTTTATTTGCCAGATCATCGGCAGATTTACGGCTGTAACAATAAATTATCCCTGGATCTCTTTTATGGTTCTTTAAATTTAAATACTGGAGCAATTGGTGATAGGCATTATCTTTTGGTTTAACCTGGTAGAATAAATTTTCCCGGTTTAAACTCGCTTTATATATCTTTGAATTGGTTAGCCTTAACTGTGTTATAATATCCTTTTGTACCTCGGGAATAGCGGTTGCGGTCAGTGCAATTAAAGGAGCTTGAGGGAAATGCTCTTTAAGCAATTTCAACTGACGGTATTCTGGTCTAAAATCATGCCCCCATTCTGAGATGCAGTGGGCTTCGTCAACGGCAATCAAACTGATATTCAAACGCTGTAAGAATAGCAAGAAGTCGGGTAGCATTATTCTTTCGGGAGCCACATAAAGAATGCTGATTCTGTTCTCCAGCAATTCCAATTTTATGTGTTGTATCTCATCAAAACGCAAAGAGCTGTTGATATATGCTGCCGCAATTCCATTTGCTTTTAACCCATCGACCTGGTCTTTCATTAAAGCAATAAGCGGTGAGACAACAATCGTCACACCGTCCAAAAGAAGGGCTGGTAATTGATAACACAAAGATTTACCCCCGCCCGTTGGCATCAGGGCAAAAACATCGTTTTTTAGCAGAATATCCTTGACGATCTCCTCTTGAAGAGGAAGAAATGAAGTATAACCAAAGTATTTTTGTAGTGCTTGATACGCTAATTCCATGTTCCCCTCACTTCGCCATCCCCGGACCTCCCCCACCCCGGATAGTATATCCCGTACCTCTCGGCCTGACAATAGGACCTGAGCCGGGACGATCGTACCTGTAAGGCGAGTAGTATCCATATCCACCACCACAGACCCAAAAGAAGCCCCAGGGGTAATACCTTGTTCTCTCTCTGACTACACGAGTATCATTTACCGCCGCCGTCTCATTATCAGCAGTAACGTTGAAGAACTCTCGCTGGAACGTTTCGTTCGTCGCCACTTTCTCTTTCAGCGCAAGCACCTCGTCGTACGACTTCCTCGCCTCTATGTTCACCGCCGCATCTCTCGGTCCACTCAACTTGTGTTGAGGATACTTTATCGCATACATCGTCCCCGCAAGAGGTGCAACGTGCTCAATCTCTGCGGGTTCTCCTGATTTATACCTGACATCACTCCTCAACGATACGAAGTCATTTCCTTCCGCACGAATCTTGAATACCTCCTCTTCATAATCGTCTGAACCCGCAGCTATACAAACATATTTGCTGCGACCATCAGAATAAGTCGTAACATAAGCAACTATATCACCATTCGCAGCCGAGAACCACGAATAATCCCAGAACGGCTCCCATGCACCACTTTTCTCGCTTTCTATCGCAGTTGTGACAAAACCTACCTCCTCTAACTTCTCGTGCACCGTTTTATCAATATCCTTCGCCTCTCTCCCATATTTGTACATTATCCCGGCAACGCCATTTTCATGCACCTTCTGTGCACTGTAATGGTCTATAGAATCGTCGCCAAGCGTGTGATAGCCAAGGTACGAAACTAAAGAAAGAGCTATTTGCTGGTCTTCTGTGTATTTCGGAGGTGCTAAAAGCGGTCCTATAACGAACGGAATCGAAGCCACAATGAGTATCACTATAACAACCATAGCTGCTAATATGCCTATATCCTCTTTAGCTACCATTTCTTCTTTTATCCCTCCCGTGTCAATTTATAACCACAAGATTACACAGATTTTCACGGGATTTTTCTTTTTATTTTCTCTCTTCTGTGTTAATCTTGTGTAATCTCGTGGTTTCTTACCTGGAAGCCATTCACGTTATTATCACCGCCATTGCCACCACCGAAACTGCAACGTATACAACACCTGAAAGTATCCCTGCCGCGATGTTCCCGTTACTTATCGCCTCTTGCAGTTTTATCTTCGGCACTAATAATATATCAAACACGAAGAAAAGGAGTGTTGCAACGAGCGAAATCCCTATGCTCCAGCCAATTGTTAAAGCTATGTCATGAACCAGTAAACCGGTTCCTGGTGACATAATCGTCGCCGCAACCACCATACCTATGCCGAGCAACATCAAACTGAAAAATATCGCAACCGCGCTATTCTTTCCTTCTATCGCTTCCTGCAAGTCGAATTTTCGAAACACGAGAATATCGTAAACTTTCACTAACAGCATGCTAAGACCTATCCCTATTACCAGCCATAAGAGTGCTACCCACGCCGTTACTATCATTTCATTTACCATTTTATTCACCTCCTATTATTTTATCCAGTACAATCTCCGCTTTACCTCCCAGCATATCTTCCATGAGCTCCAGAACCTTTTTCGCATCCCCCTGCCCGCATGACATCACCTCTACGAATATCGAATTCTCTTCCGGATACGTATGAACGGCGATATGGCTCTCGGCAAGCAATGCAACCGCAGTCAGTCCCTGTGGTGAGAACTTATGGCTGACAGTTTTCAGTAACGTCAAATCCATCAGCTTCGCCGCTTTCTCTAACATCTCTTCCATCAACGCTATATTTTCCAGCTTTTCCACATTGCAATCCTTTATTAGTCCTATAATAGCTTGAATCCTTGCCATTTCTCTTCTCCTCACCCGGGGACCAACCCCTCTCCCTTGAACACCAAAATTGCCTCCTCGTAGCTCAAATCCTCAGGCGGAAGTGTCAAATCCGGCTTTGGAAACACTTCCTCTTCGTCCAGCACCTCGTCCATCTCAATGTCTTCACCCACGAGCAGCCCCCTCGACCTTATCAGTTCAAATATCTGCGGATAAAGTTCGTTGAACTTCTCTTCTGCAAGCTCCCCGCGTTCATTAAGAGTCGCGAGTTCGTTGTCCGGCTCGTTTATCTTATCTAATATCTCCGCTTTGTTCGCCACTGGGAACGCCCACGTCCCGCCACCAGAAATACCAATTAATAAATATTCACGCGACATTTTCTTCACTTCCCCTTCAGCTCCTCGTCAAGAGAGGAAAGCGACCCTGAGACTTTCAGTTCTCGCTCGATTTCGCTTGTACCCAAGTCCGCAGTCCCCGCGCCGGTGCCGAGTTCCGCTGATGCCTCCGCCCTTGCCTCTTCCATCCGTATCTTCTCCGTCATACGCTGCACCGTCAAATCAACGTCGCTAATCTCGCCGTCTATTCCCGAGAGCG
This sequence comes from Candidatus Methanophagales archaeon, assembly GCA_030612405.1. Taxonomy (GTDB): domain Archaea; phylum Halobacteriota; class Syntropharchaeia; order Alkanophagales; family Methanospirareceae; genus QEXZ01. The sequence goes on along the minus strand of JAUWNY010000002.1, from coordinate 7,278 downwards.
CCTCGTTAACGCGTTTACTCGCCTTCGCCATCGCGTAATCGGATTTTAAATCCGCTCGCTTGTCCGCGAACCGCCGGATCTTCGCGTTTAAATCCACCTGCTTGTCCTTCAGCATCCTCACTTTCTTCTCCATTTCCGCAACGGACTGCTGAAGCAGCGGTATTCTCTCCCTCGTCCTCGTCTCCTCCTCCAACAGTTGCGCCGCCGCACTGTTCAGTTGCTCCACCTGCAGTTCCGCCTTCTCGCGCTTCTCGCCCTCTAACTCCGCCACTCTCTCCTCTAACGCCACCGCCCGCTTTCTGTACTCCAACGCCTTGTTGTGCACCGAGCCCACCTTCTTCTGTGCCTCGTTCAATTCCCGCTTTTTCAGGTTCTTCGCCGCGATTGAATCCCGCACTGCGACCGCCACCCTCTTATTCTCCTCAACCAATTTCTCGTGTGCGTAGTCAAGCTGCTCTGCCGGGTCTTCAAATCGCTCTACTATTTTGCTCATCTTCGCTTTAGCCACATTTGAGAACCTATCAATCAATCCCATTTTTCATCACCCCTAAAAAATTTCCAAACTTCTCCTCGATAATTCATTTCCCCTATATACTTCCTGCCTTGCCCCTGCGGGCTTTTCCAAGCTGAGGATTTCTCCTGTTCGCTCGAACTCGCAATCGGCATACGTTACCTGCGTTCCAGCAGCAACGTCCCACGGAAAAGACCCCTCAACCAGGACAATCCTTGCTTTTCCCACTTCGTTCACCTTCACTTTTTCCCCTTGAAAGTCAAATACAGTTCCTTCTTTTAGTTCATCAGGGTCTGGTGCATCCGCAGATTCGACTTCGTCAAGTAATTCAAGTGTCGTCCCTTCCTTTGATAACCATTTGTGCTCTTCCGTGTCTGAGAACTCCAAATAGAACTCTTCCCACTGCCCTCCTCCCCAGTCATATACCAGCTTTCCAAGCACGGTGAAATCTAATCCATCTATCGTTCCGATACTGCCTTCTCTTAATTCTTCTGGTTTGGTATCTGGTCTAACCTCTCCCCGCTGCTTCTTCTTTTTTTCTTTTCTTATTTCAAGTATCCTTTTACTTCGCTCGAATAATCCCATTCTTAACTTTTTCTTTGTCTTTGATTTATATAATACCTTTTCATTTTAAATCCTTAATTTCCACTGCCATCTCTTCATCCTTCTTTTACCTATCAATTTGCTTATCTCATCGCTTGTTACCATTCCTATCACGCTTCTATCCTTACTCACGACAGGTAACGCAGAGATGTTGTATTTCTCCAATTTGCGTATTACCAGTTCGAGGGGCTCATCCGAATCAGCGGTAATCACGTTTCTTGTCATTATTTCTGCCAACCCTCTGTGTTGCGTTGCCACTGCCGTTGAGATATCCCATGCGGTTACGATACCCACGAGTTTGTTCCCTGCGGATACAACAGGGATATGCGTAGTCTGTGTTTTCAGGAGTAATTTCGCTGCATCTGCTATGCTCGCCCGTTCACTTATTGTGGTCACTTCGCGTATCATTATATCCTTCACCAGAGGCAGCTCCTCTGTCTGTTTCATCGGCTTTAACACGGTATCCGTTGGCAGCCGCCCTACGGGCAGCGACAATAAAAACTCCCCCGCTTCTATTTCACTCTTTAACTCGTCCGCAATTCGCTTCGCCATATAAAAACTTGAAAGAGGCGATGTTGGCACTTCATTACCTTCTATTTCTATCATCCCTGTTTTTAACTCCTCGTAGGTAACTTTCCTCACTACTGGTCGTTCCCTTCTGCCAACGCCATAATCAAGCACTTCTGTTACAATATCCACATCTCTTATTCCCGTTTTCTTCGCTATACCCTCGTTCAGTACAGGTATCGGTATTCCAATACCCACATACAGCGTCACGCCATATTTGTGGAATGTAGCACCACGGAGGTATTCTGTACTCATTTCCTTCAGGTTCCCCGTGACCATTAACGTTCCAAAGCGGTCGGCAGGGTTGTGCTGCGTTCCCGTTCCCACCACATATCCGCTTGCACCGCAAAGAAAAATCCTTGTTCCCAATCCTGTGGTCTCGAAATCGGGGTCGTTAGAAAGAGGAGAAAGGGCTCCTGCACCACAATAAGTCGCATTACGGTAATTAGGTAGCAGCGTGCCCATATAGGTATATAAAGTCCTGTCCGTGGAGTTCGCCCCGACTTCATGCCGTTGTGATGAATTCCGCGGATTTATCATTATCGCTTGATTCACCTCGTCAAGCGTAATTGTTGTTTCTATTTCTTTACGAGGATAGCAGTCTGTGCCGTAGCCGATAGCCTTCATCTCTAATTGCTTACCCGCCACTAAATCCTCTATTGCATGCCCGCCGCCATATTCCATTCCTTTCTCCTCGGATAATTGTGCTGCTCCTAAATACGCATCTACCGCTGCAATTCCCGTATATGCTTCTACGTCGTTAAGCCACACACGCTGCATTTTTAGCGGTGGTTCGGAATGCCCGAAGTTGATGAGCACACCTGAGGAACACATAGGGCCAAACGTCCCGGTGGTTACGACGTCTACTTCCTTTGCTGCTTCTTCTGCCCCTAACTCGCTCACTATCTCGCTCATTCTATCCGCTGTTACTACGCGAACACTGCCATCCCCGATTTTTTCGTTTATCTCCCCTATGGTTTTAGTTTGCATAGCTAATATCCCCCCTCACATTATAGCTCTCGCTATTCTTCTTATACCGATAACAGACGGCGCATCGTCAGGTAAATCCACAATTGGCACGCCTTTAAAGTCATATTCCGGGATTAAAGGGTCAAAGGGTATTATTTCCTCTATGGTGAGACCGTATTTCTTCGCTTCTTCTATTATCATCGCCTCCATGCCCTCTGGTATTTTATTCGCTATGTTCATCATTTGCTTCACGTCAGCATCTATTTCCTCGGCAATCCGCCTGAGCCGCAATGCGGTTTTTATGCTCTTCAGCGTCGTGTCCAGCACGACAAGCATCACGTCAACGTCCCTTGTCGTTCTCCTGCTGAGGTGCTCCAGACCCGCTTCGCAATCTATTATCGTGTAATCGTAGTTCTTCGTCAACGTGTCTATAATCATCCGTATGATGTGATTTACCGGGCAGTAGCAGCCCGGTCCCTCGGGGCGGCCCATAACCAGCAGGTCATACTGCTCTTCCTCTTCTATTATCTCCGCTATTTTAGCCTCGAATTGCGACCTCACGTCTAACGTAACGTCCCGATGCTTATCCTCCAGCAGACCCTCCCGTACATCACCCGCCGTCTTATTATACGATATCCCAAGTGCCTCAGGCAAGTTTGAATCGGCATCCGCATCCACGGCTAATATGCAAATGTCCGGACCTGCAATTTTCAGGATTTCGATGATTAACCGCGCGGAAATAGCTGTTTTCCCTGTTCCCCCCTTCCCCGCTACCGCGATTATTTTGCCTTTTCGCATCATAAGATTCTCCTCGCTTGGGTTCAAAGTTCAGATTTGTACAAGAAGGCGTGGTTTGTTTGTTTCTTCCGGTTATCTAATCGCGGCTAAACCCCTGCGGACATTCTAAACCGCCAATTGAACTCACAGCTTACAGCTCACAGCACTCACCTTCACTACTCCAAACCTGTTTACTTCCCTCTGTGACTGGATTTCATTCTCAAATCCTTCGACCCGCATTTCCTGCATCTCGTTGCTCTGATCGCATTCCTTGCATTGCAGTCCATGCATATTTTCACACGGAAGAGTCTTGCTTCCGCCTCCGGGAATCTTGCCATTTTCGGTTCTCACTCCTCCTTGGTATATCTATTCTACAACCCTTTATTTATATCTACTGCATAAAAACCTTTAAATGATTTCACAAATAAAGGAAAGAAAATAAATCCGCGTAAATCAGTGTTAATCCGTGTCTTAAATAGAAAGAAGTTATACTTTATATACAATGAAAAAAATAAAAGTTGGAGTATTAGGTGCGACCGGAAGCGTAGGGCAGCGATTTGTGCAGCTTTTGGATGGACACCCCTGGTTTGAACTCGAATCGCTGTTTGCTTCTGAACGAAGTGCGGGTAAGAAATACCGCGAGGTATCGAAGTGGTTTCTTCCCTATGAGATGCCCGCGGAAGCAGCAGAGATGGTAGTGCAATCACTGAACGATGTGGATACTTCAAAGAACGAAGACATCGCAATTATGTTTTCTGCTTTGCCTGGCTCGGTTGCAAGCGAGGTAGAGAAGAGATGTGCACAGGCAGGATATTGCGTGGCAAGTAATGTCTCGGTGCATAGAATGGAGCCTGATGTGCCTCTGGTCATTCCTGAGATAAACGCCGACCACTTAGCATTAATCGAGGTGCAAAAAGAGAAGCGGGGATGGGACGGATTCATCATAACAAATCCTAACTGTTCGGCCATCGTCATGACGTTGAGTTTGAAACCGCTGATGAGATACGGGATAAAAGAAGTGCGGGTGTCAACCATGCAGGCGGTATCGGGTGCGGGATATGCAGGTGTGCCGTCAATGGCGATTCTGGATAACGTGATACCGTTTATAGAAAGTGAAGAAGATAAGATGGAAAGTGAACCGCTGAAGATTCTCGGCACCGTGGAAAAAGAAGGTTCAGGAATAAAAAACGCCGCATTCAACGTGTGTGCTTCTTGTCATCGGGTTCCGGTGATGGATGGTCATACCGAGGTGATATGGGTAAAGTTTGAGGAAGGCATAACTGAAGAAGAAGCTAAGAAGGCGTTTAAGGACTTCACCACTGACATAAAAACACCTTTTGCTCCTGAGAAGCCTATAATACTGCGTGAGGAACAGGATAGACCGCAGCCCAGGTTAGACCGTGATGCCGGGAGGGGTATGAGTGTATCGGTAGGGAGAATAAGAGCAGGAAGAATGAAGAACGAGGTGAAGTACATTGCACAGGGTCACAATACGGTACGAGGTGCTGCGGGTGCGTCCATATTGAATGCCGAAGTACTGGTGGAGAGGAAATACGTATAAAATCCTAATTTTATTCGGCTTTTAACAGTGGCTTTAAATATAAATGATTATTTCTTCATCAGCGAATCCATCTCAACGAAATTGCTGAATTGTGGAGTTATTGATAATGATAAGGTGAGAAGATATAGCGATCATAATCCGGTAATTATTAGCTTGGATTTATGATTGTAACAGAGTTCAGGTTAGAAAAGGTGCAGTTTCTGGCTTGTATATAAAGTATTCCTAAGAGCAAAACGTTCGGAAAATACCACCCCTCCTAACATTTTTAGGGTAACCTATTTATCTACCTAACAACATTAATATAAATAATGAATAAAGAAGACATTGAATGGCTTCGCATAACGGAAGGCATCTGCAAGTCGGTGCCTGTGATGTACAATGAGAACCGCATAGGTTCCAATGCCATAACTGACCGAGTTCAGGTTCATAGTCGGCCGATACATGTGAATTCACTCGAGAATATAGTCAAGCAGGTGGTTGAGGAGGTGACAAAACGTAAGGCATATGTCGTAACCGAGGGTACGGCAGGCTATATCTTGAACCTATGAACGATACCGATAACGATAACCGTGGAAAGTTAAAGGAAAACATCGAAAAGCCATATTATGGATATAGCATAATGAGGTATCTCACAGTGGCTTTAATAATAGGGGGCATTGTGAGCATAGCACTTGCAATTACTTTCACAGCCTGGGTTTCTATTTCATGCTGGGTTTTAGGAGCAATCTTATTCTCCTCAGGTGTGTTCTTGCATCTTTCGATGGGCTGGGTGAACGATCCTGAGAAAATAGAGCTCGTAAAGGATAAGTTCTCAAACCAGTTAGGAAACGTCTGGGCTGGCAATGGTAAAGTGCTGGACATGGGAACGGGGCTTGGTCGTGTAGCAATTGAAATAGCCAAGCAGTTTCCGGAAGCACAGGTAATTGGCGTGGATACGTGGACGAAAGGCTGGAAATTATTTGGAATGACGAAAGCAGGTGCGGAGAAAAATGCGATAATTGAAGGTGTGAGTGGCAGATGCACATTCCAAACTGATAGTGCGCTTGACTTGCCGTTTGAGGATGGAGAATTTCAATTAGTGGTAAGTTCATTTGCCTTTCACGAGATTAAAGTGCCAGACCGAACGGTTCTCTTCAAAGAAGCCATCCGAGTCCTTGCACCCGGCGGTGCGTTCGTGATATGCGACCCTTTCAGTGGTTCTTTCTTGAAGGCATATAAAGTGAAGAACATGCCTGAACTACTCGAAAAGGTGCAGCGGATGGGAGTTGAAGACGCGAAGTTTGTGAGTTTTAAGGAGGCGGGTGTCAATCTCGGTAGGCTCGCGCATATCTGGGAAATGGGGTATTTGAGCGGGAGGAAAGTTAAATCGTATGGAAGAGGAGAAAAGAGATGAACAAGAAGATATACTTTTACTACATTTTGATTGCAGTATTATACCCCGTAGTCAAGGTAATTTGCTATATCAACGGTCTTGTTTACCTGCGTGGAGTGATATATGGGGTAATTGCAGGCGTTTTGACAATCAGCGTTGGAATTCTCGCACTCAAAGAGTATGATGGAGCGGATAAGCCTGTGTGGCACTGGCTGGGTGCTCTGATACCTCTGATTATCATTCCACTTACTCCTATTATTATGATTCTTCATTTAGGGCTCAGGACGTTTCTGATGGAGAAAATGACCCCATTTATGGTATTTGAAGGCATCGCAGTTGCTCAATTCATCGTGGCTATTTTGATGTTCCGGGGTTTGATATTCAAACGTGGAACGGATAAGCAGAAGATGCCCCGCATTGGGTTTGCGATAATGAAGATGGTATTAACCCTGCGCAGCCTATTTAAAAAGCCAGAAAGAATCTTACATGAGATGGGACTACGGGAAGGACAAACTGTTCTGGATTACGGATGTGGAATAGGGAGTTTCAGTATCCCGGCGGCGAAAATGGTCGGCGATGATGGCGTTGTTTATGCTTTAGATATTCATCCTCTGGCTATAAAAGCGGTTGAAAAAAAAATCGAAAAGAAACAAATAGCTAACATCAAAACGATTCTCTCTGCACGGGAAACGGGATTGCCGGATGAGAGTGTAGATGTTGTTTTATTATACGATGTGTTTCAGATGGTAAGTGACAAAGAGAAACTAATGGAGGAACTACTTTGACAATGTCACATTTAATAAACTTTATATAACCCATACTTCTACTGCAAAGTATGTACACTAAAAAAAATATGAATCTGTATTCGACCCCCAACGATGGGGGCTACCAAACGGAGTTACGCAGAATCTCGCTCAG
>JAUWNY010000086.1 GCA_030612405.1 Candidatus Methanophagales archaeon | reverse complement strand
GATTAAGGTGATTAAGCGGCGTTGTTATGGAATTCTAAACGTTAAACATCTGTTTCAGCGCATACACCTTGATCTTGAGGGTTATTCTTTATTTGCTTGATTTATCAAGGGGATATGTTCAACGCAAATTACCAAAGAGCCATTTATCAACCCCTATTGAAGGGATACCGCAAATCATGGATGTGTACATCGTTGTTCCCAATCCAGAAAAAGGGTCAAATACATAATCACCAGAATTTGCTTCAAATCGTCTCAGAAAGTCCATTACAAAATCGAATGCAAAAGCTTCTTTATATCTGTAAATTCTCAGGAGTGGAACGTTTTTATTTCCCACGTATGAAACCACAGAGCCTAATTTTAACTCTTCATGTATGAGATTTTCGAATTTATGCTCTATTTCTTGGCGGGTTGAGTCAGGGGGATAAAGGGTTTTTTTCGTTGGTAATTCTTCAGTAAATAACATCTGCTGAGGGCTATTGGCTGTTAATTCCTTCTGCATTGCGATTTTTCTCATACTCATGTTTATCAGTCCTATTTAAACCGCCGTTTTGTATGTATGACGCTCTAAGCGTATCTGGAGTTCTATTGTTATTCTCTAATGAAAAAAAATATCACTGCCATAAACGCTACAACAATTGCCAGAATAGATAAAATAAGTGGTAAAATTTTTTCCCACCACTTTGCGGATTTTAAAGCGTCTATGTCTTCTTTAATCTTGGTAATCACAGATGGCTCAGCGGGTTTATGTAAATAATCTATTATATCATCCTTACCTTGATATTTCCCAGAGTAAGGGATAGTTGGTTCTAACAACTTGATAAATTCAATAGTAGCATAATGTTGTCCTCGCTTTAGTGAAATAGTAGCGTTAGAAGTATTAAACAAGAGGCAAAAAAGTCCTCCTTTAAATCCTGGATCTACCTGAGGCCCATTGGATAAAATTATTCCTTGGCAAAATAAACCTACAGAGAGGTCGAATCTTCCTGCAATATCTCTGGGTAAGTCTGCGGTCTCTTTACTTGACACTAAGGCATAATCACCTGGTTTCAACTTAATGAACGGGTTAGTGTTATCTAAATCTCTTTTTTTCACCGTCTTGCCAATATTGATCACCCAGAGATAGATCAAAAGAAGCACCGCTAACTTTATCTTTTATTTCTGCATTTTTTAACAGCATGCCACACTTGACCATTAATTCAATTACTTTTTTAGGCAACATACCCCCTATGTCCCTATATCCCCACAAAGAATATATTAGCTGAGCAGTATCTTCTATGTCTACGTCATCAGTATTGCTAATAGCGTATAAGCAATTTTTGCCATATATTCTGCCTTCTCTTCTCTGCTTTTCTACATTATTGTTAATTTGTTCTCTCCGCTCAACTAATCGACTGTCAAGAACATCATCAGGTGCATCCAAGAAAATTATAAAGTATTTAAATTCACCTCGTTCTTTACTATCTTCCTCTAAGCTCTTTGTTGATTCTGGAGTAAGAACTAATATGGGAACCCTACTATTATCGAGAACTATTTTAAGAGCTTGATAAGTGATACCATAATAGTCCCCTCTATAGTTTGCTTTTATTAGTAACTTCCTACCCTTGTCTAATTTATCAAACTCTTCTTTACTCATATATTGATACATATTGGATAGGTCGTCTTCTCGAGGTTTGCGAGTCGTCACTGCTTGTACTACTTGAAACTCCTTAAATTTTTCACAAAGTCTTCCAGCAATAGTTGATTTTCCAGCCCCACTTGTTCCCGTTATTATAATTCCCTTGTATTCCATATTCATACCTTCCTGAATAAATATATCTTTTCTCGCTCTAAAGAAGCCCATTTTATATTATGAGATCGTCGTATTGTAGGTAATATTCTTTCATACTCTTCTTCTTTGATTAGGTCATATTCATCCATACTAGACAAAACTTTCTGAACAATACGCCTTCGATTACTATTGTTTTTATTATCCATGTTAAAAGCAGGCATCACATAGCATGCGTATCCACCACTTTTTATTTTTTGGGAGATTACTTCGTTTGCTCTTTGCATGACCTCAAGATAACGGTCTATTGAATCTTTTCTCGCTCTTCTACTTCTTGCCCCAATCTCTAAATCTCTACCAGTTAAATCAAACCCAAGAAAATAATAAGATAAGCGTTGAGAAGTAACATAGTCTGTCATGTTTGGATAGGGGGGGGATGTAACAACTAAATCTACAAAATTATTTGGTATTTCTTTGCATTCTCTTACATCTTCATGAAATATTGTTTGTTTTTCTGATAACTCTTTGTATAATGAGTCATAACCATACATAACATATTTTAGATACTCTGATATATCTTTAAGCAGTCTATTTACCTGTTTGTTAAACAAATCAAAAACATCTTTATCTTTCACCTGTTTTTGCTTCGGTAATACATTATCTGCTATACATCCCCATCCTCTATCTTGACTACTTACTGTTTTTAAAATTGCTGAGATGGATATTTGCATAGCAGCCTTCATTGCCTTATCACTACAACTTGCTTCTTTAATAAAAAGAAAAGAAAGTTGTTTTAATGTGTATTCGGAGTACCAAGGTCTTAACTTGTCAATCAGAACATTCTTAGGGACATTTGAAGTATAATCCTTACGTGGATTAAAATCTTTACGCATTTCCTTAAAATCCCATTTTAAGCGGTCAAAAGTTATCTCTGGGTTAAACAAGATAAATAATGACCGCATATACTCAACAGCAACACTACAAATTTCTGTTGCTATTGGCTTTCGATTAAGCAAAAGAGCTTGAAAATATGTAGTGCCTATCCCAGCAAAAGGGTCATAGACTACGGCGTTTGGTAAGGTTAATACCTCTATTAGTGTAAATGGGATCTCTGGAACAAATGTAGCAGGATACCAATGATGTCTTCTACAATTAAGTGGATGCACTTCATGAGGAGAAAAGGTACTTCTTTGATAAAAATTCCAGTTTATATTTTTTAAAATAGTTTTTGCCTTATGAATGTCATTTACAAGCAATTTTTCCCTCCCCCTATTCACATTTGATTTCGTCATAGAGCACCACTTCCTCAAGTCTTTCATCTTCTAAAATATTAGATATGCATATAGATATCTCGTGGCGTATTCTACTTATAACATTATTGGGGAGAGTATTTATTTTATACATGTCTAAATCGACATTCTTCAAAAAAACACCAATAAGAAGTCGATTGGAAGATTTGCCAATTTGAATAACTTGATCATCGTCTGTTTGGATGCAAACCTGCCTTTCTGTTTTGTTTACATCAATGATTGGATGTATCGCTACCATAGCAGACTTGAAACGAGGAGAAAACTTCGACCGCATCATCTCTGTTAGTTCGTCTTCTAACTCCCTCCTTCTGCTCATATCGCTAAAGATTTTGTATTTGTCAGTTTTAGTAGTCGAAAAAATTCCGATACAACCATACAAAATTCCTTTCATAAGGCGGGAAATAATCACTGATGTTTCAGATGATACTTCAGATAGTTTTTGTAAAAGTTCATAATCAACATCATGCCAACTAAAAGAAAATAAATCCTTCGCCTTAGCAAGTTCTATTGCCTCAGTAAGCATGCATTTTGCAGAGAATTCTTCAGGATTGCGAAGTAATAATAAGTACAATTTTTTACGTACCTTATGCCATTCCTCAACAAGATAGACGGCTTCCTTATTCAATACTAATTTACCGTTTTCTATCCAAAGTGATTTAGCAAGTTTTAACGGTACTTCACCAGATTTTACTAGACCAATATGGTACGCAAGCCTAAACACATTATCTATGTTGTCTAGATCCATAGTTGAATTTATTAACGGGCCAAATCTTCCCTTTCCTATAATAATTTTACCTATCGCTTCTAAGTCTTCTTTAGTAACTTTGGAAGATAGTTCTCTTGTCATGCCAAAAAATATAGGTTCCAATGTAGCAGATTTATACTGATATGATTCCCCTTTTTCCCCAACTGCTACGTATTCAAAAGCTTTCTCATGGTCGAATCCTTCTTTTGATTCGATATATTCCACAGAATGCCCAAATGCCGCGCTTGCCATATCATGCAATAGTGCCGCCAGCAAAAAAAGTTTTCGTTCTTTTTCACTTATTGGGTTTAACGGTGGCCACGAATTAAGGCATTCTTGAGCGAGGTGATATGTTCCAATTGCATGTTCATAGCGATTTATATTTGCCCCACCAGTTAGGCAGAGGGAATTTATGTTGCAGAGTCGAACTTCACGAAGACGTTGTAACTCAGGACTGTGAATAATATCCCAAATGAAGTCAGGTAAATAAATTATGCCGTAAAGGGGATCGTACACATACCTTTTATTTTTATGGATTTTTTTCATTCTCACCACCAATAATGCTTTCTGCACATATAACACCAGAACAAAAAGCTTGCAATATACCGCGGAATCTACCCGCGCAATCACCAATCAAATACATTCCTGGAATTATTGAAAAATCAGAATTAACAGGAAAACTTAAACCACCATAGCCAACTTCTGGTGCGAAGACGCTTACTTCATTCCAACGCTCCCTGGGTAATAGTCGGGAAGCAAAATAAAAGACTGCTTCTTTAATTTTTGTAGAGATTGGTTGTGGAAAACATTGGTTTACATCATCGTAGACCCAGAAAGATATGGAACTTTTAAAAGATTTAGATGGATTGTAGCTTTTTGTGCTAATATTTAAATAATCCGGCAACCTTTGACAGATTGGTTTATCATTAGTAGCATTAAGCAATTTTTTCTTTATTTCGTCAAAAATTGTATCATTTTGTTTTGTGTGTTTCAGCCTTATCATGATCCCAAGGTTTGTAAAGCCACTTCTATACATCGGATTGTAGTAACCATCCGTAAAAAACACGTCTTCAAAGAAATAAGGTGCTATTTTACCGTCTTTACAAACACAAAAGGTTCTTGCATCATTAAATAGAAGTTTCAAATCGTTATGGTGTTTAGTTATGTCTGGATATAAATCCGTTGGAAATTCCAATCTCACTCCTACATCTAAATGATTTTCGTTGCATTTTAAATTTAATTTTGTGTTGACAGATTTAAGAAGGGAACGACCTAAACGGCCAACTCCAAGCAGCAGGTACTTTGTAAAGATAGTGATTTTTTGGTTATCGTGCATGGCCACTAACTTAAAATCATTTTCTTCACTATGTATTTGGATTAACTCGGTATTCAACAATAATGATGTGCCCGTAGAGTTTAGCTGTAAAAATACTTTTTGATATGCTTTTCGTAATTCCTCCTGATCATAGAGATATGCATCATAATACCTGTATTCAAACCCTAATTTGTCAAATAACTCTTTTGCATTTTTGATATCATTTGTTGTTATATTTGGCTTTTGTAAAGATAGGTAGTTATTAAACAAATCGAAAGCGTCTGATAGCTTCCTCTCGGCTAAATCTGTTGAACCCAAAATAGTTGCAAGTTTACTTCCAGCGGGAAAAGCACTTATTTTCGCGCCAAAAAGGGAGCAACCCCCAAATCCACTTATCATTTGGCAAGGTTTCTCTCTTTCACAACTACTATTTTGAAGTATTGAACAAGACCTAATATTTGGTAAAGTGCCGGCATCCAAACAAAGTATATGAGTTGCCAAATTAGAGTTTAAAAACGTGAGTGCTGATCCTATACCAGCAGGTCCTAATCCAACAATACAAACTTTGGAACTATAGTCGACTTTCATCTCGGATAAACCCTCTCTCTTTTCGAGTTGATCGTATCTAAAAGCTTCCAGCGCAATTTTTTTCTTTCATTTTCCAATGTCACCTCTGCCCTTTTATCCTTCCTTCCTTTTTCAATATATCAAGCATTGCAATATGAATAACTATCGTGGGTTAAATATAGCTAAGTAAAAAACCACGGGATTTCACAAGAAACCTTTTCTTAGAAAGAAAAGCTTTACCAAAAGAACATATTCGTTTTTCTTTTAGCACAGGTTTTCTTTTTGTAAAAAAAGAAAAAGTGTTGTGTAATCTTGTGGTTACTAATAATTTTCACTTCCCCTCCCCAAAATTAGAATACCATTCCGGTCTTTCCGGTGGTTCAGAACCCAACATCTCCCGCCATTTCTCATCCGTAAGCCGCTCTCCAATAGGCTGTTTAAATTCGTAATAACTCATCACCGGACCGGCACCAATTAAAACCCTGCCATCAGGAACTTTGTAAGCGACAACAATCAAATCAACATACCCCACACCCTCTTCCAGAACGACCCTGCCGGATTTTATGTCCGGACCTGCAGTATGAACGTCCGCAACAATTGTCGTCTTCTTAGCTTTTTCATCTACATCCCGAATCACACCGTTTAAACTGTCTCCAAAGTTCTTGATAAACTCGTAGTCCTCCCGTGTCAATTCCTGATTTTCCAATTCCTTATTTGATATATCCACAAGTCGCTCTAATATAGAACACAAACTATTTAGCCGGTACTTTGCAGAATCATCAATTACATTCATCTCGTCCAGCCCGGTGGCGGTCATCCAAGTTAAAGCCAGCAGTCGGTTATAAAATTCTGGAACGGGCTCAACGTACCCGACTACCTCTGGTTCTGGCGCCGGCAGTCCTGTTGTCGCCATACCATAACTCTGTTTTGCATATAGAATCGTGTCATGCCTTAATTCAGTCCACGAAGCCAGAGCAGTGGTCAATTCCTTATCTTGCCATGCTGCTGTTTGCATAAAAGTCGGGTAGCCCGAGTCGAACGTTTTCAATAACGGCTTTAAAGCGTATAGCCAGCCCCAATACAAATTCTTATTCCATTCCGCAGCACCGAAACCATTGAATTTTTCCTCAAGCAGATTGAATTGCTCGTTATAACCGTCATAATTAGAATCATCGAGCTGCTCCAACAGTTCTCGCGCTCTGTTTGAACCTAAAATAGCCATCACGTCTAAACCTCTCGGCGGGTCGCGAATTGGGCCAGCGTTTGGGTCAATTCTGAGTGTAAAAGGTTCTTCTGTTCCTGAATAACTCCCAACCTTTGGAAATACTAAATTCTGGAACATATACGAATCAGGAATGAATCGCTGTCCCATCAATCTGAATCCCTTTGTGTTTTCCAGGCATTTGTCTGCTTGTTCAGGCGTAAATGGCGGTGGGATTTCGCAATCTCCTGTTCCACCGTATATTTTTGGCGTTCTACACTCTGCCAATTTCGCCTTTAACTTTTCTATATTTTCTTCTGTTAATTCATTCGGCTCGAATACGCCATTAAATACGGTGTCCATCGCTTCTATGTATTCATAAGGACCTAAATCGTCAGAAAGCCCGACATAGAAAGCCGTTACTGAGTAGATTCTATCCCATTTGTCTTTCAGTTCTTGACTTTCTGCAAATTCGGAAGCTACAAGACAGGCACCAATAGTTTGAAGTTTCGCATCCTCCGCCGAAACTAAACAGTCCGGGCAGCCACCTTTTAATAAAAAGCTCATCCGGCCATACCACATAAACGCCTTAAAATAGTTCTTCAGCTTCTCGCTCCGCGTATAATGTCCTCGCGGGACGTATTGAGAGTAATCCTCTTTGTATTTGAAGATGGCGGATTCCGAAAAGCCTGCATGTTTATCTATCAACCCCAGCTCTTCCTCCACGTCAGATTGAACAAAATCAGGCACTTCAAATCGGTATTTTTCCAAATCCTCCAAGTCGAAGTACGCACTCGCTAAACCTGGGTCTCTGCATTTCCATTCATCCGTACACAGTTGTTCCTCTTTTGGCTGTAGCAAACTCAATCCCACGGCGAAATAAGCGACATTTCTTCTCGATGCTTCTTTTAAGTCGCCACTAAAATTATAATTGTTATAATCTTCTACCGAATCATTCAGCAGTTCCTTGCTGATTTGCCATATCGCATCGTAAAATTCTCGTTCTTCTATTTGTCTCAGCGTTTCGTCAAATTGTATATGATAAAGGTGCAGTAAGGAGTCAGAAGTGATAAAAACGGGTATTTCCTTCTGTTTTAACGTTTTATATGGTTTCGTGATGTATTCCTCTTTAGGGTTGAACGTGTTGCGGATAACTACAAAACCGTTCTTTTCCAGCATACGTGCGGCATCTTCATCCAGCGGGATTTTCGCACAGAAATCGTTGAAATTGGATATCTCTCCTGTGTTCAATGGCCGGTTATACGGTGGAACTTCTAAACTGACGTTTAGCGAATTCAAGGAATAGTAGTGTATGAACCTCATCTTTTCTGTTTGTACACCCGCTAAATTTACAGGTTCGGTTTTCAATGTGGGTGCTTCGGGTTCAGAAGGTGCTGGCGGCTGAATGCACCCCCCGGAAAAAACTATTGCTGCGATTAATACCACTATTAATCCATAGATTATTAACGGTTTTGGGCTCATCTTCATTGTATCGTATATAAAGTATAATAGGTCATCCTTCTATTTAAGTTAAGACACAGATTTACACTAATTTACGCAACACTTTTTCTTTTTCAAAAAAAGAAAACCTGTGCTAAAAGAAAAACAAATTTCTTTGGTAAAGCTTTCTTTTTGAAAGAAAGGTTTGCGTTAATCTGTGTCCCTAATTTATTTTCTGTTTTCTCTATTTAATACTTGGACAAGAATTTTTTCCCATACTGAGGTGCCTTTAGGACCAACTCAATATCATCTTCTCGGAATAGGAAAGGTTTTACCTGCTCAGCCAATCTTTTAAGTCGCTCTATATACCCCTTTTTCAGCCAGTTGGTCAGGTTATTCTTTAGTGTAGCAACATTAGCATCGGGAAATACATTCCTGATATCCCTGAGTGAGAATATACTCACTTTATTCCTTCTCAGTGTCGAAAGAAACTCCACATATCTCATTTCACTTAATCATAGTTATTTATGATTTACAGGAATAAATATTAAATCGAAACCAAATTTAGATATGCAGATATTCATGATTTTTATCCTTCAAACCTTTTTTGCCACCACAGTAATAAAAACAGGACCCCTTATGTCTATTTTCTTCTTCTTTGATGTGACGTAACGCATCGCCATCTCGTCTATCTTTATGTTTATGTCCATCCCGCTTCGCACTATCTTCGCCTTCACTTCGCACTCGTTATCTTTATCTATTTCTCCTCTTTCTGCTGCTTCTTCTATCCGGTGTGCGGCAAAAGCGGCAAGGGCATCTACAAACCTTATCCCCGTTGGCACGCCTTCTTCAAACACCGATTCCCATTTCTTATCTTGTGGTATGGCCGATAGCGACCCTTCGTGCACCACCACTTCGTTCAAATACGCGGGACCGCACAGAAGCGTGTTCTCCTCTGGCTCGGTTACCCATACTTCTATATCTGTTCCAAATAAAGAACCTCGATATGCGAGGAACTCACAGGGCGAGGGCTCGTTCCCTTTCTCTTCACATAGCCGAACGATATTCTTTGCAATTTCGTCTCCTTCTGCCGTTCTCGGTGTCGCTTCCATGCTTATCATACCCGCTATTTCCAGGTCGCTCAATTCCCATGGTGCATAGAATTGCGGATATGCTAACGCCCGCACGTCTTTTGAATCGTGCAGTATCATCGCTAATCGCTCTACACCCAATCCAAGGTTCACTACGGGATACGGAATATCATATTGCGCCAGCGCAGTGGGGGAATAAACCCCAAAAGTAGCTACTTCTACCCAGTCTATTCGAGGATGATATGCGAAGACCTCTATTTGTGTATCGGGCATGTAATATTTCGACCGCTTCTCATCCTCACGGAATCGTAGTTTCTCGAACCCGAATTGCGAAAGCAGTCCCGTTGTGATGCTCTTACCTTCGTCTATGCTTACGTCATCACTGCAGAACACACATGATGCGGAATGGTAATTACGCAGTCGTATTTCATCCTCTCGCTGCTCTCTTCTGAAACATCTGTCCACCGAGAACAGTCGTATCGGCAGCGGTTTCTTATTCACGATTTCCGCGAGCGTCAAGAACCAGCCGGATGTCATGTGACTACGCAACGTAGCCCGTGAAGAAACAGGAGCGATGGTTTTTAATTCCGGGAAGACCGCATCAAGCGCTTTTGTTACCTTCATATCCTCCACGCCTATGCTTCTCGCAACTTCATATATCAGGTCATCGCCGTCTATCTCACCTTTTTTATAGCGGTGCAGCGTATTCTTGAGCGCATCCATTTCGTCTTTCGAGAGGTCCTTATCAAAGAAGGAGTTCATTTGCTTCACCCTTACCTCGGAAATGCCAATGTCCGGACGAGGCAGTCCCGCGAGATAATAGCAGCGGTCTAACACCGCAAGCGCTTCTTTTCCAAATTGTTTCTTCACTTCTTCCTCTTCTATTATCACGGGATTCATGACTTCTTCAAACCCGAGCCGCAGATACGCTTCTCGCAGCTTCTGGATGGTTTCAAACACGGGATGGGGTTTTCCATAGCTCAACCCACGCACCGACCTCGGGTATTTTTCATTGAGGCTTCTCTCACTTAAATATCTCGTGCCAGCCATCCATGCGGCTTCGAAATCCTTGCTCGTTTCTTCTCTTATTTGTTTGGGGTCGAATTTCATGATTGTTTTGCTTACAATAGCTCCTATAAATTATGAACCGATAGTTATTTATATAGTTACATCTAAAAAGAATGCGTTGATGCACGGGGATTTGCCCTTTGAAAAAGGTGCTGTGGTAGTAAGTGCATCAGAAGTGAAAAAAAATGGAAGAAAGTGATTATAAATGGATTTGACGGATATATTGAATGTATCTCAAGCGGTTGTGCCGTATTTGAAAGTGATACTGGTCCTGGTAGTCGCTTTCTTTGTAATTGGTTTAACTAAAAGGCTTATTAGGCGATTCTTAAGCACCACCGTTCTGCCTTTGGATGTGCAGAACCTCTTGCGAAGAATCGTAGTGTATGGTTTATGGTTCGCTGTTCTGATGTATGTCACGCATGAACTGGAATTAGAAGAGATTTTCATGCCACTCATAGGTGCCTCAGTTTTGGTTGGGCTTGCTGTTGCCTTAGCCGTTAAGGACGCCTTAAGCGATGCGGTGGCAGGGGTATTCCTCCTATTAGACAGGCACTTTAATTTGACAATGTCATATTAGCATTAATTTTAATAAAGATGTTTCTTGGGCATTGCGATAACATGATTATAATCCAAGAAATATCCCTTTTTAACCAATCTGAGCTTGTCACTGAAAAGAGTTTTGAGCTCGTGGGCAT
>JAUWNY010000032.1 GCA_030612405.1 Candidatus Methanophagales archaeon | reverse complement strand
GAAATGCATCCAATGACACTGGGCGCCGCCTTAGGGCAATTCTCTACCTGCTTTTACGTCTCGCTTGCTGCTTTTGCATTTGTTATTTACGGAGTAATAAAGAAATGGAGACCAGAAGAGACCCTGTTTCTCGTTTGGTGTTCTATAGACCTGCTCTTGTTGGGCGTGATATTTGACATGTTTGGTATTCGTCCCCCTCCTATTGGTCAAAATCGGTTTGTGTATTATTACGCGGTAAACGTGGCGCTACTCTGCGGCTTATTCGCCGTTCGGGTGACCCAGTTGAGCTTCGCTTTTTTCGCTGAGACGGGAAAACCGAAAGCAGAAGAAAAAAGAATTAAAGGGAAGAAAGCAAAGCAGCAGCAGAAGGAAAAGGAGCAAAGACAGAGGGTAGAAAGTAAGAAAAAAGAAGTGCCTGAGACGGGCATCACAAAGACAAGGGCAAAGACAAAGATAAAGGAATACGCCGCTCCAAATCGCATCATAGTAGTATTCGTAGTGATGTTCATTCTTTTTTATCCGTTCCCGCTCAATATAGCTAATCCCTTTCCTGCTAATATGCCGGAGAATTTTGAGCGTGCATATTATCACGCCAAGGCTGGTCCTTCTGTGTTCCACGCTGACTGGTATGAATCGCTGTTATGGATGAGAAACAACACCCCTGACCCTGGAGTGGATTACTATGCGCTATACGAAGCACCACCGCGTAATGAGGATTACAAATATCCCGATAGCGCATACGGCGTGATGAGCTGGTGGGATTACGGGCACGTGATAACGCTTTATGCACATCGCATACCGAATTCCAACCCGTTTCAAGGTGGTATAGGGGGTACAAATGAAAACGGCTCGATACGCCCCGGAGCATGCACGTTCTTTGTGTCGAGCAATGAAGAGGAAGCGATTTGGATATTAGACGAACTCGGCACAAGATATGTGATAAGCGACTTAGAGATGGCAGATGCGTGGGGGATATGCTCCTGGTTGGGTCGTACGCCAAAGTTCAGTGCGATAACGGTCTGGGCTGGTAACCCCGGATACTATAACTCTCTTTCACGCTATTACAATACGATGGAAGCACGGCTGCATATATTTGACGGCGCAAGTGTGGATATAGATGGTGAAGGCATACCCGCCTTAGCTCACTACCGGTTGGTGCATGAGACTCCCTCTTTTGTTCTTCCTTTGGTTATTATAGACGAAAACAAGGGGAGCATGTATTGGCGACCTTTTTCCGGTGATTATAGCACGACAAAGTCGCAAGCGCAGGTTCTTCACGGGTATTTGTTCAGTATGCCCGCAGGAGTTGGAATAGAGGATGTTCTGGATAATGAAAGTATACCAGAAATATTGAGCAGTGCACTTAATTCCACTGGCTTTTCGCTCTCCGAGGATATCACGGTTAAAATAATACCCGACGGGACCCGGTGGACAATACGAGACAATACAAATGAAAACATGTTTAACATCAATAGGAAGGAAGGAAAGCTAAACGTTTACCTTTATGGCGTCAGAACAGGACAACCGAACATAAAAGCATGGACACCGGAATATATAGAGCCTGTGAGTTTTGTGAAGACGTTCGAATACGTAAAAGGAGCGAGAATAGAAGGAACTGCGCCTAATGGCTCTGTTGTTGAAATATCCACAAACATCACCACAAATCAGGGAAGAGAATTTGTGTATTCCGAAAGGACGTTATCGGATGGCACTTATGAGTTCATCGTGCCGTATTCGACGGAAAAACCGGTTGAAGGATGGACGAGCAAGGGATGGACAAGTTTTGACGTTTTCGCTTCTCCATACACAATAAAAGCCATAAAGAATGGGACAGTAATGTCAGAAGTAAAAAAGAAAATTTCGGAAGAAGCAGTGATGGAAGGTAAAACAATAAGGGTGGATTTGTCATCCTGAAAAATTTATATTTAAAGAAGGTATAAATAACATTATATCATAGTAGAGGATTTTGAAAAAACCCCAAAAACGAGTGAAAATACCACAAAAGTATATAAAGAAGAGACTATTACAAGGAGTAAATCAAAATCCTCAGTAGAAGATTAAGAATGTCATCTACGATATCGATTGAAATACCGCGTGAAGTTGCCCATGCCACGCGAATGAGGCCGCGGGATCTGAACAAAATACAAAGTATAGTATGAGCGAGAAGTTATCGGAATTGGTTAAAAAAGGGGAATCAGAAGAAGTAGAATTTAAAAAATCTACCGCTCAATTAGATAGGGCTTTAAAATCAGTTTGTAGTTTCTTGAATCATAAAGGAGGAAGAGTTTATTTTGGAATAAGTAAAGGAAAAATTGTTGGGCAGGCGGTTTCTGATCAAACCTTAAAATCAGTATCTCAGAAAATCCGGCAGAGGATAAAACCTGAAATAATCCCGGGGATTGAAGTTTTAGAAGTTGAAGAGAAGAGAATTATCGAGGTTATAATCAGTGAAGGAAAGAATAAACCCTATTATTTAGATGGAATTGCCTACAAAAGAGTTGGAACTGAAAATGTTGTTGTCCCTCCAGAGGAATTGGAAAGAATTATTTTAGAGAAGAGGAAAAGGTATTGGGATTCAGAAATTTGTGAAGAAGCTACATTAGAGGATATAGATTGGGGATTTGTAAAAGAAAACTTTATTCCTTTGTATGAAAAAACATCTAAAAAAATAATTGAGAGTGAACCAGTAAATTTGTTAAGATCATTAGGTTGTATAAAAAAGGATAAAACAACGAATGCAGGAATCTTGTTATTTGGCAAAAATCTTCAAAAATTCTTTATAAATGCATATATTGCATTAGGAAGATATAAAGAAAAAGAAATCTTTGGAGAGAAGTTAGATTACAAAGAGTTTACAAGAAATTTATTTCAACAAATTGATAATTGTAATAACTATCTTGTTGAACATACTGCTCTAATGTCAAAATTAGTTCCAGGAGAGGTCAGGAGAAGGGATATCCCAGAATATGGGATGTTTTCTATGAGAGAACTAATTACCAATGCTGTTTGCCATCGAGATTATGAAGATCAAGGCGGTAAAATTATTATTAAAGTATTTGATGATAGGATTGAATTTTATAACATTGGGGGTTTGCCAGCATGGATTACTCCAGAGAACATAATCTCCGAACAATACTCCAGAAACCCAACAATTACAAAGGTTTTGGCTAAAGTTGAGTATATCGAAGAATTGGGAGAGGGTTGGGATAAAATTATTAAGGAACACAACGAGCATCCTTTAAATCCTGGAATGCCAGAGATAAAATCCACTAAGAGTAGTACTCTTGTTACTTTGTTCTCAACAAAAGAAAAGTTTGAGGAAGAAAGGTATGTCTTGAACAAAAGACAGAGAGAAATAATTGACTATATCAAGAAGAATGGAAGAATAACAACGAGTGAGTGTGCAGGTTTACTTAAAGTTTCTAATGATACTTCTCTTAGGGAATTATCCAAATTAAAGTTTCTTGGCTTAATTGATAAAGAAGGTGTTGGTAGAGGTACCTATTATGTCATCAAATAATGCAGTGCAAATGCGGTTTAAATGCGGTGCAAAGCCATTAAAAAGTTGATTGAAAAGAAAGGCAAGGTCAAAAAGTAGGTGTAACAGGGAGAGAAACAAAGTATATTCTAACCCGACATAAACCCGACATAAACCCGACAGATCAATCAACAAATATGATATGAGCGCTGTAAGCAACGCTTCTTCACTGAGTGCAGTCAAGCCTCAGTTGGACGAGCTACGTAACATAGCTGGCTTCCGCATCAGTGATGCGCTCTATGTACGCATGTTGCAGGATGAGGGAGAGGAATCGTGAGGCGGTTAAATAATGTCTTTTTCCTGCTTACAGCTCACTGTTCCCTGCAAAATGCTCTACATCTCCGAAGGTTTTTAATTATTCCATCGATAATCTAAAAATCTTCTAATATCGCCTCATATATCTGCGTAAATCTGTGTCTTAAATAGAAGAAAGCCATACGTTATATAGAAGCAATGACAATATGGGGAAGAGAGTTTAAGAAATGCGAGCTATGCGAGTGGAAATGCGGTGTTAACCGATTGGAAGGAGAACCCGGCGTTTGCGGCGTTGGTATGCCCGAGATTGCCTACTGCAGCCTTGCACAGGTTCTGCGAAGTTATTCGGTGACGATGCTCGGCTGTAGTTTCAAATGTATCTACTGCAATGCCTATCGGCTTTCGCAGTATCCTGGCAGTGGCTGGTTCTACCGAGGCTACATAGACCCAAAAGAGCTTGCAGCAGAGGCAATTCGCAGGATTAATTCACCAGATGGAAAGGCAATGCACGTGGATAAAATAAGCTTTACGGGTGGGGAGCCAACAATACATTTTCCGTATATCGCAAAGGTGGTGGAAGAGGCGAGGGAAAAGATGCCGGAATTGGGCGTGGGTTTCGCCACAAACGGGTTTGCGACTCAGAAGACCCTTCAACATATTATAGACCTCTGTTCTTACGTTACGTTCGAGATAAAGGCGTTTCACGATGACACGCACCGGGCGATAACAGGAGCGCCAGTTGAGCCGGTGCTGCGCAATGCCGAATATCTCATCAGAAAAGGTAAAGATAAGATACGTGCATTCAGAACCATTGTGATACCCGGGATAAACGATACAGAAATAGAAGAAATAGCACAGTTCCTCGCTTCTATTGACCCTTCCGTGCCGCTGCGCATCATACCGTTCCGACCCAATTATATTTTATATTATCATCCAGGACCTACGAAGAGGAGAATGGACGAAATCGGACAGGCAGCCTTGAAAACGGGTCTTGAAAACGTCTGGTGGAGAGGATATTACCCAATGGAGGTATCAAAGCAAGCAGTTGAAACGGCGAGGGAGTTTAAAGGTGTCAAGCAAGAAGGAGCAAGGCTTGCATTCGCATATTCTAAGCTTGCTGGTTGCGTCAAAGCGGATAGAAACTGTGGTGAATGCCCGATGAAGTTGAATTGCCCTGCAGGATTAAAAGAACCGTGGTTGTTAGATGTAGAGTAATTGCTCAATATCTTGTGGTATAAATTCTAAGCACTAAACTCTAAATTCTAAACAAACTCCAATATCTAAACTCAAAATTCAAAACAGACCTTCCTTTTGGGATTTTGGATTTTGATATTATTTAGGATTTGGTGCTTAGGATTTAGGATTTCCAACTCTTTATTGAGCACATATCCTGTATCCCGCATCTTGTATCCTGCATCCTGCATCCTGCATCCTGCATCCTATATCTTGCATCCTATACCAACCCCCCTACATCCAGGATGAGCACAACCGAGCCATCGCCGAGTATTGTTGCGCCTGCAAACTCTTTCCTGCCTTTGAGCATTCCTTCCAACGGCTTGACTACCGTTTCCTGCTGACCAAGAAGTGTGCCAACCATAATTCCAAATAATTTTTCGTCTCGTTCCACCACCACAACGGGACCAAACCTATCTTTATCTTTGTTTCCCGGGACGTTCAAAACGTTTTTCAGTCTCAGCAGCGGCAGAACCTGTTCCCGGTATCCGAACGTTTCTTTTCCTTCAACGGTTTTCAAATCCTTTTCACCCACTGCCACTATTTCCCTGACAGAATCTAATGGAATGGCATATTTTTCTTTTTCCACACCCACAAGTAAAGATTGAATAATGGCGGTAGTCAAAGGCAGACGCAATTCAACGCTTGTACCCCTGCCTTTTTCTGTTGATATTCTGACGCTGCCACCCAGTGATTTGATTTTTGATTTCACCACATCAAAACCCACACCTCTGCCTGAAACGTCGGTGATCTTTTTTGTCGTACTCAGCCCTGGCGCACCCAGAAGTTCATAAACATCCCCGTCACGCATCCTTGATGCCTCTTCGTTGGTTATGATTTTTCTTTCTACTGCTGTCTTTTTGATTTTTTCTATATCCAGTCCTCTGCCATCATCCTCGACAGATATGACAACATTGTTCCCTTCTCTCCGCGCGCTTAACATGACCTTTCCCGTATCCTTTTTGCCCGCCTTTTCCCTCTCCCCTGGTTTTTCTATTCCATGGTCCACCGCATTACGAAGCAGATGCATTACTGCATCATTTATCTCATCAAGCACAAGGCGGTCAAGTTCTATCTCCTTACCGGATACAACGAAATCTACTTCTTTTCCTGTTTTCATGCTTAAATCCCGCACGGTTCTTGAAAACCGGTCAAATATGTATGCAACCGGGAACATGCGCATCTCCATTACCCTGTCCAGTAGTTCGGATGTGAGCCGGTGTGTTGTAGCCGTTATCTCATTGAGTTCAGGGATGGCATGTTTTGACGCTATCTGGAGAAGCCTCATCTTTGCTATTGATAATTCCTCCACGAGGTTCTGCAATGCCTGTATTTTTTCTATGCCTATCCTTATTGTAGGACCGACCTTTTCTTCCCTGCCTGCCTCCTCCCGCTCCCTTTTCTCTTCTGCCCTAACGGGTGCTACTGATACTTCAACACCTTCTTTTGTCGGTAGAATATAATCCAGCTTTTTATACAGTGCTGTTAAATCACGCTCGACCGTTTTCCCGGATGCGACATCTTCAACAAGCGTTTCAAGCCCGTCAAGGCATCCTAACAGAACGTCAACTGTTTCTGTTCCTTTCTCTATTTTCCCTGCTTTCCTCAGCACGTCAAGCACGTTCTCCATTTCATGCGATAGGTTTTCCATGTCAGGACAGCCCATTGTGGCAGCCATGCCTTTCAGTGTGTGCACAGACCTGAACGTTTCATTTATTGCATCCGTGTTCTCTGGCTCTTTCTCCAACGTCAGCAGATTTCTACTTATACTTTGTAGATGCTCCCTTGACTCGTTTATGAACAGTTCCTTATATTTTGATACGTCAACCATCTTATCACAAACCTTTCTTTAAAAAAGAAAGTTAACTTTACCAAAGAAATAAATATATTTCTGGGTTCCGTAATTTTTAACAATATGGAAAAACAATTTCGACTTTATCGCTGCCAAGTTTAGTTACTTTTATATCTTCCTTATACAATTTGCCAACCCCTTTAATTAACCCCACCATGAAATCTATCAAGCCCCGTCGGGATTTATACTTCATAATCAGGGTCTTTTCATCCTTCCACTCATATTCGAATCTCGGCGGATTAGCACCGGGTATACTTTTTGTAGTAGCAACATGGACTGAATCCATTTTCAACAAAAATTCCTTTGCCGTTTTGACATCTTCATAATAAACACGATACATTTTTTGTGAATACACATTGACCCAATAATCACCAAATGCATTTGCCACTTGAATGAAGGATATGTTTAGAACATCACAGAGTGAATTAACTACTCTCAAAAAAATCTGATCATCAACATTTGATATTGGCAAAATCAAAGGCTCTTTCTTAATCCCTGCTTTTTCTAATGCATTTTTCCATTTGTCTATTCCAAATTTCTCTATCACCATTTCCTTCAAGGCAAGTACAATTACTCCTTTCATTTTTCTCCTCCTGACTTTTATTTTAAATAGATTGTGGGTAGATAAATAACTTGCGTATTTTTATCACAATATCCTTATTATTTCATCCACAATATCAGGCAGTGGAGCAACCTTGTCCACAACACCCATGTCTATTGCTGCCTTCGGCATACCAAATATAACACTTGTGAGTTCATCCTGCGCAATAGTCGAGCCCCCTTTTTCCTTTATTGCCCGCATACCCTCTGCACCGTCTTTTCCCATACCGCTGAGCAGCACGCCAATAACCTTGTCCTCGTATGCTTCTGCTGCGGATTTCATTGCTACGTCTATGCTTCTCATACCATCCCCCTCTGGTCGCTTATTTAATCCTATCCTACCGTTTTTTACCGCTATATGATAACCTGACGGTGCAACGAATGCCTGACCCGGTTTTATAACATCCCCGTCCTCCGCTTCTTTCAATGCAATAGAACCCTGCCAGCTCAGTCTTTCTGAAAAGCTTTTTGTGAACCCAACTGGCAGGTGCTGAACAATCAAAACAGCTAATGGGAAGGTTCTGTGAAGTTTCGGAATGATTTCTGATAGTGCATTCGGTCCTCCTGTGGATGCACCGATAATCAGGACTTTTTTGTCGCTTTTTGGTGGTATCAACAGTTTTTCTATGAATCTTCTTTCCACAACCTTAAAAATCATTTTTTCCACGTTCACGGTTGAGGCAGCCCTGACCTTGCTTATCAGCTCATTTTTCACTTCTTCTATGTCTAATGAAATGGTTTTGCCGGGTTTTGATACAAAGTCCACTGCGCCGTACTCAAAAGACTTCACAGCCAAATCAGCTTCTATTTTGTCCATTGCCGTGAGCATCACGACGGGTACCGGGGTTTTCGCCATTATGCAGCACAAAGCAGTCAATCCATCCATCCGCGGCATCTCTACGTCCATCGTTACCACATCGGGTCTGAGTTTTTCTGTTTTTTCTACTGCATCCATGCCGTCCCTGGCAGTGCCAACTACTCGTATGTTTGATGCCGAGTTCAGCATATCTGATACCATCCTCCTCATCAGTGATGAGTCATCCACCACCAGCACGTTTATCATTATTCCCTCTCCCTCCTTCTCAGCATTCTCTTTAGTTTCTTTACGGTCCCTCCCTCCATTATAAAGTATATATTCCCGTTCATTTCGCCATCCATTTTTAATTTCAAAGCCAATGCCTCCGCTAACGGTAAAGATTTGAACTCATCATAGCTGACTATATGAGCAACCGAAGGAATGACAGGCGAATTACGTGAAAAAAAAGTGGCGGTCTCACTGAGAGGAACAGAAACAATATTGGTCATCTCCTCGACCATGTCTAAAACATGTTTATGCGAGATCTCCGGAATCAAGTCCCCATACATGTCTTCTGTAAGTCGGTGTGCGATTTCAAATGGAAAAATAAGGTATATACTTCCAACCGGCTCGCTTTTCGCTGTTAACTCTATTCGGGATATAACAAAATCCTTTCCTATTCTTAATTGCTGAGCTGTCCAGTGGATGGATAGCGATTCGACTTTGATCAGTCTGCCAATAAAGAATTGCAAATAAATCAGAGACTTTAAAGCGGCGGTCTTCAATATTTGCTCCAGCATTTCTTCTTCGAATCCATTATCCTGTATCCTGTATCCTGTATCCTGCATCCTCCTTTATTCCCCCATAATTTCCTTTATTTTCTTTGCAATTTTATCTTTTGAAAACGGTTTCATGATATAGCCTTTTGCTCCTATCTTCATCAAATCCGCAAATAACCCCCTGTCCTCCAACACCGTAACCATCAATATCTTCGCCTCAGGGTCTTTATCAAGTATCGCCTTCGTCGCTTCCATTCCGTTCATGGGTTCCATTATAACGTCCATCAATACCAGGTCGGGTTTGAGGGTCATATACTTCCGAATTGCCTCTTCGCCATCTGCAGCTTCACTTACGACCTCAAATCCTGCCTCGGTTATTATGCTGCCAAGAACCGTCCTTATGTATGTAGAATCGTCCACCAGCAGTATCTTTACCTTCTTCATTTCCTTTCCCTTTTCCATTTCCTTTTCCATTTCTTATTTGTTCCTCTCCTTTTTATAACACAAACTTTCTTTTGAAAAGAAAGTTTGATCAAAGGAACATTTTATCCTGTATCCTGTATCTTGCATCCTGCATCCTGTATCTTGTATCCTGCATCCTTACCCTTCCTCCTTCGCCAACACTTGTTTCAGGTCAAGTAAGATGATTTGTCTGTTCTCAATCTTACCCACGCCCATCTGATACTCCTTAGAAATCTCCGCTGTGACATTCTTAGCCGTTGCGTCAATGTCTGTTACAGAAATCATCAATACTTCAGCAGCATCAACAAGCATGCCAACAGGATTGTCCTCAAATCCTGCTATAATTATCCTTGAATCCGCATCTATCTCCTTAGGCTCGAGACCAAACCTTTTTCTGAGGTTTATTACCGTGACCAGGCTGCCGCGGTGATTTGTTACGCCCTCAATAAAATCCGCGGAGTGAGGAACCCTCGTAATTGTTGTTATCTTTGCAATCTCCTTTATGTTCATCACATCCACGCCGAATTCCTTATCTCCGAGTTTGAAGATTACATAAGGTTTCGTTTCCACTGCATTTGCAACGGTTCTTTCTCCTGACATGTATTATCGCCTCATTATTTATTTTCTTTTAGCGCTTTTTGGGCTGACTCCGCCGCTTCACCGCCAAGTTTGAACCTTGTTACGGCATCATGGAGTTCTGCTGCTATGCCTGTCAGCTCCTGACCTGAAGTTGTAAGCCGTTCCATAGCGGAGGTTAGTTGCTGGGCAGATGCTGCAGATTCCTCAGAACTTGATGCTGTTTCCTCAGCAATCGTGGATACCTTCTCCACCATCTTTACAATAGATCCAATGCTCGTTTTCTGCTGGGCTGCTGCTTCAGCAATCGCCTGGGCTACATTTAACGTCTGCTGCAGGGTAAACGAGATTTTATCACAAGTCGGTGGGCTTTTAGCTGTTGCTTCCATGCCTGCGGTTACAATTTCTGCCATTGTTTTCGCTGCCTCTGAAGCAGATGCTACTTCTTTCTGTACAGACTTTATAAGTTCTGTAATCTCGTCTGCGGATTTTCTGCTGCTCTCTGCAAGCCTGCGCACTTCTCCTGCAACCACAGCAAACCCCTTGCCTGCCTCACCAGCTCTCGCAGCTTCTATTGCGGCATTCGACGCAAGCAGGTTTGTCTGAGATGCAATGTCGGTGATAACACTCAGTATCTTGGTAATTTCCTCAGCCCTCTGCGTCAATGCCTCAACGGTTGCGGATGTTTTCTCTGTTACCTCTGATATTCTCTGCATGCTTTCGGCAACTTCATCCGCTATTTTACGACATTTCTGAGCATTCTCATTCGCAGCAGATGCTGCCTTGTTCACCTCATCCGCCCTGCCAGATACATCAGTAGCCGCCTTTGAAATCTGCTCAACAGACCTGGATGCCTCCTCTGTCTTCCGTGCCTGTTCCTGTGCACCCTTTGCTATCTGCTGCACTGATGCTGCTACCTGTGTTATAGATGTGCTCATCTCGGTACCCGAAGCTGCAATATCTTGTGCGGATGAGGCAACCCTATTGGCGGAATCCTTCACCCGGATAACAAGGGCGTTGAGGCTGTCAACCATGCTGTTGAGAGTGTCCTTTAGCTCCAGTAGCTCTCCTTTTGCATCCACCGTGATTTTTTGGGTGAGGTCACCATTGGCTAATGCGGTGGCTACTTTAGCAATATCTCTAACCTGGTCTCTGAGGTTTGCAGACAGCATGTTCACATTATCAGCCAGCTCCTTCCAAACCCCCGCAACACCCGGCACTTCACCCTGCGCGCCAAGATTCCCTTCTACTCCTACTTCCCTTGCTACCCTCGCTACTTCACTGCCAATTAGATTGAGGCTGTCAACCATCTTCGCAATCCGGTCACTTAAAATAGCTGATACAAGGGCAACAGCTATAAACATTGGAGCTCGAAGCAAATCATCAATAGTCTCCGCCTCCAGTCTAACAAAAAAGTGACTAAAAATTAGCAACGTTGCTAAAAATATCGCCACAGCTAAACCTTTTCTTCTCCACCACAACGATGCTATGATAATCGGAATGTAAAAGAAGTGGGTAAAAACTGTGCCACGTTCAAGTACAAAATGGAAATAATAAGTGAGAAAGCAGCAAATACCTAAAAGGGCAGCCATTACGATTATTTTGTATTTTTCTTTTTGTTCACCCATTATACCACCCACAACCCTTTCATTCGATGATATTTTATATTATATATAGCAAACGTATTTAAATACTTTTTCTTTTAGAAAAAGCCCCTGTGATTTATTTATTTTCTCTTAGCACTTTTTTTGGCTGCTTCGACCTCCGCCGCTTCACCACCGAGTTTGAACTTTGCTACTGCATCCTGGAGTTCTGCGGCAATGCCTGCCAGCTCCTTACCTGAAGTTGTGAGCTGTTCCATAGCGGAGGTTAGTTGCTGGGTAGATGCTGCGGACTCCTCAGAACTTGATGCTGTTTCCTCGGCAATCGTGGATACCTTCTCCACCATCTTTACAACGGACCCAATACTCGTTTTCTGCTGTGCTGCTGCTTCTGAAATCGCCTGCGCTGCATTTAACGTCTGCTCCATTGTAAATGCGGCGTTATCAAGAGCCGGTGGGCATTTAGCTGTTGCTTCCATGCCTGCTGTTACAATTTCTGCCATTGTTTTCGCCGCCTCTGAAGCAGATGCCGTTTCCTTCTGTACAGACCGCACAAGTTCTGCAATCTCGTCTGCGGATTTTTTGCTGCTCTCTGCAAGCCTGCGCACTTCTCCTGCAACCACAGCAAACCCCTTGCCTGCCTCACCAGCTCTCGTAGCCTCTATTGCGGCATTCGAGGCAAGCAGGTTTGTCTGGGATGCGATGTCGGTGATAACACTCAGTATCTTGGTAATTTCCTCAGCCCGCTGCGCCATGCCATCAACGGTTGCTGATGTTTTCTCTGCCACCTCTGATATTCTCTGCATGCTTTCGGCAACGTCACCCGCTGTTTTACGACATCCCTGGATACTCTCATTCGCAGCAGATGCTGCCTTGTTCACCTCATCCGCCCTGCCAGATACTTCGGTAGCAGCCTTTGAAATCTGCTCAACAGA
This sequence comes from Candidatus Methanophagales archaeon, assembly GCA_030612405.1. Classification (GTDB taxonomy): domain Archaea; phylum Halobacteriota; class Syntropharchaeia; order Alkanophagales; family Methanospirareceae; genus QEXZ01. Next base: position 5,270 of record JAUWNY010000032.1, on the reverse strand, counting down.
CCTGGATGCCGCCTCTGTCTTCCGTGCCTGTTCCTGTGCACCCTTTGCTATCTGCTGCACTGATGCTGCTACCTGCGTTATAGATGTGCTCATCTCGGCACTCGAGGCTCTACAATCCTGTGCGGCTGAGGCAACCCTATTGGCGGAATCCCTCGCCCGGATAACAAGGGCGTTGAGGCTATCAACCATGCTGTTGATAGTGTCCTTTAGCTGCAGTATCTCTCCTTTTGCATCCACCGTGATTTTTTGCGTGAGGTCTCCATTGGCTAATGCGTTAGCTACCTTTGCAATGTCTCCAACCTGATCTCTCAGGTTTGCAGCCAGCATGTTCACATTATCAGTCAGCTCCTTCCAGGTCCCCGCAATACCCGGCACTTCTCCCCTTGCGCCAAGTTTCCCTTCTACTCCTACTTCCCTTGTTACTCTTGTTATTTCTCCGCCAATTAGATTGACTTTATCAACCATGCTGTTGATGGTGTCCTTTAGCTGCAGTATCTCTCCTTTTGCGTCCACTGTGATTTTTTGTGTGAGGTCTCCGTTGGCTAATGCGTTAGCTACCTTTGCAATATCTCTAACTTGATCTCTCAGGTTTGCAGACAGCATGTTCACATTATCAGTCAGCTCCTTCCAGGTCCCCGCAATACCCGGCACTTCTCCCTGTGCGCCAAGATTCCCTTCTACGCCTACTTCCCTTGTTACTCTTGATACTTCACCGCCAATTAGATTGACTTTATCAACCATGCTGTTAATCGTCTCCTTGAGCTGCAATATCTCTCCTTTTGCATCCACCGTGATTTTTTGTGTGAGGTCACCATCGGCTAACGCGGTGGCTCCCTTAGCAATATCTCTAACCTGATCACTCAGGTTTGCAGCCAGCATGTTCACATTATCAGTCAGCTCCTTCCAAACTCCTGCAACACCCGGCACTTCTCCCTGCGCGCCAAGATTCCCTTCTACTCCTACTTCCCTTGCTACCCTTGCTACTTCACCGCCAATTCGATTGAGGCTGTCAATCATCATCCCAATTCGCTCACTTAACATAGCAGTCACCAGGGCAATAACCACAAACATAGCAGATCGCATTAAATCATTAATGGTCTCCGCTTCCATTCCAATAAGAAAGGGACTGAAAATTAGCAATAATGCCAAAAATATTGCCACAGCTAAACCTTTTCTTCTCCACCACAGCGATGCTAAGATAATTGGAACGTAAAAGAAGTGAGTAAAAACCACTTCATGCACATGAAAATAATACGTGAGAAGGCAGCAGATACCTAAAAGGGCAGCCATTACGATAATTTTGTATTTTCCTTTTTGTTCAACCATTATACCGCTCACACCCCTTTCGTTTGATGATAATTTATTATATATAGCAAACGCATTTAAACTTTTTTTATCGTAGATGTATTTAATAATCGAGAAATATTAACCGAGAGCTATGGCAAACGGAAAGAAAGAAGGAGAAGGAAAAGATACGATTTATCTCGTTCCGCACACGCATTATGATGCCATCTGGGTATTCACGAAGGAGGATTATTTTTACATCAACATGGTGGCCATTCTGAAGGAGGTGGCAGAGCTTGTTGAGCAGACAGATTACAAGTTCCTGATAGAGCAGACGTTTCTGCTGGAGGAGCTGGAGAAGAGGTATCCGGAAGTATTCAGAAAGATTGCGAAGAGCATACAGAACGGTAAGATAGAAATTGCCGACGGGGAATATCTGATGGCGGATACAATGCTCCCGGAGGGGGAAACGTTGATACGGGAAATCCTGGTTGGTAAGAGATACGCGAAGGAGAAGTTCGGGGTTGACGTGCCGGTAATGTGGCAGGCAGACAGCTTTGGGTTGAATGCCCAGCTACCGCAGATATACAAAAAATCCGGATACCGCTATGTCGCTTTCAGAAGGGGTGCAACGAAGCGAAAACCATCGGAATTCCTCTGGGAAGCCCTGGATGGGACGCGGATTTTAGCTCACTGGATGCCTTTAGGGTACCGTGCAGGATTAGACCTGACAAAGCTGGATGAGAGCTATGAGAAACTCAAGAACCTGGCGGTGACCTCACACATCCTGATGCCTTCCGGGAGTGGAGTAACGATACCACAGCCAGAGACATTAGAAGCGGTGCGCACGTGGAATGACGAGCGAGGGAAAGTAGCGGAGATGAAGATAGCCACGCCGCATGAATTCTTTGAGGCACTGGAGAAGGAAATAGAAGACCGGAATATCAAGATGGACGTGCGGAAGGGCGAGATGTATTCGGGTAAGTACTCAGAAGTATTTCCAAATTGCTGCTCGAGCAGAATGTGGATAAAGCAGGAGCTTTGCATGTATGAGGCATGGCTGGCGTGTTGCGAGCGATGGAGCGCGGTAAACTATCTCCTGAATGACCTCGATCCCTCCGAGGGCATGAGAATTGCATGGCGAAAAATTCTGTATATCGCATTTCATGATGTGACCCCGGGAACAGGTATGGACGAGGGTTACGATGAGGTGAGGCACTTCCATGACTTTTTCAATACTGAACTGGCAGCCCGCTGCCTTTGCACGAGTAATCAAGTAATCGATGCGGAAGCAAAGGCAAAGGCCGAATCTCAAAGCACTATGAAGGTATCAGCAGCGATGCCGAGCTACGACTATGGCTACGGGGACATAATCGTATTTAACTCGCTGTCGTGGGAAGTGAAGAACTGGGTAGAGATGAACTTGCATTTTGACAAGGGTAAACTGGTAGCGATTAACGGATTAAAAAGTGGAGACGAGGAAATAGAAATAGAAGTCATAAAATTCACGCGGTATGATGATGATTCGTTGCGATTTGCCTGCATAGGGTTCGTTCCTACGGTTCCAGCAATGGGGTACAAGGTGTATAAAATCCTTGAGCGTGAGCCGAGACGGTATGCTTATGCGCCTGATTATATCATGATCCGGGGCAACACCATAGAAAACCGGTTCTTTGGGGTTACGGTGGACCCAGCCACCGGATTGATTGATGTGTCAATGGGGAAGAGAGGAGCGGAGCAAGAGAAGATTTGCACGGCGAATGAGCTTGTGCTGGAGGAAGAAACCGGCGACCTCTACTATCACCGGCAAACGCTGGGTATCCCGTTGAAAACAGAAAAGGGAGAAGGAGTGAAGTACGGCTCATTCAGGTTAGAGAACTTCTTTATAGATAAAAGTCCCCTGAGACGTGTTATCAATGTCGAAACTAATTATTTTTCCCTTCGATGGCCATACCGGCTGACGGAGAAACGGGAGCCACTTATATGGCGGCATAAATTCCTCGAATGTTCAAAGAAAATGGTGGTTTATAAGGACATTCCGAGAATAGATTTCATCACGACCGTGATGGACAAGCATCCGAGGGCACGGCTCAGGGTCAGGTTCTCGACGGACATGAAATCCCTGACTTATACCTGTGGGACTCAATTTGGCGCTGTTTCTCGACCTACCGACCAGTGGCACTATAAGCCAAAAGAGGAATGGGTGGAGGAACCCTGCGGTGTATTCCCCTCGCTGAAATGGCTTGATTATTCCGATGGAACGAAGGGCTTGACCGTGATTCATCAGGGAATACCCGAGAATGAGGTAAGAGATGGGGACGTCTACTTAACACTGCTCAGAAGCGTTTTAATGCTGTCCTCCGATGGTAGAACAGGTCCCGCAATTCCGGTTCCTGATGCGCAGGAGTTGAGAAGATACACATTCAAATATTCCATTTACCCGCATAAAGGCGATTGGCGTGAAGCTGCATCTTACAAGCACGCCCTTGAGTTCAACTATCTTCTTGATGCGATACAGTTGCGAGATGATAGGAAGTACCCGCTGAGAAAATCATTTTTGAAAATAGAGCCGGAGAATGTCATTTTATCTGCGTTGAAAAAGGCAGAGGAGGGGAATGGAGTGATTATACGATTTTACGAAACGAATGGAGAAGAAACGGATGCTGAAATAACACTGTTTAGAGCGCCAAAATCGGTCAGGGCGGTGAACATGTTAGAAAAAGAGGTAGAGGATGAGGAAGTGAAAAAAGAATTGAAAATAGATGGTGAACGGATAGAACTGACGGTGAAACCTTTTGAGATAGTTACTTTGAAAGTAAAGTTTTAATAAGTACATAATAAAAGATTTCAATCATGAAGGCCGCCGTTGCACAAGTCAAGCTTTATAATAACATAGATGCTAATTTAATAACCATTTCTAAATATATCTCATTGGCATCGAAAGAGGATATAGACATTCTTTGCTTTCCGGAATGCAATATCACTGGCTATGTGCGTGATTTTAGTAAGGTTAATCAAAATGAAGTAATGGAAATGTTGAATATCATTCAAAAACAGGTGACAAAAGCAGGTGTGAACGTTATTGTGGGAGCACCTTATTTTGAACGCAAGAAACGTTTTAATACTGCAATAGTCCTGTTAACGAATGGAAGAAGACATATTTATCACAAGATTAATCTCACTTCCTCGGATGAAGCTTATTTTAAAAGGGGTAAAGAACCTTTAATTTTTCAGGTAGGTAATGTTAAGTTTGGCGTTTTAATTTGCAGGGATCAGAACGATCCGATGCTCGCCGCCAAATATAAAACATTGGGGGCAGATGCTATCTTTATTTTATCGGCACATTTTTATGAGCCAATCGAAGCAATACGAAAAATAAACAAAAATAGAGCTTTGCCGGTTGCAAGAGCTGTTGAAAACAACCTATTTGTACTTAAAGCCAATGCTGTTGGCTCAAATAATGAGTTCATCAGTTTAGGTGGAAGCTTGATTATAAACCCGGAAGGCTTTGTCGTCCGTGAAGGGGACAAAGTAAATGAGATGATTTTGAGCTATAAACTATCAAAAGGAGATGAACAACAAGAGAACAATCTTATATTTCATAATCTGTATCTTTAACCTTCCTCATCACTATCTCAACGGTATAATTCTGGATTGGGAACTCAAACAGAAGTTTATTATTTATAAACATAGTTAAACTCTCTTCGTTATCAAATAGACCGATTGCGTTAATCGAGAACTGTCCCGTGGTCTGATATATCTTAATAAACTCGTCCAGCCCTGCCAATTTAGGTAAAATGCTCCTCATCGCCTTGGGTTCTACCTCCAGATTAAATATCGCAAGGAGCTTCTTACCAAATTTCCTGGGATTTAGCAATATTGTATAACTCTTAATATAGCCTTCTTTCTCCAGCTTCTCAAGTCTATATCTCACGCCATTTTCACTCAAACCGACCTCTTTTGCGATCTTAGATATGGGAGTCCTT
>JAUWNY010000079.1 GCA_030612405.1 Candidatus Methanophagales archaeon | reverse complement strand
GCCGCATACGAGATGATTGCTAATTATATGGATAGTTTCTTCAAAAAATATCATGGAATTGAACAGATAGATATTGAAAAGTGTAAACCCCCTGGATTCAATATTTACCCCTTTGAAAAAGATGCGATAGAACTAATACATGAAGCCAGTGGTTATCCTGGAGAAATAGTTCTTGGATGTCTTTCTGCACTCCAAAGATTTCGTGATTTCCAAAATTATATTCAACGTAATCATCCAGAAGATCAGGAGAACAATCCAACTATAACACGCACATACGCTGCATTAGGAATTCTTCAAATGAGTGAATATTTCAGAAATGTTGGTAACACGGAAAGAGGTAACGCGGAATTTATTAAACGACTAAAAGAAATAATCGCTGAGGATATCAATGTGTTATATTTGGAAGTTTTTCCTCAGCTTGTTGAGCGAACAAAATTAGCAGATGTTGATTTGAAGAGCAACTTTGGTGAAGCATTCTTGGATTTTTTAGGATGGATGGGTTTAGGTAATGGATATCAACCTCTCCAATCTAAACAGCGATTTATGAGTACAAGAGGTAAAATAGAGTTTCCAGAGTTTCCCATAATTGGCTGTACATTTGAGTACAAAGGTCAAAAGTTTGGAGTGCAATTCATTTCTGAGAGTTGCTCCGGTTTGGATGTCTCAAAATATAAAACTGCTGCTACTGCAATCAAAACTGCGGGGGCAGATCATTTTGGAGAAGAAGATTTTCTTGATAAAGTGATACTCATCTGTTTAACAAAAGATGACGAAAGGCATATAATCGCAGACAGAATATCTTTAGCCATTGATAGGCGTTCATTGGATGAATCAACATGGATTGATGTTCAAGGAAAGGATTATCGGCCAAGAGTTTGCGTAACATTTGTTGATGAAGAGACAGTATGGAATTGGAAAACATTAAGCCAAACGGATATGCTAACAAACGAGCAAAAGAACACGATTGCACTGACAATGGAACAGACAGAATATATAACATGGATAGAAGAGATTAATGTTCGTAAAACAAATAGAAAGGAAACTTGGCGATCGCTACTTGAAGACCTCTTTCGAGGAACTGATATACTTCCATCAGTACGTCCAACAGTTCCAGGAATTCCTCCAGATGGTGGGTGGGAGAGATAAGAGTATCTAAGAATCTTTACTTGGGTGTTTATCACATCATCTTATAATAATAAGCCTCCTCACGGCTGGCTACCCCTACCTCCTTTGATATTTGTTCGAATTCATCATCAGGCATTCTTGAAGAAACAATCTGTGATAATTTATTGTCCCACGAGATATGAATCAGTCTCTTCCTTTCTTCTCCATATAATTTCAGTTGGTAGAAGATTCTCGAACGCTTTCCCGAGAATCTATTTCCCTATGACTTCACCTTCGCCATTCGTTCTACGAACCTTAAGATGGAAAGGTATTTTTGTACGTGATTTCATCAATAGAAGAGTTTGAGGAGCGATATAAAAAGGGGAGAAATATCTCGCTGGCAATATTCTAAACCTTTTTGCTTCCAAAAAGTTTTCTCCTCACAATCCTCGACTGAAAACCATGATACATCGAGAATCCCTCCGCACCCTTCTGCTCTTGCTTAACGTCAAACGAAACCGTTGCGGAATACAATGCGTTTGGTGATTCTCTTCCTACCACTCTTGCAACGCCCTTCTCCAATCGCACATATACCGAGCCGTTCAGGCGTTCCTGCGTCTTATCTATAAAGGCATTAAGACTATCATAAAGCGGGTCCATGATTAGACCCTGGTACACTAACTCACTCCACGCGGAATCAACGAAATCCTTAAACCTCAACTCGTTTCGCGTTAAGACAAGCTGTTCGAGGTCACGATGTGCCACTAATATTATAGTAGCTGCGGGATGCTCGTAGTTCTCGCGCGACTTAAAGCCAAGAACTCTATCCTCAATCATGTCCGTTCTACCAACGCCGTGCTTGCCTCCTGTTTCGTTCAACTTTTTTAGTAGCGAAACACCCTCCATTTTTGTCCCGTTTAACGAAACAGGAACGCCTTCCACAAATTCAATTTTTATTGTCTGTGCATCTTCAGGCGCTTTATCCGCCGAAACAGTCCACGTAAATATCTCTTCAGGCGGGACGAAAGAAGGTTGTTCCAATTCTGCTCCTTCTATGCTTCTGCTCCAGATATTTTCGTCCACACTCCACCGGTGCTCGGGTTTAAGTAAAATGCCGTGCTCTGCTGCATATTTCCTCTCCTCCTCCCTCGTCAAACTCAGCTCCCTCATCGGTGCGACCACATCCAGGTCAGTGGTTCTGAAAACGGCGTCAAACCTGAGCTGGTCGTTACCCTTGCCCGTGCATCCATGTGCGACTGCATCTGCGTTCTCCGCCCTTGCAACTTCCACTACGTGCTTCGCAATCAACGGTCTCGCTATCGCCGTCCCGAGCACGTAACCCTCATAGTTGCCATTCGCTTTTATTAACGGAAAGATATAATCACGCACAAACTCCTCTTTTGCATCTATTTCCCTATACGAGTCGCTCAACTTCGCACCTCTTTCTTTAGCCTCTTTTAGCTCGGTTTCTGGCTGCCCTACGTCCACGGTTACGGCAATCACGTTGTCATACCCGTAATGCTCTTTGAGCAGTGGGATGCAGACTGAGGTGTCTAACCCGCCGGAATATGCAAGCACTACTTTTTTCATTCTTATCGTTCTTTTTCTTTTTTACAAAATACTTTCTTGCTATTCTTCTGCTATTTTTTCTAACTGTGTTATCCATTTACGTACCTTTTCTATCATTTCAGTTTTATCCTCTTTCTCATACGCCTTCTCAGCTTCCTTAAAATTTTCAATTGCTTTCTCCTTATTTCCTAATCGATTATAAATTATTCCGAGATTGTGATACACTGCTCCTCTTCTTTGCTCTATTTTTTCATAAAATTCCACTGACTTTTTAGCATATTCTATTTTTTTCTCATCATTATTTATATACATGAAACAATCACTCACGCAACCGGCAGCATACCCCGCGCAATCAAAATCATCTACTCTTTGAGCCAATTTTACTGCTTTCTTACCAACCTCGATGCCCTTTTTATGCTCACGAGAATCTCGTAATCGCATAGCTTTGCTCCTTAGTTTATTAGCTCTTGTTTTTACAAATTTTAAAAACTCTTCTTCCAAATCAACATCTTCTATCCTCTTTGGAATTATTGTAATTTCAAAATCCAATCTCTTTGAAATCTCGTCCGCATTCGAGTCTATTACAATAATTTTCAAATCCTTATTTTCTTTGGAGGCATTAGAAAATATGCTATTGATTGAATCATCTCTGAAGCTGTATCCGATAACGATGCACATAGAACATGATTCAAGCGTCTTTTGTAAATAATATTGCAGTTCGGAGAAGGGAGGTTTAAAGACTTCCTTTCCTGTGAGCGGGTAAAGCATTTGAACAGATAACTCTTCACCTCGTGAAGAGAATATTTTCCTATCAATAGGCGGTAACTGAGTAATTTGATCGCCATATTTGAACCACGTTATCGAACCATGAAGCTTATAGATATGGATTTCATAACTTGGATCTTTGAAGGCAGTACGATCCCATATGGGATACATACCTCTCGTCTTAAATCCTGTTGTACATGCAAGATTTTGCTTTTCATAGGTTGATTCAGCGCAGATGTCATAATTTGTAGTGAATATCTTTAAACGATCATGGAGGAATAAATCTTTTAAGTCAAAAAGTTGTTTAAATATCCTCTGTGCAACCTCTTCATCGAAACTACTGCATTTTTCATACACGAAATCCATTAATTTTTCTTTTAATTCCTTTATCTCAGAGAAAATCATTTTTTCATCATCTCCCGGGTTCACCATTCTTAAATAGGTTTCATCCTCCAACAATTCACTCATTCGGTTTAGTCTCCTTAGTAACTCCTCGAGATCAATTTTTTCATTATTGATTATTTTATCGAGTAAATCCTTCTTATCCATCATGCCCTTTTCTATTTCTGATTCAAATTCCTCGACAAAACTATACATATCCGGGATGCCGAGTGGTTTTGATATTCCTGCACCGGAAAATATTAGTAAGTCATCGTCATCTTCTTCTGTCATAGTAAGAATTAATCACATTACCCTATTTAAAGATTTTTATCCACTTGTAAATCAGAGATAGATCCAAAGAATTCTACACTCAGGAATTTTGGGAATTTTGAAATGTCCTCTACTCACAGTCTATCCTTTAGCCACCTTTCAAACACAGAGTCCTCCGTCATATAATATTCCTTCTCTTTCTTTAACTTTTTTGTTAGTAACTTATTTGTTATAAGCAAACTTTTAAGCTCTCTTATACTTCGCCTCTTTCATATCCACCGCAAAGAACTCCCCCGCTACGTGACATAGCGGTTTCGCTTTCTCCACGTCCATCACGCCCGGTTCTTTCCAGAATTCGTCCTTCACACCCACTGCTAATACGCTTCCCGTTATCCAGATATGGTCGTCTAATTCGACATATTTTTCCAGTTTGCATTCTATCCACGCTATCGCTTCTTTTATCCTTGGTGGCTTCACAGCCTTCGCTTTTTCTTCCGTCAGTCCCGCATGTGCTATCTCGTTATCCTCATACGGATAATCCGTTTCCAGCACGTGCATTAACGCACCAAGCTCTTTCCCTGCCACGTTCACCACAAACTCGCCATTCGCCTGGATGTTCTTCCACGTATCGTGTTCCGAATTGCACGAGAACCCGTACAGAGGTGGTTCAAAACTCATCGGCGAATTAAGGCTGAACGGCGCTGCATTTGCTATCCCTCTTTCCGATATTGTCGTAACGACCACTACAGGTCGTACGAGTACTTTCGGATATGCTCCTTTTTCTAGTTCCATTTTTTTATCTCCTTTTTTAAAACCACAGATTACACAGATTTTCACGAGATTTTATTCAAACCCTTCTAAAGGGTTTTCTAATTACACAGTACGCATCATCCAATGTAATCTCCAGTGCCCGATGCGCATGCGTCCCAGAAATCGTTCTGGGTTTACTGATTTTTCTGAATTGACAAATAATTCGTTCCCCTTTTATAGCATCACCATAATTGTAATAGGTAGGCATTATTTCACCTCCTCCACTTTCCCTTCCTTCATAAGTTCCTCAGTAGCTTCCACAGTTATTTTCAAGTCAAGCCCAAGCTCATCTGCAACATCGTCAGGATAGAAAATTTCGCCTTTATGTTTATCACAATATTCTAAAATCTCGCGCTTCGCCTCTTCTACCGTGGTCTCTCTTACTTCTACAACCCTGATATTAAGCGGTAAAAATTCTTTTAGCCTCGACAGTTCTTCAAAAGCCACTTTTAACTCACTAATCTGCGAGCCAAGTATATCTATTTTTTCACCAAGCATCTCAATTCTTTTGTTTATTTCCGGCAACGAATCCCCTTCCCGTATCTCCATGGAATCATGAATTGGAATTACACCACTATGCGTTACCCCGCTTCCACTTCCATTCCTACTCTTACTCTGACTCATATTCATCCCGTTAGTTACACACCCAGTAACTCCTCGCCTTTGTCTATTATAAATCTGCAAGGAGTAGGGAGTTTATAACTTGCCCTTCTCAAAGCTTCCTTCGCATCGTCGAAATTTTGCGCCTCTATACCCACACTTAATATCCTCTGCCCGGGCTTCACCCTTGCGGCGGAGCTCACGGCTTTTCCAAATGCGTGTCGCATCCCGCTTGAGACCCTGTCCGCACCCGCACCTGAAGCTATTTTGTTCTCTCGCAGCACGTGATGCGGATACGGCCTTATTTTCAAGTAAAAATTGTTCCGCCCCACTTCCTTCACCAGGTACCTGTTAGCAAAAATCCTCGCTGCTTCTAACGCGTTATGCCTTATTTGACATGCCTCTTTCGCAACCAGGGACAAAGCAACAGGAAAATCCATGCCCATGCTCAGGTTACCCATATCAAAAAGCGCTATCTTGCTTCCCGGGACTCCGCCCATATACTTCTTTCGCACATACGCGTGTCCCGTTACTTTCGTGTACTTACGAGCTGGTTTTTTTCCCATGTTCCTTTTATTTATCTATTCTACTTTAAAAACCTTTCTTCAACATAATAGAAGGGTACCCTAAGTAAGGGATTCTTACTTTCGCCACGGCTACAACCCATTCAGGTCTCACAGGCTCAACCCCAAGCATTGGCTGGTCAAAACCAGCGTTATTGTCTCCTTTAGTTATGTATCCTGCATGAGGGGCTGGCTTTCCATCTGGCATCTCTCCTCCTTTCTCCACCCAATACATCGCCCTGTGTATTATCGGCGTTGCCGAAGAGAACCCGTTCGGGCGATATATAATCACATCACCGTACTTTTCAAACGACGTATAATTGAGCTTTTCACCTGTTTCGTACGTTGTGATGTTTGTGCGATTAGGCGATTGCACAAAAATCAGGTCCCCTACCTGCATATTTGGCTCCATGCTGCCTGACTCGACGGCGAAGCCCACATGCCATGTCCCCGTAGCTGCGTATGCAACCGAAATTATGATGGCTACGATTACTAATGCTTCGACCAAGCTTTTACCTGCTTCTATCAATGCTTCTTTCATTTTCTCGTTTGCCTCCTGCCCTTACTTAACAATTGACGTCAAACTTGAACTTTTCTCTTTTAGTAATTTTAGTTTTAGTTTTAGAAAAAGAAAAGCATTTACAGAAAAATAAAATATAGTCATTCCAATAATAAATTGCAAATAATGAACCACGAGATTTCACGAGATTAACACAAGAGATGGGGGTTAATAATGGATAAAAACGCAAATAGGACCATGAAACAGGATTGTTACTATTGTTCTCTCGTGGAAATCTGTGTAATCTTGTGGTTAATACTTTTCGGAATGACTATAAAATGAACACCACCACTTCCACTGGATTCGTCTATCACGAAGATTACCTGAAGCATGACACGGGCGTTCATCCTGAGACGGCGGAACGACTGAGAGCCATAATACGGAAACTGGAAGAAACGGGAATTGCGGAAAAGCTGCGAAAAATTGTCCCGACAAAGGCGTCGAAAGATCAACTACGATATGTGCATGCTCCCGAATATATAAAAGAAGTAGAAGCGGTGTGCAGAAGGGGCGGGGGCGCACTTGACCCGGATACGCCATTATGCGAAGATACCTATGAAATAGCGATGCTTGCCGCAGGAGGCGTAACAAAAGCCGTTGACGAAGTAATGGACGAGTCAAATAGCATGAAGCACGTTTTTGCACTGATAAGACCACCGGGACATCACGCTACTCCGAACAAAGGCATGGGATTCTGCATATTTAATAATATAGCGATTGCTGCGGAACATTTAAAAAGGGAATATGGCATCAACCGCGTTTTGATTGCCGACTGGGACGTGCATCACGGGAATGGCACGCAAAGGATGTTTTTCGATGACCCTTCTGTTTTGTATTTCTCCACACATCAATACCCTCATTATCCCGGCACTGGATGGATAGATGAAGTGGGTAAAGGGGAGGGGGAAGGTTTCACCGTTAATGTCCCACTGCCAGCAGGTACCGATGATGACGGCTACTTATATGCATTGACTAATATTTTAGTTCCGATAGCTATGGAGTTCCGTCCAGATTTTGTGCTCGTATCCGTTGGATTTGATGCACACGTTGCCGACCCGTTGGCATCAATGAACGTGACGTCTCGTGGGTTTGGGCTGTTCACGTCTCTGATAAAGGATATAGCAGGAAAGAATAGCAACGGACGAATCGTAATGGCTTTAGAGGGTGGATATAACCTGGATGCCGTTGCAGAATCCGCTTTATCGGTTTTCAGTTCGCTGTTATCCGATGAGAGCAAGTTAAGGGTAAAAGAAAGTGAAATAAGAGCGAGTGAGCAAGTGCGAAGAAGAGTGGAAGAGGTAAAAGAAGTGCAAAGAAGATACTGGGATATATGAAAAGAGGATTTATTACCGCCGAGAGCGCCGAGGATAGCGGTTTGGCGTTTTAGCTAACGAGCTGAACCGCTAATAAACTAAACCTCTAATTCCGTGTGCTCTGCGGTGAATTTTAGGGATATATAATCATCCTTTTATCACTCCAATAGCTCTAAAAGCAGCTACTCTTTTCGCTATCCCTGACACTTCACAACTCCGAATCACCACCTCAGGGTCTTTATATGCCGCTGCTACTTCCTCTGCCAGCTCACCGTATTTATCGAACGGAATGTCTCTCTTTCGCCTCACGTCTCTCTTCCTTCGTTCTCGGGTTTTCACTATTATATTTCGCTTCGCTAATTCTTCTCTCACTTCGCTACCTCTGTATTTCCTCATTGCTGCCGTTCTGCTCATTTCCCTGCCCGAGCCGTGAGCGCAACTGCCAAACGTCTCGAGCTTTGCCGTTTCGGTACCCACAGCTAAAAAACTGCGTGTGCCCATCGAACCGGGAATCAGTACGGGTTGACCAATGTTTCGATAAACAGGTGGCAATCGCTCATCGCCAGCGGGGAAAGCTCTCGTCGCTCCTTTTCTGTGCACGCACAATTTCTTCCTCTTTCCTTCCACCTCATGCTCTTCTTCTTTCGCTATGTTGTGTGCAATGTCATACACCAGCCTTATCTCCATATCCTCCGCTGGGCTTCGAAGCACGTCTTCAAACACTTTTCTTACCCAATGCATTGCAATCTGTCTGTTCGCAAAAGCGTAATTCGCACACGCGCACATCGCCTCAAAATAATCCATGCCCATGTCGCTGTTCAAATAAGCGCAAGCTAATTCACGCTCTAAACTGAGTATTTTCGATAATGTTGCATCCTTGCTCATCTCTCGTTCAAAGCTCCTCAAGTAGTAGGAGCAAACGCCATGCGAGAAGCCTCTACCGCCAGTATGAATCAAAACGGTCACCTGCCCCTGCTTTTCTATTCCATACGCCTTCGCAAGTCGCTCATCAAAGATTTCATCCACTACCCCTAATTCCAAAAAGTGGTTCCCTGAGCCGAGCGTGCCTAATTGAGGGGCGCCACGCTTCTTCGATTTTTCGTCTATCTTCTCAGGATTCGCAGCTTTTAATTTCCCGCCCTCTTCTGTCCGCTCGATATCCTCTTCCCAGCCATAGCCGTTCTCAATGCACCACTCCGTGCCGCCCTTCAGCACTTCGTCTAACTGGCTATACGATAACCTCACTTTCCCTGACAGCCCAAGCCCTGCGGGAACATACTCGAATAAAGTGTCCAGTATCTCGGGCAGATGAGGTCTGACGTCCTTCTCCATCAGATTTGTGCGGATGAGCCTTACGCCACAGTTGATGTCGTACCCCACTCCGCCAGGCGATATGACACCCTCCTCAAAGTCCGTAGCCGCAACGCCGCCTATTGGAAATCCATATCCCTGATGACCATCGGGCATAACCATCGAATATTTTTCTATCCCGGGAAGCGAAGCGACGTTGATTGTTTGCTGTAGCGTGCGGTCACTTTTCATCTTATCTAATAGCGCTTCAGCAGCGTATATCCTCGCTGGTACTCTCATGTAGTCCTTATACGACTGTGGCACTTCCCACACGTCTTCTCGTATCTTCCTAACGGGAATGTCTACGTCCCTGTTCATTCCTGAAACACACCTCACCTTCCTTTAGCTTAGTTTAATTTCTGATTTTGCTTTATTTTTGTATATAAAGTATAACTATTTCATCTGTGTTAATCTGTGTCTCTAATTTGTTTTGTCCTTCTTTCCTCCTCCGTGTCTCTGTGGTTTTATCTTTATCTTGTAATTTTAACTTACGTCTTTCTCTTAACTTGCTTTCTTCGCTGCCAGTTCAATCGCCCTTGCCACACTTGAACTCGGTCTTATCGTTACCACCGGGATATTCACCACCTTTTCAACGGTTGAACTGACGATAGGCGCGCACACAAGGGCTGATGCACCGTCTTCTTCCGCTTTTATCGCTCCTATTATTGCTTCTTCGATGCTCGCCACCGAATATTCCTTGACGTCAATGGTGTCTCTTCCCGTGCTTATGGTAGTTTGTTCCAACGCGTTCAGACACCCTCGTGAGCAAATAATAGCGATAAATTTCTTCTTCTTTTCCGCACGCCCGGTTTCTATCTCGCGTACGGTGTTTATTATCCTTCTGAAGGTGCGCAAGTTCGGGTCGCGCTCGCCAGAAAGGATTTTGTAAAGTGTGCTTGTAGGTATCCCAGACTTTTCGCTGAATTCGCCTATGCTAACGCCAAGCCGCTGTTTCATTGCTTTCGATAATAAATCGTGCAGTTCTTTGTTATGCGTGAAGAGTTCAGCTACTATATTGTCCGCGGTGCTCATGTCTTATAGTATAAGATAACTCCTATTTATATCTTTTGGTTGTCATCATTATACAATTAGGCAACTTACTGCACAAAATAGAAAAATTTAAATAGCGAAAACGGAGAAAAAAACATTTATGTATAAAAAAATGCTGGATAGGATAGACTGGCTACTCACAGACCCTCGAGTCTCTAATTTTTATGCTTGCGTTCAATGCGGTGCGTGCACTTCGATATGCACTGCTGCTTCAATAGATAAGAGATACAATCCGAGAAGATTAGTGGAGTGTCTTATCACCGGGGGAGATATAGAGGATTATCCCTTAGAAAAGTGCTTTTCTTGCCATGCCTGTAAATACGCTTGCAGAAAAGAAATTTGTGTAGCGGACATAGTTAAGGTTTTGAGGGAGAAGGAGGGGTTAAGCGCAGTTTGTGATGAAAAATGTCAGGAAGAGATACACTGCAATTCACTTTACGAGAAAGGATTATGCGTGACACTTGATACTCATTCTCCGGATAAGTTTCCAGAATGGGGCTCTTCATGGGAGAAGATACATAATAATATGAAAAAGACCCGGTTGGAGTTAGGACTTAAAGGGCTTTACCGCGAAATACCGCAACAATCGCTTTACGAGATAAGGGAAATTGTAGATGGAACGGAGTATAAAGAATACAAAAAAGAAGGAGAAACAGGGGAAGTAAAGAAAAGGATTCCAGAAAATAAAATCTATTTGTTCCACAGTTGTATTGGTGACGCACACTATCCGGGTATTACCGCGAGTATAAAATACATATTTGACAGGCTTGGCATTGACTATATGGACGACCCCCGACACTCAACCTGTACTGGCTTTGCTTATTACGGCGATAAAATACCGTTTTCCACAATGCTTGCGGTAAATGCAAGGAATTTCGCCCTGGCAGAAGAAGCAGGGTATCCGAATGTAGCACCGGTCTGCCAAACAAGTTACGGTGTGCTTATGGAATCAGCGGGTATTTTGAAGAGTGGAATAGGGAGGCAGGTAAATGAAGAAGTATTGAGCACAGTGAACAGGAAATACAAAGGTGGGGTCAATATAGCCCACGCTTCAGAAATACTATGGGCGCAAAGAGGCAGGCTAAAAGAGGAAATAAAGCATAGCAAGCATAGCCTTGCCGGTCTAAGAGTTGCTACGCACAATGGCTGCCATTATACGAGGATATTCAGAAAATTAGCGATACCGAATTTATTGGATGAACTTGTCGCTGTTACCGGAGCAGAGCCTGTTGAGTACGCGGAAAAGAATTTATGC
>JAUWNY010000108.1 GCA_030612405.1 Candidatus Methanophagales archaeon | reverse complement strand
TAGACTGGCGAGGAAAAGCATCGATGGTGATATTTCTCAGGGGGTGCCCGTTTCGATGTCTCTATTGCCAGAATTATGCCCTGCTGGAAGGCGATAACTACGTTGAGATGCAGGAGATAGAAGAAGACATAAACAAAAATGAGGATTTTATAGATGCTGTCGTTATTTCCGGCGGTGAACCGTTCATGCAGCCCGGCGCAATAGAAGCGATTGCCGAATATGCAAAGACACGGTCACTGTTCGTTGGCGTACAGACAAACGGATTTTATCCTGAAGCTATCGAATCTGTGCTAAGAAAGGAGCTAATTGACAAAATATTCCTCGATATTAAGGCGCCGCTGTCTGATAAAAAGCTCTATGCCAAACTAACAAAAGTTCCTGGGGTGGTGGAACGGGTAAAAAAGACACTGGGTACTTGTGTGCATGCGAAAATAGAACTCGAAGTGCAAACAACGGTATTCAAACATCTTGCCGGTGCAGAGGAAGTGGAACGCATAGCAAAAGAACTGGAAGAGGCGGGGGCTGCACACTGCCCGTATGTGATACAACAGGGTCGGGTTGAGCTTGTCCCCGGTGGTGAAATAAAAGAAGAAGATGTATTCAGCCACGAAGAGCTGAAAGAACTCGCTGCAATTGCTTACCACGCCGCATCTCTGAAAGAAGTGAGGATACGAACAAGGGAAGAGGGGGAGGAAGTGATTTATATTATTTAGTTTTGGGATTTGTTTATAACTATAGGAGGAGTAGCGACCAATGGTAAGTGTTTTTATTGAAGCAGTGCCAGCGAATCTGTCTATTGCAAAAGCCGTTTGCGACTACAACCGTAGTAGAGGCAACCACGCAGATTACACCGCCTTCGGAATGCAGATAAGAATAAGGGGGGATAAAAAACTCGTTTTAAAACGTGCGATTGTCGAAGAAGCAATCGGCAGGGAACTGACCGAAAACGAATGGCAGAGTGTTTCATGGAATTATGTGGGGACCATAACCAGGTCGGGGCAAAGCGAGCTCATATTTGAAGATACTGAAGAATCAAAAATTCTGGATGCGTACTGGGATAAACGATTGGAGAGTTTGAAAAACCATAAGATTAAATAGGTTTTAGGTTTTAGGTTTTAGGTTTTAGGGCTACCAATACCTGATAACTCACACCTAAGGGAACTCCCAATAAATGGTTTACCGGAGGACGATCACAAAAACCAGTGATTTCGATAATTGTTGTTGTAGACACAGATTTCACAGATTTACACAGATGCTACCTTAAATCAGTGTTAATCTGTGTTAATCTGTGTCTAAAAAATCGCTGGAAAATGATACAGCGTCTGGTAAATCATTATTTGTGAGTTCCTTCTAACACCTAATCTCGTGAAATAAACCCTTTCAGGGTTTTCGGGGACGTGGGCAGAGCCCACGATGTGTAATCTGGTGGTTACAAATACTATTGTTTTTATTGTAAAAAGGCAAATCAAAGAACATGGCAAAAATAGGATGCGTTTACTGGAAAGATAAAATTGGTGGTGAAATAGAGCGGCGGGAAACAGAGGCGTTCCCCTATGGGTTTACCGTCGGTCCGCACGGCGAATGGGAAATGGTCATCGCAGAGGAGGATAAAGGGGTGAAGAGAAATGAACTCGTCAACATAAAGATAAGGGAAATAGAAGTGCCTCCAAAGTCAATTGTCTTGCCTTGCTTCATAATGCGACACGCACTTGGTGTGGTTTCTTCGCTCGCAGCGGTGGGGAAGCCAAAGGGAGTTGAGGAGAGGCGAGTGCTTGATGAAGTCGTTTTTCACTCATTAGCTGATGGTAAGGTGGGAAAAGGGGATTTACTCTGTGTTGTGAACATATTTTACGCAGCAACCGAGCGAAGACTTGCGAGGGGAGCAGCAGAGAAGTGGCTACGGGAGAGGTATCGGTATTAGTGTTTGTGTTTGCGTTTGTCGGTGCGCCAGCAGCGGGAAAGACGGAAGCAGCTCTGGTGGCAAAGGAACTCGGCATTCCTGTCATAACGATGGGAGAAGTGATAAGAGAGGAGTTAAGAAAGCGAGGGCTTCCGTTGAGTGACGAGAATGCAGGCAGAGTTGCAAACGAGCTGAGGGCGCACGAAGGGATGGATGCGATTGCGAAACGGTGCATTCCCGCTATAAAAGCGCAGAAAAAAAGCGCGGGAGAAACCGAAAAAGTCATTGTTATAGATGGAATAAGAGGGATTGCCGAAGTAGAAACGTTTAAAAACGAATTTGGTGCCCATTTCGTGCTTGTGCGCGTGGATGCCCCGCTTCGCTTTCGATATGACCGAATAAAATCCCGCGGTAGAGGCGATGATTTGGACTTATCGAGCATTGACGAATTCAAAAAGCGGGAAGAGAGAGAGTTCGGGTGGGGGATGGGAGAAGCAATGAAAAAAGCAGACAAGGTTATAAAGAATGAAGGTTCTTTAGAGGAGTTTAAAGAGCAAATAAAAGAAATTCTTCTCCAGTATTGATTTTTAGAGGTTTAGAGGCTTAGCGGTTTGGCGGTTTGGTTAAGGGGGCTGAGCCGCTAACGAGCCAAACCGCTAACCTGCTAAACCTCTACCGTCTGTTATTAACTATCTTGGAATGAGTTCGTGGAGTGGAAGACATTCTATAAGTTCCATGTCATTGGAATTGACATTCGCGGTAGCATCCACGCCCGAACGGGACTCAGAACGCGAGGGCGTCATATTCTTAGCTAATCGGTATTTCCTCTCCGCCCTGCTCCCCTTCCTCACCAAAATACCCTCGGAATGCATATTCGCTAAATACGTTGATAACGTGCTGATGCCTACCTGCTCACCATACGCTTCTTCGTATATTCTTCTAATCTGTGAAGAAGTGAACCAATCAACTGGCGACTTTTCGTCATATCGCAAAAAATACGCCAATCGCTCCTTTATCGTGAGGTCTTCGCTGTCAACCTCAGAAGGGTCAGAAAGGAAAGGCGAGGGAAGCGTATTTTCCAAAAATCTCACCATACTGCTTATTATAGAGGGCTTAAACGATTCGTCCATAAAATCCCCCTCGCGTTCCATAGAGGTTTTCATCCCTTCTTCATTCACCACTTCCACGCGCACCTTCGCCACCATCTTCATCTTCACCCCTTCACTTTTTCAATGAACAAATGAAGTTAAGTTCGACCTTATATATAAAGGGTATGCAAAAATACCGAAAATCACCACCCATTTCCTATGGAAAGAAGCAGTGAACCGATGAAACCGAAGGCATCTTAAAAATCTTAAACAATGGGGATAAACTAATTCTTGAACGGAGGGCGAAGCGGAATTGGCAGCAAAGCGCGATTACTACGAGACACTGGGCGTGGATAAAGGAGCATCGAAGGAAGAGGTAAAGCGTGCTTATCGGAGATTGGCGAAAAAACACCATCCTGACCTTAATAAGGATAACCCAAAAGAGGCAGAGGAGAAGTTTAAAGAGGTATCTGAGGCTTATGAGGTGTTGTCAGACCCGCAGAAGCGTGTAAACTACGATAAATTCGGGCATGCAGGTGTTGACTTCGGTCCGGGGGGGTTTGACTGGTCCAATTTCACGCGATACGGCGATGTAGAGGACATATTTGGTGATGTATTCCGAGACTTCTTCGGTGCTAATTTTGGTTTCGGGAGAACCCGAGGCGGGTCTATATTTGAGGACCTCTTCGGAAGAGTGGGATACACAAGAGCGGAGGAGGGATACAGGCCCAGAGCTAGAGCCGAGAGAGGAAGCGACATCAGATATGACCTTGAGATAGACCTTGAGGACGCTGCGAAAGGGATGGAGAAGGAATTAAACGTTTCGAAGGAAGATAGCTGCCCTTCATGCCGGGGAACGGGTGCGAGTACAGGAGGATTAAAAACCTGTTCTGCATGCGGAGGAACCGGTCAGATAAAAAATGTGCAAAGGCGGGGGTTTGCCCAGTTCATTTCTATCTCTACTTGCCCCCGATGCGCGGGGAGAGGGGAAGTAGTGGAGAAGCCCTGTGAGAATTGTGGAGGGAGCGGGAAAATCCGCGTGAGCAAGCGGATATCGGTACGAATACCGCCGGGTGTAGATACAGGAAGTAGATTGCGGATTGCGGGAGAGGGGGGGGCAGGGGAACGAGGGGGACCGTCGGGTGATTTGTACGTCGTAGTGCATGTAAGAGAGCATGAGTTCTTCAGAAGGGAAGGAAGCAACCTGTTTTGTGAAGTCCCGGTTCGCTTTGCACAGGTGGTATTTGGCGATGAGATAGAAGTCAGGACGATCGAGGGGGGCAAGGCGAAAATAAAAATGCCTCTTGGAACGCAACCAAACACGGTTTTCCGGCTGAAAAATCGCGGAATGCCTGATTTGAGGGGCTATGGTAGGGGAAACATGCTGGTGAGAGTGAAGGTAGTAACGCCAACAAAAGTGAGTAAAAAGCAGAAGGAACTGTTACGTGAATTTGACGATGAAGAGCAAGGGCAAGAAGAGGGAGAAAAGAAAAGCTCTTTTTGGTGGAGCAAAAGTAAAGGCAAGGGTGGAAGGTAGAACTATAGTCATTCCCGTAATAAATTGTAAAACCACGAGATTTCACAACACTTTTTCTTTTTGCAAAAAAGAAAACCTGTGCTAAAAGAAAAACAAATAAGTTCTTTTGGTAAAGCTTTTCTTTCTAAGAAAAGGTTTCTCGTGAAATTTCATGGTTTATTAATTGCAATTTGTTACGGGAATGACTATAAATAAAATAGAAGTCATCTTTATGGATATCTATTTCTATTATATTCTATTGAACTACTAAAAATGCGAGGTAAAAGAGATGGAAGGGCAAGAGCAGGAGCAGGAGCGAATAAGAACCCCTATTCTCTCCGTACTGGGACACATAGACCATGGCAAGACCACCTTACTCGACAACATAAGGGGCACCACAATAACAGCAAAGGAAGCGGGACGCGTGACACAGCATATTGGGGCAACGGAAATCCCGATAGAGCTGATAAAGAAGATTTGTGAACCTTTAAGGAAGGACTGGACGGGAATAGAAGTCCCCGGTTTGCTTTTTATTGATACCCCCGGACACCAGGCCTTTGTCTCCCTGAGGAAAAGAGGGGGGGCTTTAGCTGACGTTGCCGTTGTTGTAGTGGACGTGATGGAAGGATTTCAGCCTCAGACTTACGAATCACTAAACATCTTAAGATTATTAAAAACGCCTTTCGTGGTAGCATTGAACAAAATAGACCGGATAAAGGGCTGGAACTCAACTAAAAGACCGTTTATTCTCAATTATAACGACCAGCCGGAATATGCGAGAGCGGCACTGGATGCGCGGATATATGAAATAGTGGGCGACCTGTACGATAAAGGGTTCTCGGCTGATAGATACGACCGGATAAAAGATTTCTCAAGGAACGTGGGCATCGTGCCTGTATGCGCGAAGACGGGAGAAGGAATTGCGGATTTGCTGCTTGTTCTGATAGGATTATCACAGAAGTTCTTTGAGAAAGTTCTGCGAGTTCATTTAGAAGAGGCGGGTGTTGGCACGATACTGGAAAAGAAGGAGGAGAAAGGACTTGGAACCACGATTGACGTGATATTATACGAAGGAAAGCTCAGCGTGGGCGATACAATCGTGGTGGGAAGTACGGAGGACCCAATAGTAACAAAGGTGAAAGCACTGCTGAAACCAAGAGCTTTGCAAGAGATACGAACAGAACAAAGATTTCTCCGTATAAAAAGTGTGTATGCTGCTTCGGGAATGAAAATAGTAGCTCCGGGGATAGAAAATGCGCTTCCGGGGTCGCAAGTGCGAGTGGCAGGGCCCGGGCAAGATGAACTCGAGAACGTGATAAGAATAATGAAGGGCGAGACAGCGGAGCTGAAAATGGAAGCAAGCCTAAGCCCGGAAGGAATAATCATAAAGACCGATACAATGGGCTCGCTGGAAGCGCTTGCCATGGAACTGAAAACAGAAGGAATAGAAAAGATAAAAAAAGCAACAGTCGGAAACATATCTAGAAGGGACGTAATAGACGCAACCACTACAGGGGATAGGTATTTGAGCGTTATCTTGGGATTTAACGTTGATATACTGCCTGATGCAAAAGCAGCAGCTCTGGAGAACGGCATTCCGGTATTTATGAGCGACGTTATTTACCGGCTGATAGAAGATTATAAGAACTGGATGAAAGAAGAGCGGGATAAGGAGAAGCGTGAACTCGTGGATAGGCTGACCACACCGGCAAAGATGAAAATTCTGCCCGGGTGTGTATTCAGGCAAAGCAAACCCGCTATTTTCGGTATAGAGGTCTTAGGCGGGAAGATAAAAACCGGCGTGAAACTGGTAAAATCGGATGGCACCAGGATTGGAGCGATAAACGAGATACAGGATAAGGGAGGCAGCATAAAAGAAGCAGTGGTGCCGATGCAGGTGGCAATTTCAATGAAAAAACCGACGGTGGGGCGGCAAATAAGGGAGAATGACGTTTTGTATGTGGATATTACCGAAGAAGAAATGAAAGAGCTAAAAACGTCAATGGGAAAGGGGTTGTTGTCCGCAGACGAAGAGGAGATATTAGAGGAGTTGGAGAGGATAAAGGGAAAATAAAGAAATCCTGTTTCTGGTTTTCTTTTCTTACCCTTTCAATAACTCTTTCATTTCCAAAAATCCTCTCGTATTCACCACATCCTTCGCTTCAAGCCATCCCCTTCTTGCCGTTGCGACACCGTATTTTATCACCGCACCCATCTGCGCAGCATCGTGAGAATCCGTCGAGCTTTTTACGACTTATAGTCATTCCGAAAATTATTAACCACCAGATTACACATCGTGGGCTCTGCCCACGTCCCGCAAACCCTGAAAGGGTTTATTCACGAGAAACCTTTTCTTAGAAAGAAAAGCTTCACCAAAAGAACATATTCGTTTTTCTTTTAGCACAGGTTTTCTTTTTGTAAAAAAGAAAAAGTGTTGTGTTAATCTAGTGGTTTTTTTCGCCTCAGCTAAACACATACGAACTTTTTATCTTACCTGTATCTTTAGCGCTTACCAGTAATATAAACATATCTGTTGTTTTGATGCTTTTATGTCCCCGCAAATTCTTGATATACCGCAAATCGGTCCCGCTTTCTAAGCGGCGGAGTTTGGCTTCGGAATCTAAAAACCAAATAAAGCACGTCCAATTATGAACCCAAAAATCATTTCAACAGTAACAACTACTGGAACTCCAACTATTGCAATTTTCCCGAATCCAATAACTTTATAGGTTAATAAACTCCTAAATATTCCGCGCAATGGAGTGGGGAGCGCGGCACCAATTCCTTCAATTATCTTTGCAACCACAATTGATTTAATGCCGTATAGCATAAGGAACGAGATAATCGTTTCGTACATAATCAGTAATTTATTCCAGAGATATATAATTACCCAACCGAAGCTAAATTACCGATAACGTTCCGAGCGTATCTGAAGTTCCCCGGAGGAGAATCTGGGCGGAGTGTCGAAGGCACGAAGCCAGATAAGCTCTTTATACGCCCCACAGGAGTGCAAAGCGGGTGAGGAGCGAAGAAGTTGAATTTATACCTCATTATTAGGTAATTCAAGCGTATAGTGTTCTTTTACAAGATTGTTCAATTCATCCCTATCAACATCTTGATGCTGGTTAATAAAAGTTTGGAATGATTGAATGTTCTGCGGAGCAATAATTCTTACATCTGAATGAGAAAATACATTCTCACTGCCTCTGTGAATCACGGTGACTTCGAATGACAAATCTCTATTAACTTTGACAGCACAACCGAATTCATACCCCAACCCATACATCCAATATTCTTTTATTTTATTTATATCTTCAGAATTACTACTTCCTCTGTGCTTAATTTCTATAATGATATAATTTATATCTGTGTTTCTTTTATGAATAACAATATCCGGTCTTCGTCCACCATATATAGCTTTATAGAGTTCCACATCAGTATTGAGCCATTTAAAGCTGTTCTGGATTTTACATCCAAGATGATGTGAAAGATTCCATTCTGTCTCAGAAGTTTCCTCTGTGAAGGTAAAAAGATCTGGTTGTTCGCTAAATAAATCTTTAATTGAATTAGTAGCTATGTATCCAATTATATCTATGATCTCGATTGGCATACTGATATAAAAGAAAAAGGTAGTTAATAAACTTTATCACTGGGGCATAAATTCAATTACGCCTAACATCGTTATATCCCCAGTACTTCGTCATAGGTGTTCGGATAAGAGATTGTGATTCCAACTATTGATACCTTTTGTATAGTATAAAAGCGATTATTTTAGCCAGTGATACGACGTATGGCTTTAAATGATGAAAAGGGAGTAGACCCTACGGTAGAGACCATTGTAGAGATGTTTCCAGAGGCGTTTTTAAGAAACATTGCGCGAGAGACAGGAGTTGTCATAAGAGAGCGTAAAGTTGACCCGGTTGTTCTTTTCTGGGTGCTAACGCTTGGATTTGGAGTGCGTTTTTTGAGCACTATCAGAGGGCTAAAGCGAAAATACGAGGAAAAAGCGGAGATAGAACTGAGTATAAGCAGTTTTTACGACCGATTCACGCCCGAAATGGTTGATTTTCTTCAGAGGTGTGTTCTTCATGCGATTGAGTTTCAAGCACAGCAACCCGGTCGTGTTTTGGGCGATAAATTGAAGCGCTTTAAGGATCTGGTTATCCAGGACAGCACGATTATCAGGTTGCATGAATCTCTTGCGAAGATATGGCCTGCTGCAAGGTCAAAGAAAGTCGCGGCTGGCGTTAAACTCTCCTGTGTCGTTAGTGCTGTTGCC
>JAUWNY010000015.1 GCA_030612405.1 Candidatus Methanophagales archaeon | reverse complement strand
GGCTGCTTGCAGCCATTTGCCTTACTCTTCTGCATTTGGTATCGGTGCCGACCGAGCAATGAACCTTACACGAGGGTTGAAGCTCATGAACCGTGCCATTGCACCCTCTAACCTTGGTCCTCGTTTCTCATCCCCCAACACGTGCACCTCATCCACTACTACAACCGAAATCTGCCTGAACCAGGCAGGTTTTAGGCGCGGGAGCGATTCCAGTTTTTCACATGTGAGTATCACGATGGCGTATCTCTCGAGATACCGCGAAGAACTTTCGTAATCGCCTGTTGATATGCCAACTTTTGCAATACCGCCGTATTTAGCCTTAAAATTCTGATATTTCTCGTATGCCAGGGCATTTAGAGGTACTGCATAGAGACATTTTCCCGAAGCATGCAAAATTGATTTTAACATCACCAATTCCGCTAACAGCGTTTTCCCGCTCGCCGTGGGCGAAGCGATGACGAAATTTTTGTTCGTGTCGAGTAGTCCCGCTCGTATCGCCTCTTCTTGCGGCGGGAATAGCTCTACGTCGTTAGCATCAACAAAGACGGATTCCAGTCCTTTTAAATTCAAATCTGATAGTTTCATTGTATATAAAACATAACTTCATTCTATTTGAGACACAGATTTACACGGATTTACGCAGATTTATTTTAGTTTAACCGTGTTGATTCTCGTCATCTGTGTTAATCTGCGTTAATCTGTGTCTATAATATAATTTATTTTCTTGCATTTTGCATTTTTATGCCTCTTCTCCTCTCTCTTTATACATATCCTTTGTTATCGTTACTATCTCTATCTCTTCGCCCGAAGCGCTATCTCTTTTCATTGCGGAACGTAATGCCTGTGTTGCAAGTGCTATCCCTTCTTCCAGTGACATGTCTGTTGAATACTTATCCTCAAGCACGCCATATGCAATAGGCGAACCCGAGCCGGTGGCTGCAATCTCTCGCTCATCCGTATTGCCACCAAAAGGGTCTACTGAATATATATGCGCCCCGTTTCGGTCTATCCCGCCTACCAAAAGTTGCACAAGATACGGGAACATCCGCTGCCCGTTCAGCACGTTGGATAACAGCGTTGTCATCGCTTTTACCGTCATTGGCTCTTGTCTCCTTGTCTTATACAGCCTCGCTTCTACTGATACTACACGAACCAATGCCTGTGCATCCCCCACTATTCCCGCTGTGGTCATACCCATTCGGTCATCCACCTGGTATATCTTCCTCGCTGCTTTAGAAGCGATAAAAGAACCCATTGTCGCACGCTTCTCACTCGCCAATACTACACTGTCTCCGCATATTAAACCAACGGTGGTCGTTCCCTTCTTTAACTGGTCCATTATCTCTATTTTCATTTCCTATATTCCCCCATGTGTCGTTGTCAGTTTCACGTGTTTTACGCCCCTCAAACTCATTATATCTTCCGCTAAATTCTTTATCCCTTTCGCATCTCCTTTCATCACTACTACCTCAAAGCAATTCTGCTCATCTAAATGAATATGCGTTGCCGATTTTATCAGATTAATATAATGGTGCTGCGCCTCGGTTAGCTGGTCACCCAATCCCCGCTGGCTGTGGTCGTAGAGATACGTTATGGTTCCTATTTCCTCCCCTGTCTCGCGCTCCATCCATTCGTATTCCACTATATAAGCTCGGATTGCATCTCTTATTCCTTCCGATCTCGATGAGTAACCTCTCCCTCGTATTATCCCATCAAACTTGTTCAACAGATTCGACGGCAATGATACGCCTATTCGAGTCAGCCCTATCTCTTCTTCCATTTTTCTTCTCCCCTCAATTCTACTATATGTTTTATTATCTCCTCTGCTTTACAAAAAGCATTTGGATTATATCTTTTTATACGGACGACCTTCGACTTGAAGCCTCGCTTCGTGAGTTCCCGCTCCAGCATCACCTCATCAAAATCCTGGTCATATCCTATTGCAATTACATCAGGTTTTATACTATATAAAGGTTCATACATATCATTTTCGCTACCCAGCATCGCTTTGTCTACCACTTTCAATGCAGAAATCATCTTCAACCTCTGCTCTTCCCGTATAATTGGCGTTCTTTTCCTCTTCTTCACGTTTACATCTCTCGCAACGATGACAAAAAGCTCATCACCCAGCTTCTTCGCCTCCTCTAAATAAAGCAAATGCCCTGGATGCAGTATTTCAAATGTTCCCGTCGCTAAAACCCTTACCATAAAAGTTCTCCTCCTTCTTTCAACTCCTCTAAATCCTTCTCTACTATTTCCAACTCTATATCTTCTCCTTTTGAATTATAACATCTCCAACTATCCTCCGCATAAGGATAAAAAGTTATGATGTGACAATTCCCCGTCTTGGAAAACATCAACAAGTCCTGCTCTGATGGGTGCATAGCGGCGGGATGCGGGTGACTATGAACAGACCCTACATAGTCAAGACCCATTGGCATCATATCAAGTCGTATAATTGCATTTTCATCTGACGAAACCGTGCCCGGGAGGAAAAAAACATCGGTTATGACATCCGCATCGGCGCACAGCATGCCGATGAACTCCCGCGGGTGATTGGATTTGCTCACTTCCAGGATAAAATCCAACGTATCCTTTACTATTCCCACGATTTTTCTCCTCTTGTTCATCTAAACTATTCTAAGAAAGTTTTAAAGTAAAGCATCCTTCGGTTTTTATTTCCTCTTCCAGCGGCAGAGTTCCAATTTTCGCTCTCAATATCAGATCCGCCACCTCATAATTTATCACTTTTGCCGTTCCCACGATGGATGTGGTGGGTCTTGGGTTCACGTCCACGACGTATGGCGTGCCATCGTCATCTAATACAAAATCTATTCCCACATATCCTTTGCAGTGGAGTATGGTCACAACCCTCTTACTTAAGCGCATTATCGCCTTCTCGGCATCTCGTCCTACAGAATACGGAACCCACCCTCCCTCGTATATCAGCCTTTTTCCTCGCATCACTACAAATTGCTTGTTTATCGTCAGCGGCAACACGGAAGAACCTCCAGCTACCACGCTACTGCTTATGTCCTCCCCTTTTATAAATTCCGTTAAAATATACCCCTGATTATCCACAAAAGAACTGTCGTTCTGACTTTGTTTTCCATTCAGTATAAACACGTTTTCCGATGCACATCCATATCGCGGCTTCTTTACATATACGGCTTTTTGTGCTCTACCGTTCCTCATCTCTTCTTCAGAAACAATCCGCGGTACGGGTATTCCGTTATTATCCAGAATTTTTGTTGTCTGCATCTTATCGGCGCATATTTTTACGCATTGCGACGGGCAACCCAGATTAGCGGTATTCGACTCCAGAATCTTCGTAAGTTCGTATAGCTTCTCATCGGGTGCGATAACGATGCCCGCATCGCTCTTCTTTGAAAGTTTGTCCACTGCTGATTCAAAATCCGTTTCCGCCATCGGATAAACAACTTCATTACCCAGCCGCTCAAAACTATCCCGTAACGTTGTAAACATCGCTTTCCCTTCTCGCAATAAAGATGCGCTCTTCCCCTTGTCCCCACCTCCTACTGCGTATTCCGCTACCAGCACCCTCATTTTAGTCTTGTACTTACGCAGGTGCAAGTGTTTTCCCGTGCTCAAGTAGTTTTGCTAACGCAAGGAGGATATTTACGAAATAATCATCCTGCATGGATTTATCCAAATGTTCCTCCCAGCTCTTCTTAATATCTGCAAATCGTTTCTCCGTCTCTTTTGATATTTTACCAATGCTGGAAGTATAAACAACCTTTTCTATCCCTCCTTTCGCGGCTTTTGCCTTTTCCGGCTTTCCCTCTTTTCTCCTTCGCAATTCAGTAATTAGATAGCCCATCGAGTTTATCGCTCTCGTCACCGTTGATATTTTTATTCGCTCTGGCCTTATCTTATTCTCCTCCTCCAGAATGTCTTCTACGGTTATCGTCCGATTTTCTATCCTGTCGCGGTATTTCTGCAGCCAGTCTGGTCCGATTCTGACTTCCTTTATCTTTTCACCCGGCTTCTCCTTTTTTACGCCTGCTGCCAAATCTATCGTTTCACCACTTCGTAATTCAGCAACTGGATACCCTAACGAGTTTACCGCTCTCATCACCGTTGATAACTTTATGGGCGTTACCCTTACCTTGTTCTCAGCTTTCAGTACATCCTCTACCGTTATTGCCCTTTTATCTATCCTTTCCTTGTATTTCAGTATCCAACCTGGTGGTTTATCTATCCGCCCCATCTCGTTTCCCTCCATTGCATTTTTATCTTTTCTTTACCATAATAAGGTTATTTATATTTTATGTATCAAAGCATCAAAAGAGAATAAGTAGTAAATCAAAACAGCGAGAAATGAAAAAGGTGGTGATTTAAATTCCCTGCGGAAAGAAGAGAAAATTGGCAAAGATGCGGAAGCACAAGCTGAAGAAGAGAAGGAAGAAGATGCGGTATAAGAAGTAAGCTAAGCGTGAGAATAAAAAGCGGAGGTACGATAAAAAATGAAGGAGCTGACCGAGGCGAGGGCATTAAAAGAGGGGAGATACGTGCTTATAGACGAGGAGCCCTGCACAATAGTTAACATAACGACTTCAAAGCCGGGAAAGCACGGGGCGGCGAAAGCGAGGATAGAAGGGATTGGCGTATTCGATTCGCAAAAAAGAACGGCGGTTCAGCCGGTTACTGCGAAGCTATACGTGCCGGTGATAGAGCGGAGGAGTGGTCAAGTGCTTTCAATTTCCGGGGACATGGCGCAAATTATGGACATGGGCGACTATTCAACGATTGAAATAGAAATACCGGGGGAGTTGAAGGGGAAAGAGAAGGTTGAGCCGGGTAAGGAAATGTCCTTCTTACACTATGAAGGGAAATACAAGATAGATATTAAATAAGGTTCCGGTATGGTGGTGTAGAACCAAAAAGGGAAAAAAGGGAGAAATAAAATGGTTGAAAAGAAGTTGGTAGGAAAAATCACGCATTATTTCTCGAAGATAGGCGTTGCAGTGGTAGAGCTGAGTGGTGATGTAAAGGAAGGGGATAGGATAAAGGTAGAAGGAGCTACGACATCGTTCGAACAGGTCATAGAATCAATGGAGATAGAGAACGAAAAAGTCGAATTCGCTACGGTGGGGCAGTCAACAGGGCTAAAGATGAAAGATCGAGTAAGGCTGCATGACAACGTGTACAAAATAATGGAGAACACAGAATAAGGATAGAGCAGAATAATGAGATATGGCGCAAAATAAGGAGAAACAGAACGAGCAAACGAGAATAAGGGACATAATGGTGGAGAATGTCGCTTATGTGACCGTGCCGGGAACGAGAGAGGTGATAATGGAGATATGCAAGGACAGATACATCTCCGGGGTTCCCGTTGTTAAAGGAGGGAAAGTAGAAGGTGTAGTTACAAGGCAGGATTTGCTGAAAAATCCCAATGAGCGGCAAATAGCGCTGCTGATGACTAGAAATCCTGTTACTATCAGCCCAGAAGCTACCATTGCAGAGGCTGCGCGGATTATCCTCTCCCATAGCTTTCGCCGTTTGCCCGTGGTGGAGGGCGAGAAGCTTGTTGGGATAATTACCGTTGCGGACATCATCAGGGAAATAGCGAAGGGGGGCTATAAGGCGCCCATAGGCGATTACGTGGGGGAGAAGACCATAGCAATATGGGATGAGATGCCTTTATCAGTTGCAGGCAGAATAATGGAGCTTGGAAAGGTAAAGGCCGCTCCTGTTCTGAATTCGGAACTTGAACTTGTTGGACTGATGACAGATAGGGATTTGATAAACGCTGCGGTGATAGAGGATGAAACAGAACATTCAGACCTCTCTTTAGGCGCGGATGAAGATGCATGGACATGGGAAGGGATGCGAGATACGATGAAACTGTACTACGGCGTATCAAAGATGAAATTACCGGATAAGCGTGTGAGCGACGTAATGGTGAAGGAAGTGGTTACAGCGACTCGTAATTGCGAAGTGAACGAATGTGCGGGAAAAATGAGCGAAAACAAGTTCGACCAGCTTCCTGTTATCTCTACAAGAGGTAAATTGACCGGCATGCTACTCGATAGGGACCTTCTTAAGGTTCTGGAATAGAGGGGGGGATGGAGGGTAGCTACAAATGACTGTTTTAGGTAGGCTTTTCAAACAGCAAAGAACGCGGTATAGAATAAACGAGGATGAGAAGTTTTATTTGATGAGTTGTTCCGATTTATTGGGGGAAATAACTTCAGTTATAGGCGGCGTGGTGACCATGCATGACTTCTTCTGGGAGAAAATCGCAGAGCCCAAATATAAAGAAGAGATGAAAAAGTGTGGAAGTGCTGCAAAGAGAGGACTCAGTGAGGCAGAGTACATTAAGGCACCGCAGCGGTTTAACAAGATGCATGAGCACCTTGTAAATGGGCTCAAATATTTTGTGGATTCTTATAACGAATCGCTGATTTTTTTAACGGATAAGCAAAGGGAACACACAGCAAAAGCGATAGAATTAGCGCTGTTGGGGAGCGCGGAACTCAGAGATGGAAATAGGCAGTGGGAGAAGATAAAGGAGGATGTGCGGGTTGAGTAGAGTAGTACACACAATGCAAAGTGAGAAATGGTGAGTGCAGATATTAAAGAGGGGAGAAGGGACGAAATAGCAGAGCTTGCACGTAGAAGGGGATTCCTATGGCTGGCTTTTGAGATATACGGCGGTGCTGCGGGCTTCTATGACTACGCTCCTCTGGGTGCATTACTGAAACGGCGGGTGGAAACGGCGTGGAGAGCTTTCTATACGAGAGAGGGTTTTTATGAGATAGAGACGACAAGCGTTGCGCCGAGGGATGTATTTGAGGCATCAGGGCATTTAGAAAGTTTTACGGATAGGACAGTGGTGTGCAAGCACTGCAAGACCTTTTTTCGTGTGGATGAGGGTATAGATATAAATAAGTCCTGCCCTGAATGTGGTGGAGCGCTTGAAGCGGCAGGTGAGTTTAATCTGATGTTCCAGACGACAATAGGCGTGCCAAAAGGAGAAAGGGGTGGAAAGGTGCTGGACAAAAGCGAAGGTTATCTGCGACCTGAGACAGCGCAGGGGACTTTTCTCAATTTCCCGCGATTGCTGAGGTTCAATCGCGATAAGCTGCCTTTTGGTGTAATTCAGATAGGGAAAGCATACAGAAACGAGATTTCACCAAGACAGAGCCTTATTCGACTGCGTGAATTCACAATAGCAGAAGCGGAGGTTTTTGTATACCCCGAGGAGAAAAACAAACATCCGCGGTTTGAAGAGGTGAAGGAAAGAAAGCTGAGGTTAGTTCCAGGTGAAGGAGCGCAAGCCCAAGAGGAGATGGAAAAGACCGTGGAAGAAGCAGTCAGGAGCGGAACAATCGCAAATGAGTATTTAGGGTATCACATGGCAAAGGTGGGCGAATTTTTGGAGGGGATAGGAATTCCACGGGATAAACTGAGGTTCCGACAGCATGAGCCAGAAGAGATGGCGCATTATGCACGAGATTGCTGGGATGCGGAATTCTTTAGCGATAGATATGCGTGGATGGAGCTTGTAGGTGTGGCGGATAGGGGGGATTATGACCTTTCGTCACATGCATCATATTCGAATACCGATATGGGTGTGTATCCTCAACCGCAATCTCAAGTGCAAGCCGAAGGTGAAGCGGAGAAGGCAAAGGCAAAAGCGAAGATTATACCGCACGTGATCGAACCCTCTTATGGAATAGACCGGATAATCTATGCGTTACTGGAAAGTTCGTTTTACGAGGAGCAAGTGGGGAAAGAAAAAAGAAAAGTGCTGAGGTTTAAGAAGGAAATGGCACCGATAAGAGCTGCGGTGTTCCCATTGCTCAATCGGGATGAGTTGAAGCATAAAGCAAAGGAAGTGTTCCAGGACTTGAGGAATGAGGCGATATTCGTTGAATATGACGATTCGGGCAGTATTGGCAGGCGGTATCGGCGTCAGGACGAGATAGGCACGCCTTATTGTATCACCATAGATTACGACACGCTGGAAGACGATACGGTAACAATAAGAGAACGGGACACGATGGAACAGATTAGGGTTCCTGTAGCGGAAGTAAAAGAGGTGTTGTTAAAAGGAAGTTACGGAACGGGAAAACAATTATAAGTATCGCCATTCCAAAAATTATTAACCACAAGATTACACATCGTGGGCTCTGCCCACGTCCCCGCAAACCCAGAAAGGGTTTATTCCACGAGAGAACAATATTCTGTAAGAATCATGTTTCAGGGTTCTATTTGTGTTTCTATCCATTATTAACCCCCATCTCTTGTGTTAATCTCGTGAAATCTCGTGGTTCATTATTTGCAATTTATTATCCAGTCTTATTTTCCCGTGCTTGGCGGGTATTTCTCTTTTAAAAGCGAAAATATTTTTTTCATGTCTTCTTTTCTTTCTTCAATGTCTTCAACACGGGCTATTCCAAATCTCCTGAACGCCCTCCACAGTTCCTTTGCAACTTCCGATTTGTGTATCCAGAAACAATCGGAGCAACCCCAAATACGCCCTCCGTCCTTCTTGAGCACCCATTCACCTCCTGTTTGTTCGTCTTCACAGGGATAAAAGGGACAGAAACACCACGTGCAATCCTGACCGTGAAAATGACAGGGATAATAGTCACACGTTTCGTCTGGTCCTACGAGTTTCTTTTCTTCCAGTACCGTTTTCAGGTGTTTATAGGCAAGTGGATGCATTTTCGGTAAAAGGGTTCTATACAGATTTTGACATTTTATATTTCTTCTCAAAAGTCTCCAAATCCTTTTTATATTCGTATAAACTTATTTTCAATAGATTTTCTTCAATCGCCAGCCCAGACTTGATGATGGGAATCGCCTCTTTCTGAATCTTTATCGTTGCCATATTTTCACTACTCTTTTTATTTATTATAAAACTTACTAATAGGATATGAAAAACCGCAAATGTTACAATGGAAGCAATTTTTTGGCATTCCCGCCTTGCATAGCGGGCATACATTCGCCTTTACCTTCGGCTTTGGAACTTCACCCACAACCTCTTTATATATTTCGTGGAAGAAGAGATGCTCTTTATTCATGAATTCCATCTCATATTCTCTTTTCTTCGCATCGAACTCAGCATCCGAGATTTTCAAAGCGATAATATCACGTAGCTTTGTTGTTCCAGAACCGAACTCTATCGGTTCTTTTTCTCTCCATGCTACCTCACCCAATTTTTTTTCATACGCCTTTCTTAATATCCATTTCCCATATTTTCTCCCTTTTATTTCCTTTACCTTCAAGTCTGGACTTATATCGAGAGCGAATTCAACAATTTCTTTATCAAGATACGGCTGTTTTATCTTCACGCCAAGAAAATCACCAAGTTTGTTAGAGGAGAAATACATCGTTTTTGAAAGATTTATTATGTATTTATTCAACTCTTTGTGTGAGAGTTCGTGCATATAAGAATAGCCAGCGAAAAGCTCGTCTGCACCATCTCCGGTCATTACGCTTTCTATTCCTAAATTCTTTGCTTCTTTTATTGCCACGTAGATAGCCAAATCATTAGGGAGAGCGGGATCAAAACTCCCGACCGCTTTTATCACCTCCGGTAGTTTTTCTAATGCTTCGTTTTCTGTTATGCGGATCAGATGGTGTTCATAAAGAAACCTCTGAGCTACCGTTTTTGCATATTCAAGATCAGGAGCAGGAGTTTTATTTATATCCATAGAGACAGTAAGAGCTTTTCTTTTTTTACCCGCTTCTTCGGAAACAGCGGCTAAAATGCTTGTGTCTAATCCACCGGAAAGCAGCAAAGCATCCGCAGCGTTTTTTTCTACAGCATCTCTTAATAGCTCTCTTAACCTACTGCATACTTCTTCCTCTCCTTTCTTTGCTAATCTTTTCATTATTTATGATAGACAAATATAAATTGACCCTGTTAAAAATAATTGAGATGAAAGAGAGTTTTAGGCTAAAAGAGACTTTCGCATGGATAACAGCAGACGAAAAGACGTATGTAGAGATTGCAAAAGAGGAATTAAATAAACGTAGAAAAGAATTGGAAAAATTCGTGAGATGGCATCCCTATTTTCTCGTAACGCTCGAAAGTTACCAGATAGAAGGAAAGGACAAGATACCCGAGATAGTAACAAGAATGACGGAATCCGCGGAAAAATTCGGTATTGGACCAATGTCCGCAGTGGCAGGAACGTTGGCGGAGTTCGCGGTGGAAGCAATGCACGATGCAGGAGCGACTTATGCAATGGTGGATAATGGCGGTGACGTTGCATTAATATGCGATAGGGAAGTGCTGGTTGGTATATATGCGGGAGAAAGTCCGTTCTCGAACAGAATTGCACTTAAGCTGCACCCCTCTTCTTCCTTATTGGGTGTGTGCACGTCTTCAGGAACGGTGGGGCATTCCATAAGCTTCGGAAACGCCGATGCGGCAACCGTGATAAGCAATAGTGCATCTTTGTCCGATGCGGCAGCTACTGCGCTCGGCAATTCCGTAACCGACGCCCAGTCGGTCTCAAAAGCATTCGGGGTGATTAAACACGTGGAAGGCATCAAAGGTGCGCTTATAATATATAAGGACACGCTCGCAACATGGGGAGAAATTCCGGAAATAGTGAAGATATAATCGAAAGTTTTATATATACCCCTTGAATAATAAATAAAAAAGGTTAGGAGGTGAAAAAAGAAAAAAATGAAAAGCAAAAATAAGAAAGCGATAGGGATAATGCTCGCAGTGTTAATAGCAATTTCTGTGCTTACCGTGGCAATACCAGGTATAGCATCAGAACCATCGAATACAAAAGTAACCGTAGACATATCCTCTGCTTCCCGAGCAAAAAGTATCTTGCAAATCGAAAATGTTAAATCAAACCTCACAGATGCACAAAAGAAACTCAGCACCGATCTTCTTCAATTAGTCAACAGTAGTTTTCTCCCAGAGGGGCAAAACAGAGAAACTCTTGAGATGCAGATGAAACATTTGGGGCAGTTCCGCCCAGCGAGTTCCGTTTCTCCAGCAAGGGACGGCAGAGTGGCAGGTGATTTGGTTTACGTCTATGTCTACCTCAAGCCACTTGCAGGAACGCCGACCATTGAGCCTTATGTGTGGGAAGTCACCAATAGGGACGAGGGAAATCACCTTGCTGTTGCGTGGGTGGAAGTGAAAGATTTGGAAACTTTGGCTTCTCTGGAGGCAGTGCGAACCATCAGGACGGTTATGCCACCGTTGGTGAGGACAGGTTCGGTTACCACGGAGGGAGACGCAATTCATCGCACTTCCGATGTGCGTGCAACATACTCACAAAGCGGCTCAGGTGTTAAGGTTGGGATCATCTCAGATGGTGTGGACAATCGGGCGAGTGCTCAAAGTTCTGGCGATTTGCCTGCCAGCTTGATTGTACTGAGCAACACGCAAGGCGGTGATGAGGGAACAGCCATGCTCGAAATCGTTCACGATATGGTGCCCGATGCAGACCTCTATTTCCACGATTGCGGAGCTAACACAGTCGCCTTTAGCAATGCTATTGATGCACTTGTAACTGACGGATGCGACGTCATCTGCGATGATATTGGCTGGATTACCGAACCCTGTTTTGAAGACGGTATAATCGCTTCACATCTCACCTCGGTGCTTGCCAGTAACGACATTATCTATGCTTCTTCCGCTGGCAATGCGGGTAACAAACATTACCAGGGCGATTATTACCCAATATCTGGTTCTACGCAACACGATTTTAGCCATGGAACAGGAACTTATTATTTGTACTTAAATATGGGCGCTAGTAGCAGTGTGCGAATCGTCCTTCAGTGGAACGATCAATTTGGAGCTTCCGGGAACGACTACGACTTTTATTTGTACAACATAGACACAAGTACTACTGTGGCATGGAGTGAGGCTACGCAAGATGGCGATGATGACCCATTAGAATTTATCAGTTATACCGTACCGGGGGGTACAGCCACAGCTGATTATGCTATCATTGTAGATAAATATAGTGGTGTTGGAAAAACACTTGAAGTATTCATTTATCCCAGAAACGGTGCATGGGTCTACACCGACAATATCGATCCCGTTGATTCAATCTTTGGTCATGCCGCTGTGCCGAACGCTATTGCTGTGGGCGCGATTGACGCCAGCGACCCGGGCAACGACGACATTGAGCCTTTCTCCTCTCAAGGCCCAGTAACAATCAGTTATCCTTCTCCGGTAAGCCGTTCCAAACCTGACCTCTGCGGAATTGATGGAGTGACTGTAACAGGTGCCGGCGGTTTTCCTGTTCCTTTTTATGGAACCAGCGCGGCGGCACCACACATTGCTGCCATTGCAGCCCAGCTTTGGGGTGCGTTTCCCGCCAAAACTGGTGATGAAATCCGTACCACATTATATTCTTCGGCACTTGACTTGGGCAGTGCAGGGTACGACAACGTTTTTGGATATGGCAGGGCTGATGCACTCGATGCATTTGTGGCAATCGTTCCGCCAACCATCATAGCCTTTAATCCGCCATCGCCAGTCAGTGATGTAGAAGAAGCGCTCAGGACATTCGACCTCACCACTGACCAGACCGTCACTGTGAACTGGCTGATCAATGGCACGACTGTCCAGACAAACACGAGCGTAACCTCTGCATCGTACACCAACGCCAGTGCGAGACTTGGCATCTGGAATGTCTCGGCAATCGCAAACAATCCAAACGGCACGGCTATGCAGACATGGATATGGGTTGTAACTCCGATATCACAACCAGACATCTGGGTTGATCCAAACAGTTTCGAGCTAACATTGTCACAGAATACAAGTGAAGATTACACGCTTAAGATTGGAAACAATGGAAATGCCACCCTTACATATAATATAACTGACAATAGTTCATGGCTGGATGAGAATCTAAAATCCGGCTCAGTTGAGCCAAGCAGTTACGATGAGATAAACGTCATGATAAACACAACAGGTCTTGCTCAGGGGGAGTACTGTGCAGAGATATGGATAGCAAATAATGATCCAGATGAAAATCCAATGATCGTGCCAGTAAGTTTGACGGTATGTGAACCTGAACCCTTTGACACCGAACAATCAAAAAACCCATACCCTAGCATCTTCGGCACGCATAATGGCACAATCACGCCAAACGTGACAATATACAACGTATCCCGGCTTTACACGTATTCCTGCGCAGGCACAGGCGGGCATTCAGAATATGTCGCTTTCTATAATGCAACAACAGGAGCAAAGATAGCAAATGGCACCTGGAATGGCTATCAAGGAGCAGGCGATTATCATTACATAGAATTTAACGTGCCTATCACTTTACAAGAAAACGAAACATATAACTACACTATTCGCACAGGTTCTTACCCGCAAGTTTCCCATACGGATGCGTTGCAGACCGCGAATGGATGGATAAACTGCACTAAATTCACTGATGCCAACGGTAAAGAATACAGTGACTGGATACCAGCGATAAGATTAGAATAATAGACCAAAAAATAAAAGGGGATTTTTACCCCTTTTTCTATTTTTAGAACTCTGCTTTGGAATAATACCTTCTTTCACAATTGAAGTTTTGATTGGTGGGAGTTGATAAGTCAAACCTTTTAGAAAAAGGTTTAATCCAAAAATATTCTGGTAAGGGAGTTGTCCAAATGGTCTGGCCCATTATATTCTTAAATGTGCAATCTCACGCTCATCCAGAGATGATACAACAATAGTCTTTTTATCTTCTTCACTCTCGTATTCCACCAACACCTCTTTCCCTTCGGCACTCACAGCAGCATCTGAATACCTCACGGTCAGTTTTGCTGCGACTTCAATCGCTTCTTTGCTCTTTTCACCTTCTAAAATAGTTATTGGACTCCCATAATCGGGCACCTCGAAAACATAAACCTCTGTGTTCTTCAAATCCAGTAAAAGCGTATTTTCCGTTTCATTTCTTCCCACTATTATTTTCGACGACCCGAACCGAAAATGCCTGCCTATTTTTAGTACCTTTACCTCTCTCACCGTCACGCGTTCATTATGGTCGAACAAATCCCTCAGCTTAGATGCAAATTCGCGGTAGGTTAAGAGACAACCGCCAGATGGAGTTGGGTACTCCTCTTCCAAAATGCCAAACTTCTTTGCAAGCACAATCTGAGGTTTTCTGCTCTTTCCCTTTATTGCACAAAGTTTGTTCCTGTCCACCCAACCTTTTTGTTCCGGAATTGTTTCAGGGAGCAGTTTTGCGGACAACGGTCTCAAAACCATTTTTTCCAATCCCGCTTCTTTTTCCTCGAGTTCTAATGCTTTCCTGTGCTGGCTCATAGGTCTTTCGCCGAGCACGTCGCCAGTAAAGATGAAATCTGCACCCACGTCTTTCGCAATCCGCTTCGCTTCTCGCAGCATATAAATACGGCAATCTATACAGGGGTTCATTCCAGAGCCATAGCCATATTTGGGGTTTCGTACCATGTCGAGGTATTCTTCACCGGCTTCTACCCTTACAAGCGGTATCCCGAACCTCTTTGCCACCTCACTCGCATAATCCCTCTTCTCCGCAGTAACCGGCAAAATAAAAGTCACTGCGACAACTTCTATACCTTGATCTAAGACGAGCTTCGTCGCCAATATCGAATCCAAGCCGCCGGATAACAACGATAACGCTTTCATTACACTTTTTCTTTTTTAGATAAAGCACTTTTCAGAGCTTTACGAGCACTTTAGCGTATTCTTCCATAATATCATCTAAACGCATTGGTTCAATCTTCACATGCTCTTTTACCTTAATCTATCTATCTCTGTTATAGCTGCTTCCCAATCAAAGAAATCTCTTTCTTCTTCCCAGCTATGTTCATCCTTTATTATTTTTTCTTTCAATTTGCTGAATGGTCCATATTTCATTTCAAACTTCCTTATTACTTCCACTTTTTCTCCTACATATTCAATAAAATTTAAAACAGATTTTAGTACATCTTCAGGCAGTGTTTCTATTTTTTCTTCCACTTTTTTTCTGATTTCCATTTTACCGGCACCTCCTCTTATTTACTCTAATTATACATTATATCGTAAATCTTTATAAAACATCGCATAATAAGAGCGGCTTGCAGAAAAATCATAGAATCCATCTTTTAACAGACTCTTTGCAGCTTCAAGACTTTCCTTTGCCTTCTCCAGCAGTTCTAAAATGTCCCTATCTCTCTTCATATAAAAAAACCCTCTTTTTTTGCATTCAGGATAACAGGCAGTCGCCTTGTTTTAAACTGATTCTCATCAAAAGGAAGAACAGAAATCACCGTATCGTATTTCAAGTCCAATTGCCAGATAGCATCAAAAAATTTTTCTTTCTCAGCAACAGGATCTCCCATATCCTCCAAAAGGACGATAATATCAATATCTGACCCTTCTGTAAAATCCCCCCTTGCATACGAGCCAAACAGGATGATGCCTTTTAGCTGTTTTCCGTAGATTTTTTCAAGGCTCTTTTTTACGTCTTCCAAAATTGGCTTTATCCCTTCTATCTTTTTTCTCTTCATCCCACCGCTACCTTTAATAACTGTATAGCCACTTCCGCTGCTCTTTTCCCGGACATCAACATAGCGCCAAAAGTAGGACCCATTCTTGGAAGCCCGTATGCCGCGGAAACCGCCATACCGGTAACTATCAGTCCGGGATAAAATTCCGAAGTATGCTCCACCACGAGATTTTCAGACCGTTCAACCCACATTGCACCCTGTCCTT
Organism: Candidatus Methanophagales archaeon; assembly: GCA_030612405.1. GTDB lineage: Archaea > Halobacteriota > Syntropharchaeia > Alkanophagales > Methanospirareceae > QEXZ01. The sequence goes on along the minus strand of JAUWNY010000015.1, from coordinate 10,066 downwards.
TTATCTTAAGCAGCCCTCTTTCCTCTAATTTCTTTACTACTGAGGCATCATGACCCGTTGCATCAATCACGAGCTTCGATTCCAGTGAAACGGGGTCAACACAAGCTATTTCCTTCGGAAGAGCCGAAACCGCACTCCAGTTTACTACCACGCCACTCACCTTCTCATTATGCAGAACCACGTCATCCAGCGCCACCATGTTTAATATTTTCGCTCCGGCATCGCATGTCGCCGCAATTAATTTCGAGCATGCGTGCGGTGCATCAGCAACGTATAACCCTTTGCTTTTGTTATACTCCTTATAAGGCACGCCGAGTTCATCCAGAATCGTTTCTGCTGGTGACCTGACCGTGAGCTTGTTCATCAAGAACCCGCCAAGCCAGAACCCACCACCTAAATAGTTGTTCCTTTCTATAATCAATACCTCTACGCCCGCAGATGCAAGTTCTTCCCCAGCTATCAATCCCGAAGGGCCTCCACCCACGATGATTACGTCGGTCTCCACGTAGCTCTCGAATTCTTTTGCAAATTCTCCTACTATCGCTCTTGTAATCTGGCTTTCCGAAACAGGTGCGAATTTCAGGGTCATAGATTTACCATTGACGTTTGCTATTTATATTATTTAAGGTTATGATATTCCCGAAAAGTATTTTAAAACCACAAGATTACACAGATTTCCACGAGATTATTTATAAACTTTTTTGTTTTTTCTTTTAGCACAGGTTTTTTTTTTAAAAAAAAGAAAAAGTGTGGGGTTTAATCTTGTAAAATCTCGTGGTTCGTTATTTGCAATTTATTATTGGAATGACTATGGTTCTTGTGGAAACAATAATTGCGGGATAATGTTTGGAGTTTGGAATTTGTAAAAAATTGACCGAAAGTTTTATATATATCCTACCTTCTTCTTTCTATCTTGAGGAATAGGGGGGATCTCAGATGAGAAAAGGTGATAAAGCGAGGGGGATATTAGGGATATGGGGTTTGATTGTGGTTTTGATTGTTGTAGTGAGTTGTTTTAGTTGGGCGGCGGGGTCTGAAGAAGCGGGGGCATATAAAGTAGGCGATTACAGTGAGCAAGATGGGTCGTTATTCAACACAACAGAACCAAATGAAGTGGCGAACAAATCTATTTGTAGCGTAACGCTTATCACCGGGGATGTTGTTATAGTAACAACCCTACCAGATGGGAAGAGGGGATTTGCAATAAAATCCGCAGACCCAACAAAATTAGGTCAGAGCTTTCAAATATTTAAAATCCCCAAGGGAACGTACATATTCCCCGAGGGAATAGACCTCAGCAAAGTGGACAAAGAGCTATTCAATATAGATTATTTGGTAAGGGAGGAGTATTGCAATTTAACTTATCTGCCAGTACTCGTTGATTATAAAGATAAAGAGGAGAAGGTATTTGGAGTCGCTGAGCAGAAGGAGCTTGAGAAGGGGGTAAACATAACAATTGTAAAGAGCTATCGTTCTATTCCAACGTTCTCTGCAAAACTTTCGTTTGAGGGCATTGACGAAACTTTCAAAACATTGGTAGAAAGACCGGAGATAAAGAAGATATGGCTGGATAAGAAGGTAAAAGTGAGTTTGTATGAAAGTGTCCCTCTTATTGGCGCCCCTGAATTGTGGGAAAGCGGATATAAAGGATCGGGTTTGGAAATTGCAATTTTGGATACAGGAATAGACGATACGCATCCAGACCTGGACGATTTGGATGACAATCCCGCTACATTTGATCCAAAGGTGATAGTAAAGGAAGATTTTACGGATGACATCTCGACAGAGGACTTGTATGGGCATGGGACACACTGCGCAGGGATTGCTGCGGGAACCGGTGCTGCGCCTTCTGAACCTTACCCTATACCAACCCCTGTTCCAACACCAACAGTCACACCTACTCCGCCATCTTCATCTGAGTTGAGTACGCCTGTGCATCTGCATGCGGCTAAAAATATTGAGCAAAAAGTAAAAAGGGAGGTTTATAGAAGCGAAGCAACATCGCCAGATGCTTACGAGCCCGATGATAATTACTGGCTTGCGAACTGGATTCCAACGAATGAGACAAAACAGCTTCATCATTTTCACGTACCTGGCGATTTGGATTACGTAAAGTTCAACGCAACTGAGAATACTCAATACCTCATCGAGACTTCCGACCTCGGGAATGAATCGGATACATATATGTATCTTTATGATACCGATGAGCTTACAGAGATAACACATGACGATGACAGTGGAGAGGGCTTAGCATCGAGAATAATATGGGGATGCGATACTTCTGGCACATACTACGTTAAAGTTAGACATTTCAGCTCTTCGGCATCTGGACCCAATACGCGTTACAATATTTCGGTCTTGGAAGGATATACACCGCCAGCGGAATTCAATGATGTTTACTCTGATTACGGAGAGGATACAGATGGGGATGGGCTTTATGACTATTTGGTTGTCAATGTTGGAGTAAATGTGACGGATGCTGGAAACTATCGGGTAAGCGGATCTCTATATGAGAATGGCACATATAACTCAGTGGATTATGACAGCAACACAATATATCTATGCGAAGGGAATCAAACAGTGCAACTCAGGTTTGATGCATGGAAAATTACAAAAAGCGGGACGTTTGATCTGAAGTATCTATATTTATATAACTCCTCAGCGGGTGTTCGACTTGACTACAGGTATTATGCCCACACAACGGGGTATTATGAACCACTGCCCCGACCCGCATTATTCAATGATGTTTATTCGGATTACGGAGAGGACACAGATGGAGACGGTTTGAATAATTCTCTGATAATCGAGGTAGGCGTGAATGTGACGAAAGCAGGAACATACAGGGTCAGAGGAGAATTATATGAGAACGCAACTTATCATTATATCATTTCTGCTTATAATACGACTTATCTTGATACAGGAAATCACAGTCTTCTACTCGAGTTCGATGGAATTAGGCTGAGGCAGAACAAATACAATGGAACTTACGACTTGAAGTATCTCTATTTATACAACTATTCATATCCCGTTCCTCCACCTACACCGGCGCCAACGCCTGTTCCCGCTTCACAACTTGAAAAATCAGAAGCAATAGAGGTAGAGAACGTTTCTGTTCTATATGGTGAGCAACTTGATTACAGATACTACGCATACACAACCGGATATTATGAGTGGTCAGGCTGGCAGAAGCCACCAGCAGAGTTCAATGATGTCTATTTTGACTATGCGGAGGATACTGATGTTCCACCAGACGGGTTGAATAATTCTTTAGTGATAAATGTCGGCGTGAATGTAACAGAGGCTGGAGATTACAGGGTAAGCGGAGAATTGTATGAAAACGGAACGTATAATTACGTGGATTATGCTTATAACACTACCTATCTAAATCCAGGAAATCAAACGATTCCGCTAAGGTTTGAAGGGATAAAGATAAGACAGAATGAGTATAACGGAACTTACGATTTAAAATACCTTGGATTATACGATGCAACATACCCATATCCCGTGCCAGAAGGAGGTGGCGGAGCATCACCAATTCCAATTTCAGAACGTGAATTGGAGGAGAAGATAGAGAGCGGAGAAATCTCACCAGAAAAGGGATTAGCTATGTATGGAGAGCAGCTTGATTACAGATATTATGCCTATACTACTTCTTATTATAGCTGGACAGAATTCCAAAAGCCACCCGCTGAGTTCACAGGCAATTTCAATGATTATGGAGAGGACAGTGATGGAGACGGGCTATACGATTACTTGATTATAGAAGCGGAAATAAATGTGACAAAAGGCGGAGAATTTGAATTCTGGGATGATTTATACTACTACAATGAAACAACGGGTTATTGGGAATATGGGGTAGACTGTCACAAGCATAATTATAGCTATTTAGATCTAGGGGTTCATAACCTAACCATCAAGTTAGACGGCATGGAAATTCGTAAGTTAGAATATAATGGGACATTTAAAATGAGGCTCTACCTGGATGGGAGATTAAATAGCAAGTGGGTTAAGATTGATGAAGCGGAATATTATACCAAAACCTATAACTGGACTGAGTTCCAGAGACCACCGGCGGAATTCAACGATGTTTATTCAGATTATGGAGAAGATACAGATGGAGATGGATTATATGACTTTTTGGTAATCGAGGTTGGCATGAACGTGACGAAAGCAGGAAGATACAGGGTGTGGGGTGAATTATACGAGAATGGAACCTATCATTGGGTGGATTATGCCACTAAATCTACGTACTTGTGCGAAGGAAATCAAACAATTCAACTCAAATACAGTGGTATAGAAATCCGAGATAATGGCTATAATGGAACGTATGATTTGAAATATCTCGGATTATATAGCGAATGGAAAGAAGATGATTATAAGTATTGGAAAGAAATTGATTACAGATATTATGCTTATACAACCGGTTATTATAATTACACGGACTTCCAGGAGTTCCCAAGATATATTGGTGTTGCACCCGGCGCTTATCTCTGGAATGTTAAAGTTTTGAATCAATATGGGTGGGGGTACGAAAGCTGGATAATTGATGGAATAGAATATGCTGCTTATGGACCTGATGAGACTGCAAACACAGGAGACGAAGCAGATATAATAAGCATGAGTTTAGGTGGAGCCCCAACTGACGGGACTGATCCATTATCGCAGGCAGTAAATGATGCGGTAGATCAGGGGTTGGTTGTTGCGGTCGCAGCAGGAAATGCTTGGGACTACTTCACAATCGGTACACCTGGAGCAGCAGAAAAAGTGATTACTGTGGGCGCAAGCGACAAAGAAGATGTTTTGGCTTATTTCAGTAGCAAAGGTCCAACGCTTGATTTAAGAGTCAAGCCGGATATTGTCGCTCCCGGGGTGGATATAATCGCACCACGTGCAAGTGGAACATCAATGGGCTATCCTTACAACGATTATTACATGGAAGCGAGCGGAACATCGATGGCAACGCCGCATGTCGCCGGCGCCGCAGCTTTGATTTTGCAAGTACATCCAGACTGGACACCGGAAGAAGTGAAGAATGCTTTGATTTCCACTGCTGATGACTTGGGTTACAATGTATATCAACAAGGTGGAGGACGAATATACGTTCCATCAGCGGCAAATCCGAAGATATTGGTAAACCCAGCTACAACAAACTTTAAAAACTTGGATACCACAAGCGGAACGATTACCTTCAAGAATTTGGACACCGTCCAGCGCACCCTAACCTTAGATGTGACCGTGAAAGAAGTGTTTAACGATACGGAAGTGGATTGCGCTCATCTCAACAGAACTTTGTTGAGCATCGCTCCAGGATCCAGTGCCTCTGTTCTCTTGACGATAAACGATACTTCGTTACCTCATTCTCTATATAGTGGGAAAGTTTCGGCTACTTATTCAGGAGGAGAGGTCCATGCTATTTTTGGATTCTCTAATCTGAACAAGGTAACGGTGGATAAGATAAATATGGAAGGAGAGCCAGCAGTTGCTGAGCTTGTTGTAATATTCTCTGATACAGAAGATGCGTTGATAGAAGACGCTTGGACTGATGAAACTGGAACAGCAGTGTTTTATCTTCTTGACGGCGTATATCTGGTAATCAGTGGCTGGGGGGATATTCCGGGAGCATCAGTTTACACGATAGCGGAAAATGTTTCAGTTGAAGGGAATACAAGTATTGCTTTGGATGAAAGAAATACAAAGGTCATAGATTTCGATTATAACAAGTCAGGGCAGATAATGTCAGAAAGGTCTGACGATGTATATTATGCTGGAGAATATGTTTGGATTGGTTTTGGTAGTTTGTGGGATTATACAAACGAAACTGTAACGTATATAACGCCAACGAATTCATTTAAGAGCGTTTTCATCTACAGTTATTATCCAGAAGAATACTACAATGAAAGTGATCGCTGGTTAATAAATGCACCGGAATGGCACAAGCTTCTTTATAATCTGTCCGGTGTAACGGAAAATGTGACTTTTGTGGCGGACTACGATAAGCTGGCTGAAAGAACCACTGATTACAAAGTTGCATTGAAACCAGAGCTTGCTTCTTGGTATTATTTTGCTTGGCATCCTGACATGTGGTTTTCAATCACTACTGTTTATAAAATGAGCGCACCTTTAAGTAGGATTGAATGGCTATCGCCAGAGCCGATAGAGTATTTTGGAGGTTATGAACAATATGCTGAGTGGTGGAATGAAACATATCCTTGTTGGTCATATAGGATATTGGAGAAATATTATCCAGCGGGTTCCGAACCTTACTTCGCAGTAGCTGAGCATCCATTTAAATCAGGTGCTGAAATTGATATTCCTTGGGAAGGCACGCTGGACATATACGGGACAATATCAGAAGATACATTTGGAAACAGTTTTGCAAATACATCTCGACTCGCATCATATATATTTGGTAATATCACCTATTTATCGGGGAATATTACAGTGATGGCAGATGGAGAAGTGATTGTAGACCAGGAGGATATTTGGGACTTCTTCTGGGGATCTGTTTACTTCTATGGGACACCGAAGTTTACGGTAATTATTCAGGGTAATAGTAGTCCCGGATTATCAACCTATACCAGAACGGAGTTAAACTTCATTGCAGATCCAACAAGAGATTATCAACCGCCAGGAATTACAATGAGGGTATTTGGTGGGTATTCTACAACAACCTCTATTTTAACAGCAACGCTGCCTTCAGGTAGAGGCGGTGGTGGCGGTGGAGGAGCACCACCATCCTCACCATCAGCCTTATATAACATAATACCAGGTGGAGAAGTGAATGTTGAGATGAATATAGAGGATGAATCAAATATAACACATCTAATGCTTGAATATTCTGTGAATAATGGCACTACATGGAACGAACCTGTTAATATCATGCAAATTGATGGGAACAATTGGATTGCAAATCTTGGTAGTTTAGAGGATGTATATGTCTCTCTGAGGGTTAATGCGACTGATTTCAGGGGGAACAATGTATCTCAAACTGTGATAAAAGGTTTTTATGTGTCGGAAAAAAGAGAGGCAATTTTCGACACGGGAGCACCAGCCAATCCCTACCCCAGCATCTCCGGCACGCATAATGGAACAATCACGCCAAACCAAACAATAAACATATCTAAACTTTATACCTATCCATGCCTTGGAACGGGCGGACATACTGAGTCCATCAAATTATATGAAAACAACATTTTGATAGCAAACGGCACCTGGAATGGCTACGTAAGCGACTGGCATAACATAACAATACATAACGTAACTACTGGTGCTCCCTATATCATGCTATTAAAAGAGCATGGATACAATTACACCCTTCGCACAGGCTCTTATCCGCAGATAATACATGCAAAAAGTAAAGACGCAATAGCAGGAGCAGGAACAATCAAATGCGATAAATTCATTGATGCCAATGGCAAAGAATACACCAACTGGATACCGGCAATAAAATTATTTCTTTAGCGCAGGTTTCTTTTACAAAGAAAAGTGCTTTGCCAATTCATCCATTATCGCCACTGCTATCAGGCTCTTCACACCTTTCACATGCTTTATGTCCGCGTCCTTCATACCTTCCCTTACTATATACACCTCGTTCTCTTCTGTCCCTATCCCACCCTTGCCAACGTCATTTGCAACTACCATCTCAATGTTATGATCCTCCATTTTTTCCCTCGCCTTTCTTATCAGTTCCTCTTCATAGACGTTCGTTTCTGCTTTAAAACCTACAATAACAAGCTCCGGGAATTCACGCTTCACTTCGTCTATCAATTTCCCGGTGGGAACGAGATGCAAGTAGAACTCTTCGCCCGATGAAATCTTCGTTTCTGACGAATCGGCAGTGAAATCCGAGATAGCGGCAGAGGAAATAAGCACGTCATATCCTTCCTCTTTCTCTTTGCCTCCGCGAAGCTCAGTAACGCATGTATCAATCATTTCACGTGCAGTTTCCACCCTGACTTCTTTTATTCCCATCAAATTCAGCTCTTTGCTGTGCACGAGCGTAACCTCAGCACCTTGTTTATACGCTTCCTTAGCGAGTTCAATCCCCGTGCGACCAGAACTTCGGTTTGTTAATATCCGTATGGGGTCTATCGGCTCGATGGTAGGACCACCTGTGATGAGGATACGCATTCCAGCAAGTTTTTTTGGCGAAAGAACACGCTCAACGGTAAGAATTATGTCTTCAGTCGAGACGATTTTCGCAAGTCCCTCCTCAAATCGGGGTCCTAAGACGGTTACGCCGAGTTTTCGCAGCTTGTCGCGATTCGCGATCAGAATCGGGTTTTTGTACATGGTCTCGTGCATTGCAGGCACGACTATAATGGGTATTCCAGAGCCGAAGGCAGTAGTTGCAAATGCCGTTACGGGTGTATCCGAAACACCACCCGCTATCTTGTTCAGTGTGTTCGCCGTACAGGGTGCGATGATAAACAGGTCTGCTGAACCTTCCATCCCTAAAAACTCCACGTGTTCTATGTTCCCCATTAATTTCGTTATCACGTCGTGCCCCGTAGCATAATGCAGCGTATAAGGATGGATTATTTCAGTGGCGGCTTCGCTCATCACGCCATACACGTCTGCACCGTGTCTTATCAATTCGCGTGCGAGTTCAACGGTTTTAACTGCTGCGATAGAGCCAGTAACACCTAAAACTATCTTCTTTCCTGATAAAGCGTGGCTTTTTGTGCCCTTAATTCTCAGGGTTGGGTGTGGCCCTCTTTCACTCTCTGCCATAATGTAATTACTCACTATCCTGTGGATTTATAAATACTAAACTCTAAATCCGAAATACTAAACAAATCCAAATGACCGAACTTATGAAAATCTTTGGTGCCATTCTGGAGAAGACAAAATAAGTTTTGATATTAGGATTTGGGATTTTGATATTGTTTAGGGTTTAGAGATTAGGATTTAGGATTTTTCACCCTTTATTGAGCATATTCGCCAAATTATACCATGGACCGGTCGGGATTTGAACCCGAGGCCTCTCGCACGCCAAGCGAGTGATCTTCCAACTGATCTACCGGCCCACGTCTTCTTTGTTTCTTTTTATACTATAATCGTATTTACTACAAGACTCAAAACCTTATAATTTTAAATATTAAGAGCATACTAAATATAATAAAAGGAAGTGAAAAAGCGGATGACACAAGTAGGAATTCTTGAAGAGTTCAAGAAACTCACGACCACGGAGCGCCTCGCTATCATCGAGGCAGCTTTACATTTAACTCGTGAGGACCTTCAACAGATAGAGCAACCACCGACTCGAGAAGAGAGAAAACGGCAACTTGCCGTAGCGGCTGAGGCTTTATTGCCGGATTACATGTCGGGCAGTGGTGAACTGACCATCTTCACAGTTCTTGACAGCGATGATTTTTATGTTTTTTAAAGAAACATTTGTTCACAGATTCCTGGATACATCCTCTATTATCCTTCCGCAAAAGATGCATCTGAACCGAGGCGGGTTCTCGCTCACGGTAATGAACTTAGACATAACCGGCTCCCTTTCCGCGTTGGATATGCAATTGGGATTCGCACATCTTATAATGCCCTCTATTGACTTTGGAAGGTAAACTTTATGCTTTGCCACTACTTCAGAATCACGTATTATGTTTATCGTTGCGTTTGGAGCGATCAAAGCGATTTTATCCACCTCTTCCGGTTTTAATTCCCTGTCTTCCACTTTTACTATGTCCTTCCTGCCCATCAGCTTACTCTTTACATTCATCACAACGCTTAGAACTGCATCTGTCCTTGTGTTTATCTTCAATATTTTCAGCACGTTCAGCGCCAGCCCTGCGGTAATATGGTCAATAACCGTTCCGTTTTTGATTGGCACTATTTTCAATTCTTTTTTCATTGTATAAAGTATAACTTCCCTCTATTTAAGACACAGATTTACACTGATTTACGCAGATTTATTTTAGTTTAACCGTGTTGATTCTTATCATCTGTGTTAATCTGCGTTAATCTGTGTCCCTAATTTACTTTCTTGTCTTAGTGGGACCGCCGAGATTTGAACTCGGGACAACTCGGTCTTCAGCCGAGCGCTCTCCCAGTCTGAGCT
>JAUWNY010000154.1 GCA_030612405.1 Candidatus Methanophagales archaeon | reverse complement strand
ATATTTGTCAAATCTGAGCGGTCGTTTAAGGAAACCATACGCACCACATTCCACCGGCTCGCCAAGAAGACCACATTCATGACTGGCTGGTTAGCAACATTTCAACCCATTTTGTCTAATTTATTATGACATCAACTATATATACAGACAGAGAATAGCGCTCTTTTCCTCCGCGGAAAGGACATCAACGGTGATGGTAAAATAGAAGAGGATGACGAAGGAAACCGTGAGGGCGAGCATTATCTTCATCCTGTTCTAGCGGTACTTGTTGCTCGGCACAAAACCACTGAAAAAGCAATGCCTGATTTTTTCGTCGAGTTCGCACCACCCGGTAATCTAACAGAGGGAGAGAACACGCTCACCGCAGTCGTAAACAATTACGGTAGATTATACGAAGACGATTTTGGTGTAAAGGTTTTTGTTGATGAATCTGAGATTTACTCAGACGTTGTTCGTATGGATGCCTGTGGGGTCAAGAAGTTGGCTATTCCATGGAACGCAATGAGTGGCATCAAAACCATCAAAGCGGAGGTTGATGCCGAGAACGCCGTGAGGGGATCAAATGAAAACGATAATGTTTTCGTTTCGGATGTTTATGTTATGCGCAAACCGGATTTGTCCGTTAAAATTTTAACGCCCGTAGCAGAAACCATAAATGCCGCGAGTGCCTCTTCTACCGCTTCCAGTGCGAAGGGTATAACGCTAAATCTAATATTTGCAATAATGCTAATACCCTGGCTCATGCTCATCGTGATACGGATACCGAGGGATATAAAAAAGGAAAAACTCCCCGTAGTTGTTTTAATTTTTGTAATTCTGTGTGCCACTTTATTTTTAAGTGCTTGCGTTGACAAACAACCCGTTGAACAGAAAACAGGAACAGGAACGAGTATGCTCAGTTATTCCATTCCCGTGGAGCTGAGAAATGAGGGAGAAATGGCAGCAACGAATTTTAAGCTTTCTCTTTACGTGGATGGTGAGAAGAGCGTGACAAAAAAGATAGATGAGTTAGAAGGAGGCACATCGGTCATAGAAAAATTATCAATAGTGGTGGTAAAAGGAAAACATAGCATACGTGCAGTAGTGGATGAAAAGAACGATGTTAAAGAATTCAGGAGGGATAATAATGAAGACACGATTACGTTCGATTTTTAGTGGTTTTTTAGTTCTCACCGTGATTGCCCTTGCCCTTGTCCTTTCTTCCGCTTTTTCTGCTCTTCCCATTGCATCGGGTTCATACGCAGGTGACAAACCGCTTAATACAATAGAGCATGATGAAATTCATGGCGGTATGATTTTTACATTGGGCGATAGCAAATACAGCGGGAAGATAAACAATAATGAAACGTACACGGTCAATTTTGATGTCAGTGAGCTGCTGAAGTCTAAAGAAGCGAAGCTAAAACTTGCCCGGCTGTATGTTTACTGGGTCTGGAGCAAAAAAGGAGATGTAGGCGTGTATCCCACGATGGAAGTGGAGGTAAAAGGACCGAAAGCGGAGGAGGCGGAGATTTTGAGTTCAGTCACGACTTATAGAGATACAAAAGGATTTGTAGGCAGCTATGATTACTTTTCTGGTGTCAATGTTTACAATTGCAATATAACGAAACTCCATGGCGATAGCTACATTGCGACTACCGTAAAAAACCGTGATGCAGAAGGGGGCACATTCTGTTTACAGGGAATCGGATTATTGGTGGTATATGAGGATGCTCAGGAGCAAGGAAAAGCCCAACGCATTGAGTATTGGGTCAACGAGGGCTGCGACATGATATATGCAGAATATGGAATCACGCCGGAGATGGCAACCAGTAAGATTTACTTTGACGGTGTATTAGACGTAAAAAACGTGAAGCGTGCATATCTAATAACCGCCGTTCCTTCCGGTGGCTGCGTATTAGGAGGAGAGACAGCGCATAACAGACTTTACTTTAATGAGGAAAGCGGGTGGCTTAGCAATCTTCCGTTCTTAAAGCAGTTGCTCCGGTTATTGTTCGGGTATGGAGGAGGCGTCTGGGGTGACGTGTACATTGCGAACGATATTGTCCAGATAGGTGTTGACCAGCGAGACGTTACTGATTACCTGAAGGCATCGAACAATTTTGCTGCGATTCAGGATAATCACGATTACATGATGGTGACAAATGCAGTGCTGGTGGTGGAGAAGAGAGAATGACGGTTGAGACAAGGGATTTAACAAAATATTATTGGATGGGGAAGGAGAAGGTAGTTGCATTGGATGGCGTGGACCTGAAAATGGAAGAGGGTGCGTTTATTTCTGTTGTGGGTCCTTCGGGGTCAGGGAAGTCCACGCTTTTAAATGTTATCGGATGCCTGGATGCACCAACGAAGGGAGAGGTTTACCTGGCTGGATGGCGAGTGGATTATAGGAATAAGCAGTCGTTGGTGAGGTTGCGGAGGAAATTTGTGGGGTTTGTGTTTCAAACGTTCAATTTGATACCTGCGTTGAATGCGGTGGAGAACGTGGAGTATCCAATGTACTTCAATAAGGCGGGGAGAAGCAAAAGCGAGAGAAGAGAGAGTGCGATGAAGTTATTGGAGCTGGTGCGTTTGGAGAAACGAGCCAATCACCTTCCCTCTGAACTCTCTGGTGGTGAGCTGCAAAGGATAGCTGTTGCGAGAGCTCTTGCCAATGACCCAAAGCTGATATTAGCCGATGAGCCTACCGGGAACCTCGACTCGCAGACAGGGAAAAGCATATTGAATTTGCTCAAGCGGTTAAACGAAGAAGAGGGGAAGAACATCATCATGGTGACGCACGATTTGGAATCGGCGAAGAAGATGGGCAAAGTAATCAGGATATTGGACGGGAGGATTCAGTAGTATGAAAGAGTTATTTTCCTTGGCGAGCAGGCAGTTGGGGAGGAAGAAATTGCGCGTGTTTCTTATCGTGCTGGGGATAGCGATAGGTATCGCGGCGGTAATTGGCGTGACATCGTTGGGAGAAGGGATTCGTGTCCAGGCAGTTGAGCAAATTAAAGCTCAACACGATTTAACCACGATAGATGTTTCGGCGGGTGTAGAAGCGGGAAGCGTTACGCTGATAACCGATTCGAAACTGAGAGCGATTGAAAAGGAGGAACACGTCTTATTTGTGGCGTCATACGTGAAGGACATGTATGTCACGCAGAATAAAACCGCTTTTTGGCTTAAAGGAAACACTCCAGAATATAGGCAGATTCATCGTAATCTGCAATTGGAAAGAGGAAATTGGTTTGACGAAGAAAAAGAGAGCAATGAGATTGTATTAGGCTACGATGTTGCGAAGAGACTGGCGGCGATAGAGGATTTAGGAATTGGCGATGAGTTCGTTGCTAAGATCAGGTTATACGACGAGGATAGTCGCCCGATGGATAAAACAAGGGATAAAACTGCGGTATTTAAAATCGTGGGAATACTGAAATCAACAGGAGGTGAGCATGACGATGAAGCACTGGTTGAAATTGCAACTGCGAGAGAGATGGATGAAAAGGATGCTTATGATGGTGCATTTGTAAAGGTGGACGACCCTGCCTTCGCCGCTTCAGTAGGGGATAAGATAGAGGGACTTGGATTGAGCGCACGTTCTGCACAGGATGTGATTGACGAAGTAAACAAGCTGATGGTAGCGGTAACAATAGTTTTTGGCGTTTTCTCCGGCTTTTCGCTCGTCGTTGGCGCGCTTATGGTGGTGAACACAATGATTATCTCGGTTTACGAGCGAACGAAAGAGATAGGGCTGTCAAAGGCATTGGGAGCGTCGGATTTTGACATTATGAAGATGTTCCTTGCAGAATGCGTGATTATAGGTGTAATAGGGGGAATTCTGGGTGATTTGCTGGGTATTGGTTTTTCCATGTTGATAGACCTTGTGGGTAAACCTTTTCTGGTAAGTGCGCTTGGTGGCGAACTGGGTGCGGGACTGCAAACGGGCAGCATAACGGTGGTAACCCCGGAGATACTGGCAGCGGGATTTGCTATTTCGCTGGTTCTTTCGATTGTGTCGGGGTTATATCCCGCAAGAAGGGCGGCGAGATTGAATCCGCTGGATGCGTTGAGGCAGATATAGAGGACGTCGTTTGTTTAGCTCTTTTTGTAACCACAAGATTACACAACACTTTTTCTTTTTTACAAAAAGAAAACCTGTGCTAAAAGAAAAACAAATAATTTTTTCTTTCTTAGCACAGGTTCTTTCTTTGGAAAAGAAAGAAAGTGTTGTGTTAATCTCGTGGAATCTCGTGGTTCATTATTTGCAATTTATTACGGGAATGACTATAATAAAATAGTTAATATAGCATCAAATATTATATTATTAAAATAATTAATAAAAAAGAAGTATAAAAAACGTTTATACATGCCTGGTAGAAATAGAAGAGGGGAAGAAAAAGAAATGGATGCATACTTAGAAGCAAGGTCTCATGAACGTGAGGCAAGAGAGGAAGAAAAGAGGGGGAATTATGAGGCTGCAATCGAGGGGTGGAAAAGATATGCCGAAGTGAAGGAGAATAAAGGAAGCTACTTTTTGTGTATCTATGGACAGTTCAACGTTGCAATGATTTGCGACAAGGTACAGCGATGGAAAGAAGCGGCGGAATATTTTGAGGCGGCGTCAAAGCATGCAGAGAAAATCGGTGAGTTCTCGCTTTGGGCTCTGCTTATGAATCTGGCATGTCAGATGTATGAAAAGGAGGGGAACTATGAGGCATGCAGGAACGGTTATGAAAAAATCGGCAACTTCTTTTGTAAGACGAACAACTTCTTTGAATCGGCAGATGCGTACGAACACGCTGCGGAGATGATGTTGCTCGCGGGTAAAGATATCTCGGACTATGAAGCGCCGGTAAAAGCATGGGAAAAGAACCATGAGTATTGGAAAGAGCAGGGTGAGATGGATGACGCGGAATGGAGTTTAGAGCGGATAAACACGTATCGAATTATCCAAAATTCAAAATAAACTTCCTTTGATAAAGAAAGTTTTCTTTTTCAGGATTTATGATTTTTCACTTTCAGAGGAGAATGTGTGAAAAGGGAATGAAAGATGAGAAAATGCAGACATATCTCTATGGCTCGATCGGGAGCTTATCGTGAACGCGGTTGAAAGCGATGACGTTGTGAGCTATTTACAGAACCACGCAACCAGCAGAAATGTCATCGTGGAACTCCACAAGAACATGGTTCTATTGCAGAAGAAAGGATACATGAGCCTGTACGAAAAGCTGAAGAAAGAATGAACAA
>JAUWNY010000150.1 GCA_030612405.1 Candidatus Methanophagales archaeon | reverse complement strand
TTTCCTTCAACCATCGCGCTGGCGGGAGACCTATCACCGCGGAATAAGCGAGGCACCGCGATAGGCGGGTTCAACGTTTTCGGCTCGCTGGGGTTTGTAGGAGGGTTTTCTGCGGCGGGCTTTCTTTCCGATATGTATGGATATTGCACGAGTTTCATTTTAGGTGGTTTTTCCGAGATGTTGGTGGCACTGGTTGCGATACCGTTTCTGGTGAAGTTGGGTAAGGGGATGGGGAATAGGGAATAGGGAATACTCAAAATCTTGTGGATTTCGAGCAATTAACTACAAAATGCATAGTGAAAAGAGCAAAATGCAAAGTTGGTTTATATATTAAAAGGGATATATAAATTTACCTCACCTTAAAAAGGGGGTTCGTCATTATGGACTTGCTAAAAGAAGCCACGGTAGAAATAATTAAAAGAAAACTATTGACTACTGAAGAACTTCTTAAGCGGGTGGATGAATGGGTAAAGTGAAATGGACCGAGAATGCAAGTAAGAATCTTAAACATATCTGTGGGTATATTGCTAAAGATTCAGAGATATACGCTACACATCTCGTAAAATCGCTTATTGGCGCAACAGAGAAATTATAAAGAAGTTGAAATCCTCGCAGTGGTTCACGGGGCTCGTGATATGACGGAAGTGGCTAATGTCGAATGGGAATTATAATGTCGGCAGAGAAGCAGCAAAGAAGCCTATTAGTTGCAATACATATAATCACACGAACTTGCTGGCGTTCCGGTGACAGAGCCCTGTTTAGGAGGATGAGCGATGGAGAACAACAACACAAACACGCGAAAATGAGAAGATGGAAGAAATTAGAGAACAGAAGTCTATTTTCTATGTCTTCTGATTTCTGGTCTTGTGATAATCTTGTGTAATCTCGTGGTTTTTATTTTAACTATGCCCATTCCCTCTTTTTCGGGTCTTTCATCGCTTCCTAAACACTTTTTCTTTTTAGAAAAAGAAAACCTGTGCTAAAAGAAAAAATCTTAAATCCCCTTTTTAGGAGGGGGCATCGCTTCCTAACCTCTTTAGGGGCAGCTGGATTTTTCCAATTTATTTAGCTTTTATTTGTATTTTCCTAATCTTTTTAGGGTTAGATTTTTACCTACCTAAAACTTTTCTTTTAGCAAAGAAAGTATACTTCGATGTACGAAAAAGAATATTCGACGCTCGCGGGACTATTTGTACTGACACTCATCATAGCCATGTTATTCTCAACACCGAGCACGATATTTGCCAGGCGGGCAACGTTCATTGACACTGAACTCAGTCACGCATCGGGTCACGAAACACCCGTCAGGCTGAGGATGGACATCGGCAGCATCGAACACATGGCTGCATTTCCAACGCAAATCGCAGATTGGCGTGTCCGTACGGATATGACACGTCAAAGACCGAAGAAAGTCTTGGTGCGGACTTGATACTCACGCGTGCGTATTCACGTGCGGGTTTATATCCAGCAGCAGCAATATTCTTTACGATCGTTCAGAGCAGCAACCGCTCGAGTTTTCATCCGCCGATTGTTTGCTATCCCGCTATGGGCTATGCGATTGAAGGGGAGGGAATAGAGATTATCACCGTAGCGAATACAAGCTGGATAGAACCTCCCTTAATGGGTACCTGGGAACAACGGGGCATTAATCGCTCCTCGATTTCTGTTAAGAAGCTTGTGGTAACCAAAGGCTCGGATGCAGAGGGCGAAGTAAAAGAACGCCGTGTCGTATTATACTTCTATGTAAAGGATAACCCACTTATGTCGGATAAGGTTACTATGGTGCGAGTTTCAGCAGTCATACCCGTTCATGGACCGATTGGCTCGTCAGAAAAAATACTCAACGACTGCAAGGAGCTCACGGCGGATATGATTCCGTATATGTTTGAATTTCCGGAAAAGGAAGAAGATATTATTGCGGTCACGCTTGCAAAATCGGGAATTGGTGGTTGGTGTGTGCTTGCGGTCCTGCTGGGGTTACCTATTCTGGTTATCCTCTATCCAAGGGTCAAGAAAAGAGAATAAACAAATAAATAAAGATAGAATAAAAAGGGATGTGTGTACAATGAGAATGAAGAAAAGTCTCGCAGTTGTAGGAGTGCTGGCATTTATGCTTCTGATATGTCAGGTGGTAAGTGTGAACGCAGAGAGTCATAAGCCCGACCTTACGATTACCGTGAAGTCGGAAAAATGGGTTGATTTAACGAATAAAACGTATAATATCGCTTACACGATAAAGAACGCGGGGAATGCCACCGCAAATGCCAGCATAACTCGCATACACATTGACAATGTTTCCGTAAACGACACTGTTGAAGCGCTGGCTCCCGGCAAGACCTACCGTAACACGCTCGGACCTTTCACTCTTTCCGGGAATAACGATACAATCAGAATTTGCGGTGATGCCAACAACACGATTGATGAAAGCAACGAGGAAAATAACTGCCGAGAGAATGTGCTTAAGGCAAGTTCTGACCTCATAATCGTGGAAAAATCAGAGCACTGGATTGATTTGACAAATAAAACATACAACATCACCTACACAACAATGAACTGGGGAACTGAGACCGCAAATGCGAGCTTAACCCGCATACACATTGACAATATCTCGATAAACGACAGCGTTGAAGCTTTGGCGCCGGGTGAGACCTACACCAGCATTCTCGGTCCATTTGCCATTTCTGATGATAACGATACAATCAGGATTTGCGTGGATGCCAACAACACGATTGTGGAAACAAACGAGGGGAACAACTGCATGAAGAACGTGCTTAAGGCAGGTCCGGACCTTGTAATTGTAGAACAATCGGAGGACTGGGTGGATTTGACAAATAAAACTTATAATGTCACCTACACGGTAATGAACTGGGGAACCGAGACCGCAAATGCGAGCGTAACCCGCATACACATTGACACTATCCCGGTAAACGACAGCGCTGGCGCATTGGCGCCCGGCGAGACCTACACCAGCATGCTCGGTCCTTTTGCCATAACCGATGGGAATGACACAATCAGGATTTGCGTGGATGTCAATACTGCGGTTGAGGAAAGCAATGAGGGAAATAACTGCGTGGAGAACGTGTTCAAGACATATCCAGACCTCGTAATCGTGGAAAAATCAGAAAACTGGGTTGACTTTGATAATATGCGATACAACGTCACCTATACGATAATGAACAAGGGGACGGATACCGCGAATGTAAGCGTGACGTGCATCTACATTGACAGTATCCTGGTTATAACAGACACCGTTGAAGCACTGGCTCCGAGTGAGACCTACACCCGCATGTTTGGTCCTTTTGCCATATCCGGGGATTATGATATAATCACGATTTGCGTGGATGTCAATAATACCGTGGAGGAAAGCAGCGAGGAGAACAACTGTGTGGAGAACGTGTTCAAGATAGGTCCAGACCTCATAATGGAGGAAAAGCGGGAAGAGTGGATTGATTTGATAAATATGCGCTACAACGTCACCTACACAGTAAAGAATGTCGGGGCTGAGACTGCAAATGCGAGCATGATAAACATCTGCATTGATAATGCCTCTGTTGTAAACGATTCTATTAGAGCATTAGCACCGGGTGAGAATTATACTAATGCCGTAGGACCTTTCACTATGACAGGAAAGAGCGATGGGATAAAGATTTGTGCGGACAGCACTGATTTCGTTTCAGAGAGCAGAGAGGGGAACAATTGCGTACAGAACGTGCTTGAATACCCGGGAATACCCGACCTGATAATCACCGGGTTGCCCGAAGAAGGTATTGCTCGTGCTAATAGAACCTACAATACAATGCCTTACATGGTGAGGAACGTGGGAGATGGTGTAGCTGGTCCAAGCGAGGTATCCATCAAGATAAATGGAATAGAGAAAATGACAGAGCTTGTGGGGGCATTGGCACCGGGTGAGAACTACACCAGTGCAGCAGGGCATTTTTCTACCACCCGAAGCAACGATGCAATCACAATTTGCGCAGACCGTGAGAACGTTGTTAGCGAGCGTAATGAAGAGAACAACTGCATAGAGCGCATAGTGGAAGAAAAGTCAGAAGAGGCACATGGTCCAGCAGAGGCGCCAAAAACACCGGGTTTTGGGCTGGCATTCGCACTCGCGGGATTGTTGGCGTTGGCAGCAGCATTTAGGTTTGTTAATGGTTTAAGAAAAGAAGGTAAAAGAGTAAAGAAATAAAAAGACAAGAAAAAATAAATTATAGACACAGATTAACACAGACAAAATAAACTGCAAAGTGCAAAATTTGTGTAATCTGTGGTTAAAATCAAAAGTTGCCTCGAAGGAATCAAGATTAGATGAGCGAAAAGGGTGAAGGTAAAGGTAAAAGAACCCGGAAGAAGCTGGTAAAGATAACCCTTATAGTTATCGTGGTGGTAGTTGCCGCCGCAGGTATCTGGTATTACAGTATTCCAACCGAGAGCGACATCCTCGTTCTCGATAAAAGCGTCCTGACCGTGGTCATGGACGAAATTCCCGCGAGCAGCGAAGGAGCAATATCAGCGGCACAGGATAGGATTACCAATGCCACTGGCGTTCCGAAACGAAGTTTTGAGCGGTATTTCCGGCTGATGAACGCCTCAAGCACACAATTTCTATGGCATCTCGTGTATAACGTTACGGGTGGTAATCCCGACCTTACCGTTTTTTTAGTGAAGAGAATCTTGCCGGAGGAGGGATTCCGCATATCCGACGAACATGTTGTGGGCATGGTTGGAAGCGACTATTTCAATGCTCATTTCAAGCAGAAGTCTTTCGATTCAAACTCAAATATCGCATACTACACCTACAACCACCGGTCACACAACCCCGGTGACATTGAACTGACTATGTGGGTCAGACTTGGAAACGACAGAAGCGTGACTGGACAGCACGTGGTCACAACGCCGCAAGAGATTACCGTGAGCGTGGAGCAGGCGATTGACATTGGTAGGGAGAATGGGTTGAACGAGCCTCTGTCTGGAAAACCTGTTCTGGCAGATGGGAAAATATGCTGGCGGGTCGTATGGCAGCACACACCGACCGAGCAGGACTACGATAATCAGACGGTTTACGGGATGGACGTCCACTGCACTACGGGCGAGGTGATAGGCAAGCACAGGTATAAACGACCAACACCACCGCCCATCCAACTCGCTCAGGTAACGTCACTCATTGAAAAGCTGGGATTGGAAGGCATAGAAGACGGCGCCATAATTCAAGTGTGCGTGATGAACAGCGCGGATGAGAAGTTCTCGGTGGTGAAGACTTTTGGGCGTGTAGTCGTGAAGGAGGGAACGATAAAAAATGCAGACATATCTCTATGGCTCGATCGGGAGCTTATCGTGAACGCGCTTGAAAGCGATGACGTTGTGAGCTATTTACAGAACCACGCAACCAGCAGAAATGTCATCGTGGAACTCCACAAGAACATGGTTCTATTGCAGAAGAAAGGATACATGAGCCTGTACGAAAAGCTGAAGAAAGAATGAACAA
>JAUWNY010000139.1 GCA_030612405.1 Candidatus Methanophagales archaeon | reverse complement strand
AATGTTAAAACGGGACATAAAAAGGGATGAAAATGCCGAATAAACCCTTATCCAAGGGGAAGGAACGTTTTATAGAGGAATTAGGCGAACGCGGATTAATAGAGACAATAGTGAACAAATTTAATGCAAATGCGAATAGGCGAATCGTAACGGTTGGAGCGGGTGAAGACGACTGTGCAGTTATAGATGTAGACAACGCAAGAGGGGGGCGTAAATATCTCGTTGTCACCACAGATACGGTGCAGGAATCAACACATCTTCCGAAGGGTATTTCTCCTTTTCAAATAGGCTGGACTGCCGCAGCCGTAAATTTAAGCGACATCGCCGCTATGGGTGCGCACCCTTTTGCATTTACCGTGGCAATGGGCGTTCCTGCACGTACCAAGTCCGCATTTGTGGAAGAGGTAGTAGAAGGAATAGAAAAATGCGCCTCGGCTTATCATACGGCAGTCGTCGGCGGTGATATAACAAGAAGCAAAGAGGTTATCTTAACCGGGACTTGTTTCGGGTTTGCCGACAGACCGGTAAGACGAGCGGGAGCCGGAATTGGCAACCTCGTATGCGTGACGGGTTCGCTGGGTGATGCTGCACTTGGTATAAACCTGATAAAAAGAGACACGGAAATAAAAGTGCCCGTGAAGGTAGAAGAAATAGCAAAAAAAGCGCTATTTCAACCCATGCCAAGGATACGGGAAGGCATCGCACTTGCGGACTCGGGATTGGTAACCTCGATGATTGACATAAGTGATGGCCTTGCGCTTTCTTTAGCAGAGCTCGCAAAAAGTAGCGGTGTTGGATTTGAGATATACGAGGACAAAGTGCCCGTATTGAGCAAAGAGCTAAGAAATGCAGAAGCTTTTGATTTGTCCTCGATTGGCGTTGAGCGTCGAGCACTTGCATTTTACGGTGGGGACTATGAATTATTGTTCACTATTGATGCGAGCGGTTTGGAAAGGATAAGCGAGATGATAAATATGAGCGTTATAGGTAAAGTAACGCCGCATGAAGCGGGGATTTATTTTAAAAAAGGGAAAGAGAAGGAAAAGATGGAACTAACAGGGTATCAGCACTTTTAGTGATCCAAATATAGTCATTCCGAAAATTATTAACCACAAGATTCCACAGATTTTCACAAGAGAACAAAAAAAAATAAATCATAGACACAGATTAACGCAGATTAACACAGATGAAAAAAGAAAAAATCCGTGTAAATCTGTGTCGTAAATAGAAGGAGGTTATAATTTATATACAAAAATCTAAACAAAAAAATGGTCGAAATAAAACCGTTCAAGGCGACGATACTGAACCCGAAACTGGAAAACCGAGCTGAACTGGTTTGCCCGGTTTACGATACAATTGATGCACGCCTTTACGAGCGATACTCAGCCAGGAAAAACAATGTAATCCACTTTACCACGAGGAAAGAGGGCGAAGGGGTAGAAGAATTCGTGGACTATGCAAAGAAGTGTTTAGAACGTTTGACGGGCGAAGGAATCCTGATTGAACGTGAGAAACCGTCTTTATACATCTATGGAATCCGTTACAAACTGCCGAAAGCAGTTATGGAACAAATCCCGAAGGAAGAGAGAAGAGCGACATATTTCGCTTTTGGATTGGTGGCTCTGGTAAAAGCTGAAAAACTCAATTCGCAGAACATATCGGGGCACGAAAAGACATTTGAGGCGAACACCTCGGAGCGATACAGGCTTATGAAGGAATGCCGAATGAATTTCTCACCCATTGCTGCGGGATACAACATGCCCAACCATGACATAAACCGCATTTTTGAAGATTATTTGGGCTTCCGCAGACCTGATCTGAACGTGGCTAAACAAAGAAAGCCAATTATGGATGTCGTATTAAATGGTGCTCGCCACCTGCTCTGGGAAGTTTCAGATGAAGCGATTATAGAGCGTATTCAAGCGCTAATGCACGACAAAAAAATACTCATTCTCGATGGACATCACCGCTACTCGGCTTCTTACCAGTTGAGTAGAGATAAAGTCAGCGGGGCAGCGTATACGCTGATGATGCTTTTAGAAACAGGGGACAGAGCGGTTTTATTGCTGCCCTGGCACAGGTGTGTGAAAAGATGCCGCATGGATGATTTATGGACGAGAATAGAAGAGAACTTTGTTGTAGAAGGTTGTAACAGTAGTAAGTATGGGGATGGGGTGGAGACTATCTATTCAAAGCTCAATGAATGTAACGATGATTTTGACATCCGATTAGTCATGTATGACGGTGCAAAATTCTATTTGCTGCGAGCAGATAGGGAGAAAATAAGGAAATTGGCAGAGGAGCGAGGCGGCGAACGAGTTGGACTGGATGTAATAAGCCTGCATGAGTGGCTTATCGAGCCAACGCTTAAGCCCGAAGATATTGTTTTCATCTACAATCCGGCTGATGCGATTGAAAAAGTGGATACAGGAACGTGCAAGGTTGCGTTTTTCCTTAAACTGCCGCGATTAACAGACGTGGAATACAAGACACGGATAGAGAAGAAGGAATTTCCACAGAAATCAACGCTGTTCCTGCCAAAAGTTGCGGAAGGTGTAGTGATGCGGAAGTTCGTTTAGCTCCTTTTATAACCACAAGATTGCACAGATTTCCACGAGAAATTGTGAAGATACAAGAAGATAAAGAACAGGCTCAGGAATCTGTTTTCTATTCTCGGATTTTTGGTTCTGTGTTAATCTTGTGAAATCTGTGGTTATTTATCTTAGCTATACAACTACTATATAAAAATGACCTGGGCGATATGGGTAACGGGCTTACCGGGCAGTGGTAAGAGCGTAATAGCAGCTAAAGTGAGAGGCATCTTTGCTGAGCGCGGTATAAACGTGAAGGTGCTTGAACTTGACGAGATAAGGAAATTTATCACGCCAAAACCTTCTTATTCGGAACAGGAGCGAGACATTGTGTATAGCTCGTTGGTTTACATGGCGAAACTCATGGTGGAGTGTGGCAAACCCGTTATCATTGATGCTACGGCAAACAGGAGGAAATACAGGGAAAAAGCGAGGGAGAACATAGAAAATTTCGCCGAGGTGTATGTGAAGTGCTCTTTAGACACGTGCATGGAAAGAGAAGGGCGGAGGAAAGCGAAGTATGCTCCTACGGGTATTTATAAGGGGGCAAAGGAAGAAGGAGCAACCGTGCCGGGCGTGAACGTGCCGTATGAGGAGCCAGTGAGTCCAGAGGTTGTGGTGGATAGTGAAAAGATGAGTGTGGAGGCGTGTGCGGAAAAGGTTGAGGAGTTTATCATGAAACAAGCGTGGTGTGAAGAAGAGAGGCAGTGAAGAGATGAATGGAGATTTCCTGAAGTCTTCCTATGATGTAATTTTCAACTGCCGATTTTTCGGTGAATGATATTTTTTATCCTCTTCTCTCAGTATTCAGATAGAAGATTCCCAAGTTTAGATAGAGTTTTATCCATTATTTCAACCACATCGTCAAATAACTGTATAAGAGGAAGATTTTTGTTATATATCTTGAGTGGGTCGTGGTTATTATCGGGGTATCTTGTAACAACAGCATGAGGAATCATTATCAAAGAAAGATAAAACAAAGAGTAATTGACATATATGGCATTCTTTATTGGAAGTGATTGAATTACCCTAATCGCATATTCCATAAGATTCAAATCTAATGTTTTCTCTAACTCCCCTTTTAATTTTTCGATTTTTTGAGGATTGGAATCGTGAAAAACATCAAAAAGTTCACTAAAAAACCCTTTAATTTCATTTAAATCTTTCTTTGAAATTTTTACATGCTTTAGATCCAATTCCTGCAATTCTAACTTATCTAATTCCATTATTACTGACCTAATATCTCCTTTAGGAATAAAGAGAATTTTCTCACTTTCCTTACCTAAAGCTTTAATCGTAGCTAATGAATCAACTGCTTCTTTGTAATACTTTTCAACCTCCAAATTCTTCATGATTTTAATCTCCTTTAATTTTGGAAATTTTTTAAATGCTTCATTTATTTTTTCTGATTTTTCCTTCTGTTTCTTGATTGATCTCTTGTAAACTTCCATAGAATCGTGACCAACATCTTTCAAGTCCTTTTCATCTTCTTTTATTATATCGATCAATATAGCAAAAGATTTGTTTGCCTTCTCAACACTTTGCTGCAAGTAAAAAACTGCTTGTGGATATAGCCCTCTCTCAAACAAACACTTTGCAGCTTCCAAATCCTTTCTTGCTATTTCAAAAAGAGTTTCAGCAAATGTCATTTTTCACTTTTAGCGATTTATCTTACAACTTCATTATGAGCTATTAACTTATAAATTTTTCTCTGAATTTTATGAAAATACAATTTTCCACTTTGGGTATGTCCATTACTACTACATCACAAAACCTCATCACAAACCTTTTACCGCACACCCACAGCTTGCCCACAGAAATCCTTCATCGGGCATTCCTCGCATCTCTTCCGCTTACAGTATTTTATACCGACTTTAACAAGCGCAGTCTCAACCCGTGATAGTTTTTCACCCTCAAATTCATGCAGATTTATATCCAGATTCTCGGCTACGCTCTCGGCTTTGCTCGATACCCCCGGGCTTATTTGCCACACACCCCGCAATTCTCTTAAGAATATCTGTGTCGTCACAGCACCAATGCCTTTAAATTCCTGCAACCTTTTCTCCAAATCTTTTGTATCCGAAGATTGGTTGTAAAGGTTCTCCAAAGAGCCATATTTTTCTTTCAGCGTCCCGGTTATATCAAGCAGCTTTGTCGCCGTGGAAAAGTCGTATCGCACGTATCCCCCCTCGTCTAAAATCCTGACTAATTCGTCCCAGCCTGCCGCGATGATTTTCTCCGGGCTGTCAATTCTATACCACTCAAATGATTTATAGGTACTTGCAGCGATTTTCTCGCTTATTCTCGCACCAAACAGAATAGAAGCTAAAAACCATTTGAATCTGCCTGACGGGTCCTTCAGGTCTATCCGCAGGTCTTCCGCATAAAGAGGAAAGTTAGCAAGCAGCACTTCGATTTTATTCATGTTTATTCATATATTTTTGACCTTTTATCAATGTTGACTATTAAAATGCTGTTTTTATCCAAATAGATAACGTAAAGTATCCTATAATCCCCTATACGGACCCTAAACACTTTCTCTTTTCTTCCAATGACTCTCTTTGCATCAGAGGGATAAGGATCCGAAGCTAACTCTTTTATTTTGTTGAAAACACGTTCAAAAGTTGATTTATCAACTTTTTTAAGAAATTTTTTGGTTTTGTTACTTAAATAAATTCCTAGCACTTTCATTTCCTCAACTCTTTCTCAAAATCTTCCAGTTTCGTAGCCTCTCCCTCCTCAAACTCTCTAAGGCTCTCATCTAATAGTCTCTCCTCTTCCTGGGTAAGAACCGTATCAACATCTACCATATGCTCTTTTATATATCCTAATTCCCTTCTTATTACCTTCAACTCTTCCCAGATCTCTTTCTCTATTATCGCATTCATGATGTTATTTATACCCTATATCTTTATAAATATATAAATTCCAAATTCCTGCCTGTCTAGGCTGTCAATTCCAGAGCGCTAAAAACTTTTATACGTGTTCGATGCGATTTTCTCGCTTATCCTCGCACCGAACAGAATAGAAGCTAAAAACCACTTGAACCTGCCGGACGGCACCTCCAGGTCTATCTCAAGGTCTTCAGCATATAAAGGGGAATTAGCAAGAAGCAGCTCGATTTTATCCGTAGTTGTCTATATCTCTTCATACTCATAAGAAAAATCACGTGATAACAAATGGAAATAGAAATTAACGCTGTATTTTTTCACCGTGTTTGCCGGTATTATCATTTCGTTCTCTTTCTGAGCACCACTTCCATCATTCCACTTTATTGATACCTCTGTATCCCCGGAATTATTTAGCGTCACTGTATGACTGCCAACAATACTTGCATGCCATAAATCTACATCTATTTCGTAATCTGTTAATTCGCAGCCGAGGCCGTTTATCTGTATTGCATATCCTTCATTTTCACCACTTACTAATCCAAGTGCAGATGTAGAGCAGGGGTTAAGCATAAAAACAAAAAGTGCTGCTATTGCAAAGATAAATAAAAACATTAAAATTGCTTTTTTCATCTTTCCCTCCTTCTTCCTTTTACTCTACCTCCTTAATAATCTTCAATATAATCACTATATTTATATCATGCTATTTAAAAAATCAGAATCCCTTCCATTTATAAAGAATGGATGTTTGTAAAGGAAACCAAAGGAAATACTACCGATTCCGAGCAGATAGATTTTACGGCGGTATTGCAACTGCGGACTGTATGGGCTGTAACATGGACTGTGCGTTTTGCTGGAGTTACCGAACGAGAATCCATCCAGAGAGATTTGGAGATTTTTACACGCCAGAAGGAGTTGCAGAATGACTTGTCATAATCGCACATGAACATGGATTCTGAGCGGTCAGGATAAGCGGGAATGAACCGACATTGTGTAAAAGCCATCTGTTAGCTGTAATAAGAGCTGTTGAACTTTCAGACCCGACCCTTCTATTTGTGCTTGAGAC
Organism: Candidatus Methanophagales archaeon; assembly: GCA_030612405.1. Taxonomy (GTDB): domain Archaea; phylum Halobacteriota; class Syntropharchaeia; order Alkanophagales; family Methanospirareceae; genus QEXZ01. The sequence continues at coordinate 83 of JAUWNY010000139.1, read as the reverse complement.
GAACGGTATAAAACTTGGTGAGGATGAAAAATACGTTGATGAACTGTCAAAATACCAAAACCTGCATGTCAGACTGTCTTTTA
>JAUWNY010000132.1 GCA_030612405.1 Candidatus Methanophagales archaeon | reverse complement strand
CCCCATGCTTCGGCATCTTCAAATGCGGGCTCAACTTCCCCATCAACCTTGAAGCCTTCGGCGACAATTTCCGCACCGCATTTTTTCAGCGTTTCTTCAAGCATATCTACCGCCACGCAGAACGAATCAGCGTACTCCTCGTTATCTCCCGGACCAAAAACCGCAGCTTTTTTACCTTCCAGAGATATATCGTCCATCGCTTCGTGGAAATCCACGAAATCATCCTGCAAGTCGCCCTCGCCCCACGTAGAGCACCCGAATACAATCGCATCATTGTCCGCGAGCTCATCAACACTTGCTTCTGTCACGTTCTTCACCGTTACCGACGCCATCCCTTGCTCAAGCCCCGCTGCTACATGCTCCGCCAGCATTTCCGTATTCCCCGTTGTCGAACCAAATACCAAAATCACATTTGCCATTTTTATCCCTCCTGTGTTTGTATAAGGTTTCAGGTTTGAGGTGTTAGGTTTGAGGTACGCTCACCCCTGACAACTCACCCCTCATACCTTCAATGATATGTATGGTTGTTAGGTGTATAAATACCAAACCCTAAAAAGATTAGGAAGAGCGTAAAAACCGAAATTAATTGGGTTTGAAGGCTCTATCCGAAACATGCTTCCAGTGAAATTACTACATCCTCAAAATTCACCGCAGAGCACACGGAGAACGCAAAGGAACAAGAAAAAATAAATCGTTGACACAGATTAACGCAGATTAACACAGATGATAAGAATCAACACGGTTAAACTAAAATAAATCCGTGTAAATCTGTGTCTTAAATATAAGGAAGTTATGCTTTATATACAAGAACAAAATCGTGCTCATATTTGCGATATAACGAAAGAAAAAGACGTCGTTAATAAAATATATTGTAGATAGGCGAAAAAATCGCTGAGAATGCAAATACAGATGCAAGCAACGCTGAAACGCGAAAACACATGTTTACATATCGAAATACTACCCGTAACATCCATATCATTTGTTGTGTTTGTACTATTTGTACCATTTATAACAATTACATTTTTGTATTCAAAGGATTAAAAGTGGTAGAAGGTATAAGAGACACGAAGAGTATTGTAATGCCGCACCCCTAATGTCATATAATCCTTCTCTTTTTTGTGCCTTCGTGTCATATAATATTTTAAGTCGTCTAAAACCCCTTTGAATTGCAAATAATTTTTTTTAAGCCGTTTTCCAATACCTGTGTCATATATTCCATATTATACGACATTCATTTGAACTCGGATAATCTTCGTAACTTTTATACTTTTATGTCCCTTTATACCATCAGTTACCTTTATACTTTTGATTTGGATAGCCCTAACTATCCCATCTTCCTGTACAATAACCAACCATCTCTCTATACTATTTACCTATACAGTAGCAGACTGCTCTTCAGCCTCTTCTATGTTCTCTGCCTCTTCTACTCCTTTGCCCTTTTCGATAAGTTCAATTATATGCGCCTTCATTGTTATCCCTTTGTCTATCGCTTTCTTTCTTATCGCTTTATGCAACCCCTCTTCCAAATCCAAAGATACTTTTACCATTTTTGTTATCACCAATGTTTTCATTGATTTACGTGTTTAAATAACAAACCTTTCTTTATAAAAGAAAGCTTTACCAAAGAAACTATAATCGAGTTTCTGATTTGTGATCCTTAAGATACCATGCACCTAACCAAAGAAGAAGAGCGGATATACGAAGGAGCAGAAGGATGGACGAAGCAAAAAGCGATGGAAATATTGGTGGCAATTGGCGACATAAATCACGCATCCGGGTTAATACCCATAAAAAGCGCACACCTATCGGGTGTATCTTACAAAACCATCGGTGACGCTTTTGAATTCATAAACCGCCTTGAGGGCACAGTAAAAGTCAAAAGCACCTTAAATCCTATTGGTATGGACACCGAGAAATGGGCGGAAATGGGCATTTCAGAAGCGTTTGCGGTTAATCAAACAAAAGTGCTTGATGCGTATAAAAAACTCGGCATCTCCGCCGAATGCACCTGCATTCCTTACCTCATCGGTCATGCACCGGCAAAGGGCGAACATATCGCATGGGCGGAATCATCGGCTGTTTTGTACGCTAATTCTGTCCTGGGTGCGAGGACGAATATGGAAGGCGCACCTTCGGCTCTTGCCGCTGCACTTATAGGAAAAACACCTTTTTATGGGCTTCACCAATCTGAGAACAGGAAGCCGGAGATAAGAGTGTGTGTGAACTGCGACCTCGCAGATGCAGACTACAGCGCCCTCGGGTTTCTGATAGGCAATCTTGTAGATAACAAAATACCGCTGATAGAACTTACCCCTTCCTCGCTTCCGGGCAAAGATGAGCTGAAACATTTATCCGCCGCGATAGGAGCCACAGGCTCCGTAGGTATGTATCATATAAAAGGAATAACGCCAGAAGCTGTAACGGGCGTTGATGAAAAGGAGTTGAATTTAGAACCCGATGAGAAAATAGAGATAGAAAAAGAGGATATAGAAACCTTTTACGTCAGCTCCAGCGAACCCGACGTGATAGCGATAGGCTGCCCGCATTGCTCTCCTATCGAACTGAAACGGTTATACGAACTCTTGAGAGCGGAATGTGAAGGTAAAGGAAGAAAGATAAAAAAAGATCTCGAGTTCTTTATATTCACCGCACGTGCAGTAATGCAGAACACTCAAATGCAGCAAATAGCGGAGCGGATAGAGAACTACGGCGTCAAGGTGATCTGCGATACCTGTTTCGTGGTGTCCCCTGCTTTTGAGCACTACGATTGCGTATTGACCAACTCGGGTAAAATGCTGCGATACGTGCCTCTCCTGTGTGGGGATGCGGAAGTGAAGTTATGCAAAATGGAGGATTGTGTTAGAGAAGCGTTTTGATGTTGTTGTTCGTGTAACCACAAGATTACACAGATTTTCACGAGAAAACAATTGAAGACACAAGATGCATCCCTAAACTTGTATCCTGTATCCTGCATCATGAATCCCGGCTTCATTTTCTTGTGGAATCTCGTGGTTTTTTTATCCCTGCTATACAACTACAAAAATAGTAAGTGAATAACATGACGCCAATACTCATTTTTTTCCTCGCTTTGGTTCTCATCCTGGTTTTGACCACCTGGTTCAAGATCCATCCTTTTTTGAGTTTGATCACCGTGTCAATCGTTGTAGGGATTTTGGCAGGCGAACCTTTTGAGGCGCTTGAATCTATTTTGACTGGCATGGGGAGAGTGATTTACCATCTTGACTAATCATCGTGTGCGGCAGTATCATTGGCATGATCTTAGACGGAATTGGCGCAACCTCTGTAATCGCAGATGATATTATACGAATATTGAAAAAGCCCGTCCTCGCAGTGAATTTGCTCGGTTTTCTGGTTGCTATTCCGCTCATGTGCTGCATATTAGCCTACGTGATCTTCATACCGATAGCCCGCGAGATTGCTTCTAAGTTGAACATGCCGGTAGGAGTAATTGCCACTTCGCTGTGTCTGGGCACTCTCGCATCATACGAGCTTATTTATCCAGCACCCGGTGTTTATTCCGCAGCAAAAGAACTGGGAGTTGTTGGTGCTGACATTGTTATACTCGGTCTTATGCTCGCTATCCCAACCACATTAGTCGGCTACTTGTATGCAGAAAAGTTCTGCAGGTTCGGGAAATCCCCAACGAGCGTAGCAGAAAAGCGGGCGAAGGTAAATATAAGTAGATTAAAGGCATATCCACCCATTGTTGTTCCAATAGCACTTATTCTTTTGAATATAGTTATTCCAACTCCTGTACCAGTACCTGTGCTAAGTTTTCTGGGCAATCCAAATGTAGCATTGTTGATAGGGGTTTTGCTCGCTTTCATCGCTGCTCATTCCTTTGGACTTGCCGAGATTAAGATATGGACAGAAGAAGCGGTAGGAAGAGGAGGAGCTATACTCATGGTTTTATGTGCCGGGGGTGCTCTTGGTTCTACGTTAGCAATGACAGGAGTTGGTCAAGAAATTGGTAAAATGGTTATAAACTCGAACTTGCCACTGATACTCATTCCCTTTTTGGTCGCAGTTGCGATTCAGAGCGCTCAAGGCTCGAGAGTCGTAACTATGCTGGTTGTCCCCGGTATATTAATTCCGGTTCTTCCTGAGCTCGGTTTGCCATTGGAAATTGTATTGATGTCCATAGCGTCCGGCACTTTTCTGGTATCGCATGCAAACGACCCTTATTTCTGGACTATGATAGAACTCGCTGAGATGGAGCCTTCCTCAGGCTATAGATGCTACACGGTCGGCGGAATTGTAATCGGGGCTGTAGCTTTTCTTATGACAATTGTCGTCTATTTGATAGTGTATTAATTTGATATTGTCAGATTAACCGCGGAGTACACAGAGAACGCAGAGGATAGCGGGTTAGCAGTTTAGCGGTTTAGAGTGGTTACTATAGTCATTCCGAAAATAATTAACCACAAGATTACACAGATTTCCACACAACTTTTTTACCTTCGGTAAAAACCTTGACTAAAAACAGTCTTTTTGTTTTTCTTTTAGCACAGGTTTTCTTTTTCATAGCGCAACATAAAATGGAACGATTAAAGCCCTCGCCCCTGAAAGTTGACTCGATGCAGGGAACAAAACGCAGCTCTTCGAGATTTGAGAAAGTTGCGTTATACCTGCCTTTTATGCTTATCGCAATCGCATTCGCTCTTAGATTCTACAATCTCGATTTTCGCCCGTTCCACCATGACGAGAGCGTGCATGCACATTTTTCGTATCTGTTGTTCAAACAGGGCATGTATGGGTATGACCCCAAGTGGCACGGCCCTTTTCTATATTATTTAACCGCCGCGATGTACCGCTTATTTGGAGATACCGAATGGATTAGCAGGCTAATGCCCGCTCTTTTTGGCGTCGCTCTGGTTGCACTACCCTTTGCGCTCAAGAAACAACTTGGTTTCAAGGGCAGTTTTATTACCGCTTTTCTTCTCGCTATTTCCCCCTCTTTTCTTTATTATTCACGATTTTTTAGAAATGACATTTACATAGCGTTCTTCTCATTAGCAGCCGTAGTCTGCATCATACATTATATAGAGAAAAGAAAGCCCATTCTCCTCTATCTCGCATCTATCCTCTTTGCTCTCGCGTTGTGCACAAAAGAGAATGCCTACATAATCTCCTTTATCTTTTTTTCTTTTGCTGTCTTCTATGCCCTCTACACCCACAAACGGAGTACGGCAAAAGCCTTGATGACGGTTTTAAAGGACAACTGGCGGTCGATTACCATCTCGTTGTCAATCATCGTGATAATCTACACGTCCTTTTACAGCTTTGGCTTCAGAAACCCGCAAGATTCTTTCGCGCTCTTCCGCGCAGTATCTCACTGGGCTTCATACAGTGCAGGACCCACAGGTCCTTTTTACTTTTATGCCGTGCTATCTTCATTATACGAACTCCCAATTCTTATTTTCGGAATTGCCGGGATTTTATATTTCGCACGTAAAAAGGACTTGTTAATGATTTTTATGTCTTATTGGGCGATCAGCAGCTTCTTTATTTATTCCTACATACACGAAAAGGCACCATGGATTCTGCTTCACTTGCTTCTGCCGCTAACGTTTATCGCGGGGAAGTTCGTGGCGGAAAAGCTTTCATTAAACCGTATTGAAAGAAATTTAAACGTATATAAACCCGTTTTCACGGTGTTTACGATTATTATCTTAGCTTTTTGCGTATACACGTCTGTTAATCTGAATTATTATCATTTTGATGACCCTGCCGAGCCCATGGTGCAGGCAGCACAACCGCACCGCAGTTTTAACGAGTTCGTTGCAAAGGTAAACGAGGTTTCCGCTGAGCACGAGGGCTATGAAACGAGAATCCAGGTCATGGATAACGCCGCAGTAACGCAATATCTCTGGCATCTGCGCCATTATAATAGGATAGAGTGGAATCCCGGTCAACGAGAACTCGATGCACCAATAATCCTCATATCCCAGGATAAACAGGATAGAGCGCAAAATCTCACCGGATATTGTCAATTTAACAGTTCTATCATGCAGTGGTATAATTATCCATTAACAGCATCAGATTGTCTATCGTTCGCATCGCCGGATTATTTGTTTTTCCGGCAAATCGACAAAGAACCGACTAAAATCGGAGTTGTGCTGTTTTATAAATCCGAAAAATAAATAAGTTTTTTCTTTTAGCACAGGTTTTCTTTTTGTAAAAAAGAAAAAGTGTGATGAGAACAATAGTGATAGGGGGAGGACTTACAGGTCTATCTGCCGCTTATTTTTTGTGCACGCACCGTGACAGTGAAGAAGTCATCATCGTGGAAGAGGAAGAGAATCTGGGTGGCTTAGCAAACAGCTATGCCCGGGGAGGATATTCCATCGAGAAGTTCTATCATCATATTTTCCGTGACGATGTTCTTATTCAACAACTAATCAGAGAACTTAGTTTGCTTGAAAAGCTCGAATGGCGCATAGGAACCACAGGTTATTACATAAACGGTAAAATCCATCGCCTGAACACGCCGCTCGAAATATTGAAGTTTGAATATCTCTCCTTTTTCGATAAGGCTCTTTTAGCAAAGGCGGTTCTCAGTGCACGTCGGTTAAAAGACCCTCTTGTATTTGATGAGTTCCCGGCAACGAAATGGGTGATTGAAAAAACAAATCGGTCTGTGTATGAGAATTTCTTTGAACCGCTATTCAAAAGTAAATTTGGCTCGTACAACTCCATTTCGGCTGCCTGGCTCTTGAGCAGGATAAAACTGAGGTCAAACAGGACATTTAAAGGAGAGCGACTGGGGTACCTGCGAGGAGGATTTCAGCAACTCGTGGACAAAATGGCGGAAAAAATAGAATCGCAAGGATGCGAATGCAAATTGAGAACAGGTTGTAAGGTCAAGGAACTTGCGATAGAAAATAACAAAGTCGTCGGGGTGGACACATCCGAAGGCTTTATCGCTTCTGACAGCGTTATAGTAACCACGCCGTCGTTG
>JAUWNY010000088.1 GCA_030612405.1 Candidatus Methanophagales archaeon | reverse complement strand
TGGTCCTCCGCGGATAGTTCTCCCGTCTTGATGAATTCCTCAAATATGTCGCGCTTCATTAACCTAACAACTGCCTTAGCCAATAATTCAGCATCTAATTTAGGCTCTTTTTTCATTACTACCTCTCCCATTTCTATCACCGCTAATAATGTTGGCAAAACTTTTATAAAAACTTTTATCAAAAATGCTTCGCAGGCGCATATAAATAACTTCCCCTTACTGTCGAGTCCAGAGCTGGGTTATGGTGTTGAGAATAAAAACGAATTTAAATCTTTTGTGGAGAATACTTTGACTACGGATTGTTTTTTGAATGCCTTTTCATTAGATAGCAAAGCGGAAAAAACGGTATTAGCATCGACTACCACTAACAACTGGAATCACTTCCTCACTGATTCTCTAAATCTTCTTGCTAATGATTCGTCAACTTTCTCGGATAACTCCTCCACATCTTTTTCTGTGAACTCGCTTTTCGCTACAATCGCTTTCAATTCAAGCATTCTTTCCAATTGTGCTTTGAGCAACTTCCGCACAACTACTTGCCACTTCACTTCCGGGAATTCTTCCATCTCTTCCTTCAGTTCCACAGGAATCTTAAACCTGACTTCAGCTTCCGCCATTTCTACCACTTATAACAATATTAATCCTGAGTATATAAATGAAACCACAAGATTACACATAAGCCCTTACAGGGCTTGCGGGGTCGTGGGGCGGAGCCCCACAATTAACACAGAAGAAGAAAATGATGATATTCATGTCATGGTCCTGGAAAACTATGGGCTAAAAGAAAAAATAGAAAGTTCTTTTGGTACAGCTTTTCTTTCTAAGAAAAGGTTTGTGGATAAGGATGAACTCGTGGAAAAGGGAAAGGAAATCTACAAGAAGATATGGGATAAGCTCGAGCCAGCGCATAAGGGAGAGATAGTTGCGATTGAAATAAAGACGGGAGATTATTTCCTTGGGAAGGATCTGGTAGAGGCGGATGAGAAAGCGAGGGAGAAATATCCCGACGAGGTATTCTATCTGGCAAGGATAGGTTATAGGGCGGCATGGCACTTTAGGTGATCGAGATGAAGATGGAAGGTTATATTGACGAATACGGACATCCAAAGGTGCCAGTAACGGTGGATGGGCTATCCATGGATGCAGTTGTAGATACGGGCTTTGATGGTGACCTTTGCTTGCCAATCCAGGTTGCTATTCAACTGGGTCTCAAGCTTTGCGATACAATGGAGGTTGAATTAGCAGATGGAACAAGAAAACGTTCCGTTTTGAAAAAAGGTCTGTTTTAATACTTTTCGAAAAATCGTATCTTGTTCAGTCATAAAAAAACCGAAAATCATTTTATTACTGCTGACATTAAAATTATAATATGCTATTTTTTAGTGATAAAATAAAGCGGGATATGATAGGTGAAGAAGCGATGGGGGGGGAGAAGAGATGGGGATAAATGGTGTCTCTGCGAAGCGGTTTGATCAAACTTTCCTGAAGTTTGGTGCGATAGACTTTGAAGGGAAAAGGGGGGGTCGAATGAATCTTCGGATTGCCCTCGTTTTTGCGCTGATTAGTGTAATTGTAGCACTCGCACCTGCGATAGCTATAGCCACATCACCCATAATCAGCATTGACTCCTATACCTTAGATGTAAATTCAAACGTAACAGTTTCAGTCGTGATAACCAATGCGAGTGCGGTTGCTGGCGGCTCGGTGGAAATAATTTTCAATCCTTCAATTGTAAATGCTGAAGAAGTCCTACCCGGGGACTTCGGCGCACCAACATCAAAGATAGATAATGCAAACGGCTCTGTGCATGTAGCAGCATCAAGAGTAAGCGCAGTTGGTTTAGACGAGGCTATCCTGACAAATATCTCCTTTGTTGGAGTCTCTGGAGGCTATACCGGTCTGAACATAGAAAACGCAACCCTGAACTCCGAAGATGGGAATACGGCAATTCCAGAAACGGCAGACGGCGAGATTGATGTTAGCGCATCTTCTGGTGGGGATACAGATTCGGATAATGGTGCTGGTTACACAGATTCAACTACAGACGCTGCTGATGATGACGACCCGGAAAAGGAAGAGGAAAAAGTGTTCTCGAATGAACCTACGGCAATTAATATTGGCTCCTATACCGTAGATGAGAATACAGACGTGACTGTTCCTGTTGAGATAACCCACGCGAGTGCGGTTGCCGGTGGCTCTGCAAATATAACTTTTAATCCCTTGTTCGTGAACGTTGAAGAAGTCCTACCCGGTGATTTCGGCACTCCGATAGCGAATATCAATAACGACGCGGGTTTCGTGTATATCGCATGCGCATCACCAACCGCAGTTGTAAAAGAGACTGCGATTTTAGCAATCGTCGGGTTCAAAGGTGTTTCAAAAGGTATTACGTCGCTCGACATTCAGGATGCAGCCCTTAATGACGAACATGGCAACCTTATTACTCTGGAAACAATGTCAGGCGGTGAGATTGAGGTTCGCACTCCAATATCTCCACCCGCGCTCACGCCCACATCTACACCCGTTGCTGCTGCGAATGAAAATATAGCTACACCCCCACCCGCACCTGGTGAACACGATAGTTTGTTTGTTATTGCAATTATGGTAATAGTAGTCTGTGTAGCTTTAGCTGGAGGCGCAATAGCACTTTATAGGAAAAGGAAAAAAAACGGAGGTATTAAATAAAAAAAATGAAGAAATCAGTGTATATATCCCTTATATCGTTAATTTTGTTATTCGGTATAAGTATATGTTTGAGTTCGTATATTGCTACTGCGAATCCCGACCAATCTACTTCGATTAACCTCGGCTCATATACCACATACGCAGGTTCAAACGTAACAGTTCCAATTGAGATACTCAATGCAAGTGCGGTTGCCGGCGGCTCGGTAAATATATCTTTCAACGCTTTGTTCGTGAACGTTGAAGAAGTTCTACCCGGTGATTTTGGTATGCCAGTAGCGAATATCAATAACACTGCTGGTTTCGTCTCTATCGCGAAGTCAACAGCAACAGCAGTTGGAAAAGCGAATGCATCGTTGGCAAGCGTCAGGTTCAAAGGTATCGCAAAAGGTGTTACCACGTTAAATATCACTGATGCCTATTTAAATTACGAAAACGGCTCTCTTTTCTTTCCGGAAACGTCAGACGGAACGATTAATGTGTGCACACCTCCTCTTTTGTTTATAGCATCATACGACGTTTATGCTGATTCGAACGTAACCATTCCAGTCGAGATAACGAATGCAACGGATATTGCCGGTGGCTCGGTAAAAATTGTGTTTAACGCTTCTATTGTGCACGCTCAATCAGTAACGCCTGGACACTTCGGCACAAACATAACAGCCAGCATAGATAATACGAGCGGCTCTGTGCATGTAGCAGTGGCAAATACGACCGCCGTGGGCATAGAAGAAGCAGTACTGGCAAACATCACTTTCAAAGGACTATCGGGTGGATTTACCGCACTGGAGCTCCAAAATGCAAGTCTTAACGATGAACAAGGTAACGTTATCATTCCGGAAACGTCAGACGGCACGATTAATGTGGTCGAAAAACTACACAACGTTTCTATCGAATCTGTGCCGATGGAGCAATCCGTAGAACCGGACGAGAATGCCACTTTCACGCTTACGGTCACGAACCCCGGCAACGTCGCGGATACGATTGAGTTGAGCATAACGCTGAAAGAAGCGGATTCCGCAACGCTTAGTGAAGATACATTCGTGTTAAATGCAGGTGCGAGTGCAACTGCGTACCTCAACGTCAGCGATTCCGCCGTCGGAACATATAACACGACAGTAAGGGCAACTTCGCAAGGGAATACAGGTGTGTTCGATGAGGTAACGGTGAAGACGAATGTGACGGCAGCACCTGCTGCGGCTCCGAACATCACTTCCTTCGCTCCGCCTTCTCCTGTAAGCGATACAGAAGGTGCAACAAGAACATTCAACATCACGATCAATCAAATCGTGAGCGTGAGCTGGCAGATGAACGGCACAGAAGTTCAAACTAACACAAATGTAACAGAAGCATCATACACGAATACGAGTGCAGTTATTGGAACCTGGAACGTATCCGCAATTGTAAACAATACGAATGGAACCGACATACAAACGTGGATATGGACAGTAGAAGCACCTTCACCCTGTTTCATCGCAACCGCAGCTTATGGAACACCTGTACACGAGGATATAAATATCCTGCGCAAATTCCGGAACGAAGTGCTGAGCACAAACACGCCTGGCAAGGCGATTGTCGAAACCTATTATTCAACAAGTCCACCGATTGCAAATGCTCTGGCTGCGAACAACGGCTTAAGGGCTTCAGTGCGGGTGCTCCTGCTTACGCCTTTAGTTTACTTTGCAGGTATCACGCTAAACGGTGGTTTGTTTGCTCTTATAATTCTAACAGCTTTTCTGGCGGGATTATTATATCTGTATCGAACACGAAAATATGGGGTCGGTATTTCAAAGTCCCTTGGACTCGGAATACTGTCAATTGCAGTGCTTACCTCTCTGGTGTTCACACTCGGCTGGCTTGGCTATACATGGTCAGTCTGTGCAACCATAGCAGCTTATATCTTGCCTCTGATAATTCCTATCGCAATTGGAGTTGTGGTGATCGCGGTGATCAGATCAAAATATAAAAATAAATTTACATTATCATCAGGAGGTGAATAAGAAAAGGAGATGAGCAAATATATATACCCATACACAATCCTTTTATTCCTTTTTAGTATGTGCTTAGTACTTTCTCCTGCTGATGTAGCAGCTCTTACGGGTGCAACGATTAACCTTGGCTCCTATACCGACCACGTGGGTTCAAATGTAACTGTCCCTGTCGAGATAATCAATGCAACCGAAATCGCCGGAGGCTTTGCAAATATATCTTTCAACCCTTCGATTGTAAATGTTGAAGAAGTCCTACCCGGGGACTTCGGTGCACCAGCATCAAATATCAATAACACCGCTGGGTTCGTATCTATCGCAAAGTCAACCGCAACAGCAGTTGGAAAAGACCCTGCGGAATTAGCAAGCATCAGGTTTAAAGGTATTTCTAAAGGTCTTACCACGTTAAATTTCACGAGTGCATATTTAAATTACGAAAATGGCTCGGATTTCATTCCTGAAACGTCAGACGGTGAGATTACTGTGTTCGGATTAACTCCAGACCTGATTGTAACAGACATTAATGCATACCACTACAACACCGACTGTTCACCATGGTTCAACCTCCCGAACGAGATAGACGTTACCGTAAAGAACGATGGTACCACACCCGCAGGAGCATCAAAAGTCAGTCTGTACATCGAAGGCGTGCTCTTTGGCAAGCTGTCCGTATCGAGTTTGAGTGCAGGTGCGAGTGAAACCGTGACGTTCGAGAACTGGAAGCCGGTTGGCGAAGATTGTCTGCAGCCGGTCTGCGACTTCAGTTGGTCATACCACGATTACAACCTCAAAGGTGTTGCGGACTGTGACGGCGAGGTTGCAGAATCAAACGAAACGAACAACGAGACGACGGTAGTGGAAAAAGCGTGCTACAATGGATACATGGCTGATGAGCCATTGGAAAACGTTGCGCAGGGAAAACTTCACGGGCATCTCTTATTCACGACTGGCAGCGGTGTATACACAGGGCTGTATTCCGTAGGTAATACTCAGACTACTGACTACGAGATAAATGTACCAGCAGGTGCAAGTGTTGAACTCGCAAACCTGAACGTGTATTACACGTGGCACTATGAGAAAGATAGCTGCCCGCAGATGGAGGTAAGCATAACAAACGCAACCGGAACACACATTCTGCCGCTGGAAAAGGCATACAACGACATCAAATGCTGGTGTCCTGGCGCATCATGGGAATTCCCCTGGGGTAACTATGTCTATGACCTGACGGATTACATCCCGGGTAGTGGGACTTACACTTACACGGTGACCGTGAAGAGGACAGGAGGTCCAAGCTTCTGCCTCGCCGCTCCTGGTATCGTGCTCGTGTATGAAGATGAAAACGCGCCGGTAATTGAATACTGGGTCAATAAGGGTGCTGACGTGCTCATCGGTGGACGCAGAGCAGATGGCGGCTACCTTGCGTGGTGGGAGTGCATAAACAACGCAACGTTCACGGCAAGCAGTGAGACCCGCGAAGTGGTGCATGCAACGCTCGGTGTGGCAGCACCCTGGGCTGGTTCCTCGTGGACGCCGGGAACAACCAATTACCTGTACTTCAACGACATAAAACTCGGGACTGGCGTGTATCACGACACGGCTTATGAGGAAACAATAGACAGCATAACCATGCACATAGGAAGCACGAATGCTCAGGTCGGCGTGAACGTGACGAGTGTAACGGCACATTATCTCAAAGGCAGCGAGAACGTGGTTGGTCAAGCGGATGACGGCGATTGCATGATGCCGAGCAATGCGTTCCTCGTGGTGGAATACGGAGAAGAACCAACACCAACGCCGACGCCAGGACCTGGACCGACTGGAGTGCCGGAGTTCAATGCGATGGGATTGATTGCGTTGATAGGCGTGTTGAGCGTGGTGCTTGCGGTGACGACAGTGGGCAGAAAGAGGAAGAGAGTGAAACCACAGATTTCACAGATTGACACAGAAGGAAAAAAATTAACCCCAAAAAGAGAAGTTATTTAAATGTATGAGAAAAATAATAATTAATCCGTAATGGAAGATGGAAGAAGATTTCGAATGGCTCCAGAAACATTATGAAGAGCTTATGGAAAGATAAATTTTTAAACCAGAGAAATACAATAAGTTGAAAAGGGGTGGAGATAAAAAGGGCTATATTTGCCCTTTCTGCGGTGCTGAGAAAGTCGGCATCCCCGACCATATCAGGAATGTGCATGGAGAAGAAGCGCTTAGGAGTGAGGAATTGAAGCGCCTACTTGAGCAAAATCCGCAAATAAAAACTTTCTTTCTAAGAAAGTTCTTTGATGGAGATAAAGACATGGCGTATTTCAAGAGCGAAGCGCAAAGACCAAATTTCATACAACAGGAAGAGGAAATATTGGAGCTGTGGGACAGAAATAAAACATTTGAGCGCAGCGTAGACCACAGGGAAGGTTGTGAGAAGTTCATTTTTGTCGAAGGTCCACCAACTGCGAATGGACTCCCGCATCCGGGGCATATCCTCACAAGGGTTGTGAAAGACCTCGTGCTGCGATATAAAACGATGCGTGGTCTCTATGTGGAAAGAAAAGCAGGCTGGGACACGCATGGTCTGCCGGTGGAGATAGAAGTGGAGAAGGAACTGGGAGTAAACAGCAAGCGTGAGATAGAGGAGTACGGGGTAGAGAAATTCAACCGCAAATGCAAGGACTCGGTTTTCCGATATGAAAAAGAATGGGTGAATGCCACGAAACGAGTGGGATTCTGGATAGATATGGATTCACCCTACGTAACCTCTGATAACGAATACATAGAATCTGTCTGGTGGTCGTTAAAGGAGATATGGAAAAAGGGCTTGCTTTATCGGGGGCATAAAGTCGTGCCCTACTGCCCGAGGTGTGAGACCACGCTGAGCAGTCATGAAGTAGCACAGGGCTATAAGGAGGTGGAGGACCCTTCGATATACGTGAAGTTCAAGCTGAGACAAGCAAAAGAACAGGGACAAGAGCAAGAGCACGTTTTTATGCTCGCATGGACTACAACTCCCTGGACTTTATTCGGTAATGTCGCACTCGCGGTTCATCCTGAGCATACCTACGTGAAGGTAGAGGTAAAGGAGAAGGAGAAAGCAGACGAAAAGAAGAAAGAGATTTTGATTCTTGCTGAATCACGGTTAGGTACTCTGGAAGGCGAATACGAGATAACTGAGCGATTAAGAGGTAAAGATTTGGAAGGTAAAGAATATGAACAGCTTTTTGACGTGCCTGTAGAGGGGAAATCACATCGGGTAATCACTGCCGATTTCGTCACGTTAGACGAAGGCACGGGCGTCGTTCATATTGCACCGGCATTTGGTGAAGACGATTACGGGGTGTGCAAGGAGAAAGGCTTGGGGTTTTCTCAGCCTGTGGACAGTAAAGGTCGGTTTACGAGTGAGGTCCCGTTTCCGGATTTGAAAGGTGTTTTCGTAAAAGGTGCGGATAAGCGCATAATAGAAATGCTGGAGCAGCGTGGCATCCTGTACAAAGAGAGCACGCATTTGCACTCTTATCCTTTCTGCTGGCGTTGTGGTTCGCCTCTTTTGTATTACGCCCGCGAATCGTGGTTTATCGGTATGAAATCGCTGCGTGATAACCTGCTTGCAAACAATGAAAAGATAAACTGGTATCCCTCGCACTTAAAATATGGAAGATTTGGAAACTTCCTGGAGAATATTGAGGATTGGGCGCTCAGCCGAGAGCGGTTCTGGGGCACGCCACTGAATATATGGATATGCGAAAAATGCGGGGCGGAGTGTTGTGTTGGAAGCATAGAGGAACTGAAAGAAAAAGCAAAGAATTTTCCTTTTCCTCAAGAATCAGACGCAAACCTCGACCTGCACCGGCCATACATTGATGAAGTGTTACTGAAGTGTGAAAAATGCGGAGGAGAAATGAGAAGGGTAACGGACGTAATAGATTGCTGGTACGATTCGGGCTCTGCTCCTTTTGCTCAGTGGCATTACCCTTTTGAGACTGAAAAGTTCAAGCAGAATTTCCCCGCTTCTTTTATCACTGAAGCGATAGACCAGACCCGTGGTTGGTTTTATTCTTTGCTTGGGGTCTCAACAGCTATTTTCGATGTCCCGCCTTATCTTAACGTGCTCTCACTGGGTCATATACTGGATGAGCGCGGCGTGAAGATGAGTAAGAGCAAGGGGAACGTGGTTGACATAACTTCTATATTCAATAAAGAAGGTGCCGGTGCAGATGCGTTGAGATGGTATTTCTTCACCATAGGCCCACCATGGGAAGACATACGGTTCTCTGAACCTGCGATAGCGGAGCGGCAAAAGAAGTCATTGAACACTCTTTGGAATTCATATTTCTTCTTCATCACGTACGCAAGCATAGACAAATTCAATCCGAATGCGAAGAAAATCCCGGTGGATAAAAGAAGTGCAATGGACAGATGGATAATGTCAAGATTGAACTCAACGATAAAAGGCGTGATTGAAGCTCTCGAACGGTTTGAAATACATCTTGCGGGGAGGAGAATAGAAGATTTCGTGGTAGACGACCTGAGCAACTGGTACATAAGGCGGTCAAGGCGGCGGTTCTGGGTCACCGAGGAGAACTTTGATAAGGATTGTGCATACTTGACGCTGTACGAGGTGCTTGTCGCTTTATGCAAATTGTTAGCTCCTTTTGTGCCTTTCATCACTGAACATATCTATCAGAACATCGTAAGAACGATTTCGGAAGACGCGCTTGAGAGTGTGCATCTTTGCGATTATCCTTCTCACGACGAATCGCTTGTAGAACAGGAATTAGAGGATTCAATGGATTTAGTTGCCCGATTAGTCGAAGCGGGCAGACGAACGAGAGCAGATGCGGGAATAAAGATACGACAACCGTTAAAGGCGGTTGTAGTGGTCTGCGAAGCGGAAAAGATGGAAGAAGTGAGAGGTTTAGCAGCGATATTGCAGGATGAGTTGAACGTTCATGAAGTGCAATTCGCGGATGTGAATAGAAAGAGCGAGTTTAGCGATATGGAGAACTATAAACAGGTGGACGTGAATGAAGGAACAACATTGTTTTTGGACGTTAGCCTGGACAAAGGACTAAGAGAGGAAGGGCTGGTCAGAGACCTCGTGAGGAGAGTACAGGGCATGAGGAAGGACATTGACCTGGAATATACGGCGAAGATAAGAATCCTGTACGAGGGTGACGAGGAGGTAAAAGAGGCGATAAAGACGTTCTCGGATTATATTTGTGAGGAGACGCTTGCGGTAGGTATAGAGAAGGGGAAGCCACCCAGTTCAGTGAAAGGTGAGCAGATCTACGAGAAGAAGTGGAAAATAGGAGACAAGGTGGTTTGGCTGGGGGTAGTAGAAGCTGTTTGATAGCATGTCACTGGTAGTTAGGCCGTTCTTCGAGTAACTGCCGTCCATGTACTACGGACATAACCAGGACTTGCCTTCGTTTCTCTTCTTCTCTGTAGATGACCCGATAATTCCCAGCCAAAACCTCGCGATACGGTAAATGTGGAAACTCAGGTACTTGCCTACCTAAAGAGGGAAAAACAGCAAGATTTGAAACGGCTGTTTGAATCTTTTCAACTTGTATTTGAGCATATCGCGGTGAATCCCTGGCTATGAACTCGTAGATTTTCCACAAATCGTTGAGTGCCCGTTTCGTCCATTTTATTTGAACCACTTGGATGTCTCCTTCGCAACTTCCTCATGAGAAATGAGACGACCTTCACGGACATCTTCCTCAGCAGCCTCGAGCTTTTGTCTAAGGTAAAGACGATGCATCAATTCATCAATATCTATTTTCTCCGGAAGTTCCTTAATCATCTCGAGAACCTGTTGTTTTGCAATAATCATTGCGGTACCTCCTTCATTTATACATTTTTTATTACTTTACATGTATATAAATAACGACCGTTTTTAATTGCATGAAAAAATAGCAATTTTTATATATGATGAAAAAGGAATGAATAAGTAAAGGAGAGTGATAAGAAAGAAATGCCAGTAGCAGTGGATTTGGAGAAGTGTAATGGCTGTATGGATATAAAGGAAAAAGGAACGAGCGCATGTGTAGAGGAGTGTCCGGTGGAGTGTATAAGTTTGGTTGAAGATGACCCAGGCAGTGCTCCGCATGGACGAGAACAGCATGCAGTAATAAACAACGAGGAGTGTACGGATTGCGAGGTTTGCATAGATGTGTGCGAACAA
>JAUWNY010000125.1 GCA_030612405.1 Candidatus Methanophagales archaeon | reverse complement strand
CAGCCGGAGGAGTATTGGGGGAACGTAAATCCTATTGGTCCAAGAGGGGTTTACGATGAAGCAAAGAGATATGCAGAAGCGATTACAATGGCATATCATCGAAGCCACAACGTGGATACGAGGATTGCACGTATCTTCAATACATTTGGTCCGAGGATGAGGCTGGATGATGGAAGAGCAGTTCCCAACTTCATCGGTCAAGCACTGCGTGGTGACCCGATAACGGTATATGGAGATGGTTCGCAGACCAGAAGCTTCTGTTTCGTTT
The DNA here is from genome assembly GCA_030612405.1 of Candidatus Methanophagales archaeon. Taxonomy (GTDB): domain Archaea; phylum Halobacteriota; class Syntropharchaeia; order Alkanophagales; family Methanospirareceae; genus QEXZ01. Next base: position 6,941 of record JAUWNY010000125.1, on the reverse strand, counting down.
CTGATCTGGTAGAAGCCATCTATCGGTTAATGATGAGCGATTATAATTTGCCGGTGAATCTGGGTAATCCAGAGGAATTGAGTATCCTTGCGTTTGCAAAATTAATAAAAAAGCTTTGCGAATCGGACTCAGAAATCGTTTATAAGGAACTTCCGCAGGACGATCCGATGCAGCGCAAGCCGGACATAAGCAAGGCAAAGGAGATTTTAAAATGGGAACCGAAGGTTGGATTGGAAGAAGGATTGAAGATGACGATAGAATGGTTTAAGGAGAAGGAGGAATGAAAATAAACCTTTCTTTCAAACTTTAAGAAAGTTTTATCAACAAACTTTTAGAAAAAGTTTGACCAAAAATGCTGCGCAGCTACGCGAAAAAGAAAGCTTTAGCAAAGAAACATTTTTAGAAGCATGGACACCATAAGAGTTGCTATATCGAAAAATAGCGTTCGGATAAGGTTGACTTATAAGCAATGGGCTCATATTATAGATTCGCATGATTATATGGCGGGGAATCTCGATATGGTGGTGGAATCGGTTGAAAATCCGGATTTGATTTTTTGTAATTGATTATGGGAGAAGTAAAAGAAGAACTATTGGAATCTGTACCATATTTACTTAAGATGCCGTCAAATCGAATCTGGGTTGATTACGATGAAGAAGGAGATGTGTTATACATAAGCTTCCAGAAACCGCAGCATGCAGATGACAGCGAGATGAAGGAGAACGTTATTTATCACTATCGTGGCAACGATTTGGTTGGGATTACCGTGGTTGGTGCGAAGAAATACGGTGTATAAAACAAACGTTGGCAAAAGAGAGAGGGAAATGAAGATACTAATAACAGGTGGAGCCGGATTCGTAGGTCATCATCTTGCAAATAGGTTAGTGGAACATCATACGGTTGTTGTTTATGATAATTTATATACTGGCGATTCAAGGCGATTGAATTCTAATATTGGGTTTGTTAAAGGAGATCTGATGGATTTAACACATCTTAGCAAGGCGTCAAGAGATGTGGATGTCATCTACCATTTAGCCGCGATATCAAGGGTTCTGGAATCAGTAAAACATCCGAGATTGTGCTTTGATACAAACGTAACTGGAACATTTAATGTTGTTGAGGTGGCAAGAGAGGCGGGGTGTAAGATTATTTATGCATCTTCGAGAGAGGTGTATGGAGATGCGCAATATCTCCCGGTTGATGAAGAGCATCCCCTCAACCCTAAGAATCCTTATGGTGCATCGAAACTTGCTGGAGAGAATATGATGCGAGCTATGGCAGCAACATACGATATGCGATACGTAATAATCCGACTTGCAAATGCGTATGGTCAGGGGGACTTCTCACGTGTTATACCAACTTTTTTGCATAACATAAAAGAGGGTAAGAATTTGGTGATCTATGGTTCACCTTCAAAAATAATTGATTTTATACACGTAGATGACGTGGTGGATGCGTTGATTGAATGTTTGGATGTGAATGCGCAGATACTGAACATCGGGTCTGGCATTGGAACGACATTAGGAGAGCTGGCAGATATTTTTGCGTCATTTAAAACTTTTAGAAAAAGTTTTAAAGTGCGGGTAGTGGAAGGTAATGCATGTGAGGTTGATAGATACATTGCGAATATAGATAAGGCGAGAAATCATATTGATTTTAAACCATCAATTAAGTTGGAAGAAGGAGTTCGTGAGTTGGTTGAAGAGGATATAGAACCACAAGATTAGCACAAGATTCACACAGAAGAGAGAAAATGAAAGATATAAATGAAAAATGGCTTTATAATTATAAGGACTTAACTCAGAAGGTTATGGGTGCAGCGATGGTTCACAAATCTAACAAAGGTTGTGAGAAGTGTAAGAAATGATTCCTGATCCATATATTCCGGAACAAGTGGTAGACCCCGAGGATTTCGTAGGCAGATGTGAGGAGATAGAAAATTTTAAAACATTCCTGGACTAAAAGTCACACCGGAAGTGGGAATTAAAAGAACCGTAGAATGGATGAAGAAAGAATATAAGTTAGGAGACTGATATAATATAGTAGGGGTAAAGATGAAAGGGGAATATCCAGGATATACCATTGATAAGGGGAGGGGGATTATCCAAAAAGTAAGAAAGGACTTCGCATTCATTGAGGATAGATACTTTGCAATCTTGATCTTTGGTTCCCACGCTAAGGGTTATACTGTGCCAATTTCAGATATAGATGTCTGTATTGTAGCAAAAAATGGTTTGAAGAGAGAAATATTTTATAATGAAATTTATCCAAAAGTGAGGATGGATGTTTATGATGTGGTGATCTTTGAGGATTGTAATGATGAACTAAAATCAGAAATAGCAAAGAATCACATCGCCGTCTATTGCAAAGATGAAAAGGAATTAGAACGATATTTGGAACCATATAAACGTTTAGAATTCAAAATAAGAACATTAAGAGAGATTGTAGGAGAATTGAGGTCAGTTATTGATGAAATATGAGAAAATTCATCGAAAAGCGGAATATATCTTAAAGAAGCTCAAATACTTGAAGAATAACAGACCTGAGGATGTTGAGCGATTTGAAAGTGATGAAACGTTGCAAATGGCAATTCTTTATGCTTTTCAGGTCTGCATTGACGCGATAGTTGACATTGTAATACTCATTGGCACAAGGGAATATGAAAAGGAGTACAAAGGCGATTACGAAATGTTCGAGACCCTATTTGAGGAAAGGATTATCGAGGAAGATGTATTTGAGAAGTTGAGGAAGATGAACGGGTTGAGGAATGCCATTGTGCATGCTTATAATTCTTTGGTGATAGAAGAGATTTATGAAAATTACGATAAGATATTAAGGGATATAGGTTATGTTACAGATACTTTAGTTAAATTGATAGACGATGGTGATTGAAAAACACTTTTTCTTTTTTAAAAAAAAGAAAACCTGTGCTAAAAGAAAAAATTAAGATAGAGGTATAAAAAATGGATATAGAAAACGAATATGAAGGGGAAATCGTGTTAGTAACGGGTGGTGCGAAACTTTTCTTTTATAAAGAAACCTTTACTAAAGAAAGAAATAAAAGAAATAAAGGCAAAGGGTGGTATGCAATAAAAAATGGGAGTTATTAAAGCGAAGGTTAATTTGCCGGGTTCTTTTTTAGCGGCGACGAAAGTCGGGGAGGATGAGCTTGACTCGTTCATAAGGCGTTCACTGGCTGTGGAGCTTTACAGAGAGGGTAAGTTATCGCTTGGAAAAGCAGCAGAAGTGGCAGGAGTAAGGAATAAGTGGGAAATGTTGATGTTGCTGAATGAAAAGGGAGTGCCAATAGATTATACAGCGGAAGATGCGGAGAAAGATTTAAAGACATTAAAAGAAATGCTGGGTAGATAGATGATAGTTGTATCGAATTCAACGCCGTTAATTGCACTTTCGAGAATAAACAAATTGGGTTTATTGAGGGAATACTTCGGAGAAGTTTACATCCAAAAAGAGGTGTATGAAGAAGTGGTAACGCGTGGAGGAAATCTGTTTGGAGCAGAGGAAGTGGCATCTGCGGAGTGGATAAAAGTTGAAAACGTGAAGAACAGAATTGCTGTTGAATCGCTTAGCATAGCATTAGATAAGGGAGAGGCAGAAGCTATTGTGTTAGCAAGGGAAAAGGATGGTATGTTGGTAATAGATGATGGTGATGGAAGAAGAATAGCGGAATCACTTGGTTTAAAAATTACCGGAACGATTGGTATTCTATTATTAGCTTCAGCGGATGGCAAACTCGACTTTAAGAAAACGATTGATGAACTCATAGCAGTCGGTTTTCGGCTCAGTGAAAAGGAATACAAGAGGATATTAATACACTTTTCTTTATAAAAGAAACCTGTGCTAAAGAAATAAAAAGAAATCTTTTCTTTTCTTATAAAGAAAAGCTTTACCAACAACTTTTTTACCGAAGGTAAAAACCTTGACTAAAAATAAAGGCAAAGGGAGGTATGCAATAAAAAATGGGTACGGAAGGATATGAAGGAAAGTTGTATTGGTAACTGGTGGAGCGGGCTGCATAGGAACGAACCTGTGCAGGAAATTAGCGGATTTAGGTGCCGAGAAAGTGATAATCTTAGACGATTTATCGAGTGCATACGAATGGAATATACCAAAAGCGAAGAGCATTGTATTCGTAAGAGGAAGCGTTTTAGATGATGAGATGCTCAAGCGGGTGTTCAAAGAGAAGCCAGACTATATCTTCCATTTGGCGGCGCATTTTGCAAACCAGAACTCTGTGGACAATCCAGAGACCGACTTGATGGTCAATGGACTGGGAACGCTAAAAGTGCTGCAATATGCGAATCTCGTGACTGTAAAAAGATTTGTATATTCCTCTTCGGGATGTGGAGTACATGGTCTGGATTCAAAGATGCCTTTTGAGGAACATGACATCTCAATCAGTCTGCATACACCGTATCAGGTAACGAAGCTGCTCGGTGAGCTATATACGAACTACTTCCATAATTTGTATGGCATGCCCATCGTCAATGCAAGGTTCTTTAACTTGAAAATTCCCTGTGGCTTGCCACAGGGTTACAGCAGTAGTGTTTGTTATATGGCTATTGATACCCTGCGGCTTGCCGCAGGGTTCTTCATTGTTTATGGACCGGGTGAGGTGCCGGGAAAATACAGAAATGTTATACCGAACTTCTTCTACTGGGCAATGAACGGGCAAGCATTGCCTATAACCGGGGATGGAACAGAAACGAGGGATTGGACTTATGTGGACGATATAATAGATGGATTAATAGCAATGGGAATAAAAGAAGAAGCGGTCGGGGAAGCTATCAATCTCGGCTCTGGTAAGGAGCACAGGGTTATAGATATGGCGAATATGGTGAATGAGCTCGCAGGTCAAACGTTAGGAAAGTTTAATCAACAAACTTTTAAAAAAGTTTGACCAAGAACGCTGCGCAAGCTGCGCAGAAGCGGGGATTAAATACATAGAAAGAAGAGATTGGGATGTGAAGAGAAGATTACTATCATCTATCGAGAAGGCGAAGAGGTTATTGGATTACAAGCCGCAGATGGAATTCGAGAATGGATTAAAGAAAGTGCATGGGTGGTTCATTGATAATTGGGAGGGTATAGATAAAAGTGTGGAATTTTGAATATCATGTGAGTTATGAATGAGAGGGATGTTTGATAGAGAAGAAGCAAAAAGGGAAAGGATTTTATTATAAAGCACTTTAATATTTCTGAATGTGGTCAAAAGCTTTATTTTATATGGTTTAAATATATTAAAATGGTGATAGTAATGAAAACGAGCATTGTAGAAAAACAGGTTGATGCCCTCATAAAAGGGGGGTATTATCTAAATAGGGCGGAATTCGTTAAAGATGCAATAAGGGCCTTTTTTGAGCTTAGAAAGGAGATGAAAATTGCAGCGGCTGTCGAGCTATACAAAAAAGAAGAAGTGTCAATTTCGAAAGCTGCGGAGTTAGCGGGATTAAATATAGAAGAGATGAAGAGGGTTTTAGCAGATAGGGGTGTGGAAATAAAAAGGGGCTTCACGAAAAACAGAAAAACTGCGGCGAGTGCGCTTTCCGAGATGATGCGATGACCGTCATTGATACTTGTGTCCTGAGCTCTTTAGCAAAGATAGATAGATTGGATTTGCTTCGTACGTCTTTTGAGAACATACTCGCCACTCCTTCTGTTGTCAACGAGATAGAAGAGGTGGGAGAGACGGAATTTGTCAAAAGGATCAAAGAGGCTCTGTATTTTGAGAAGATAGAGGAGGAGAAGTTCATTCTTGTTGTCTCTCTAAGCTCGAAAGAGTTACAATATGCACATAAATTAAAAAGTGAATGTGGACTGAGTATTGCTGATTCTGAATGTATAGCGGTGGCAAAAATGAGGGAGATGCTTCTATTGAGTGATGATAAGTATCTTGGGAAGATAGCAATAAATGAAGAAGTAGAGTATGTTTTTGATTTTGTAACCTTTTTAGAAGCGTGCATTGTAAAAGGAATAATTCAGAAAGAGGAACTGATTGAGCTAGTTTCTTTACTAAAGAAAAGGGATTTTTATGAATTTTCAGAAGATGACAGGATGGAACTTTTCTCTTACTTTGAATAAAGGGTGAGTTAGGGTTATGGTTTTGTCATACAAGGAGAAAAGGAGAATGTTCCCGATATGAGGGAGTCACAGGTGAGAGAAATGGTGAAGGAACTTAAGGAATTTGGCATTAAAATTTATGGTTATGATCCGCTGTTAACAAAGGAAGAAATAGAAAGTTTTGGTGTGGAGGCGTTGGATTTTTCTTTTAGCACAAACCTTTTCTTTCAAACTTTAGGAAAGTTTAATAAAAACGCTTCGCAGAAAGAAAAGCTTTACCAAAAGAAGGAATTAAGATTTTCTTTTAGCACAGGTTTTCTTTTGTAAAAAGAAAAAGTGTGTTGATGTGAGAAGAGTGTTTGATGAAGAAGAAGCTAAAAGAAAAGGGTTTTATTATAGGAGGTTGTAATGGTAAGGACATATTTATATTATAGCAACATTTATGAAAACAAGGTGAACGAGAAATGAAAGGCTTAATACTCTCAGGTGGATACGGAACAAGACTGCGTCCAATAACATACTCACAGCAAAAACAACTTATCCCTGTAGCAAACAAACCAATTTTATTTTATGCCATTGAAGACGTAATCGAAGCGGGTGCAAAGGAGATAGGAATCATTGTGGGACCAAACAAAGAGCAAGTCATGGAAACTGTTAAATCCGTTGATTGGAACGCAGAGATAGACTTCATTTACCAAGGCGAACCAAAATGGTTAGCCCATACAATCCTTGTTGCTGAAAATTTTTTAGATGACGAATTTGTCATGTATTTAGGGGATAACATCTTGAAAAGTATGGGTGAATGAATGGCACAAATACAAATACAAAAAGTTGTTAAAAAGCAAGAATTGGAAAAAAAA
>JAUWNY010000030.1 GCA_030612405.1 Candidatus Methanophagales archaeon | reverse complement strand
GTTTCGCTCAGAGGAAAGGATGTAGAATTCTTTCAATTTCCAGGGATCGTTACTTTCTGTGGCAAAGAGTCTAATATCTAATTTTGTTATTTCGTTACCTGTTTGATACGAACGAAGGCTCAACCCTCCTGACAGAAAAATCGGCCAAGAGCCTGCAAAATCCCAAATATTAGCGCCAAAGAATGCTCCACAACCACGACCAATGGCTGGCCAACATAAACTTAAGACTGCACAGAGAGGACTCATTAATTGACAATCAGAAAAATTCCAATCAAACTTTTCAGAAAAAGAATCATTGCAGATAAATATAGATTGCCTAGTTATTTGTTGGTCAATCGGAGTTATGACAACTTTTTTTTCGGACTTTGTAAAGGCTTTCTGAACGAAGAAAGAATTTTCCCCATCAGAGTAAAATAGCTCACAAAACATCGGGAAATAAACCAGCCCTAGCCAAGGTTTCAAGTCCTTTAGTAAACCTATTGATATACCAAAATTAGGCATACAATTCGAAAATGCTCTAGTTCCATCGATTGGGTCCAATACCCAGATAAAAGACGTGGCCTCAAGATAAGATTTGTTAAGATATTTGGTGTTTTCAATATCTTCCTCATCAATTAGTATATGATCTGATGTTTTTAGTAAATCACTTATGACACTATGCGAAAGGTTTGATATCTCCACATCCGCTTTTGTCAGAATAGATCTGTCTGGTTTCAAACAATGGTTACTACTCGATATTGGTTTGAGAGCAATTTTCCCGCCCATAAAGGCAATATGTTTCATCCGAGATAAGTATTCTTCTCTCATAGATTCACTTTACCTCCTCTAAAGACTTGAAATATTTTTCGGATTGGTCAAAAAGTTCTGCGAGATCTGCCAAGCAGCTAACACTTAAAGCTCCTCTTTTTTTAAACTCTATTCTATCGAAAATCATAGAAATACCAATAAAGTTTATCTTTTTATCGTTTGCAAAATCATTATCTTTTAAAAAAATTAACTCCAACTGACTCGCAAAATCTAGTCCTGTGGTCTCTAAATATCTCCTTTCCGCCTCGCTTTTAGATATATTATATTTCTCTCTCATAAGTTTTACGCCCAACTCCGTCAAGAAAGGCATCGTATTTGCTATCTTAGTTTAGTATCATTGTAAGTCCACCTTTTTTGCGCAATCCCAAAGTCTTTCAAAATTCTGAATAAATGGTTTAATTAAATCAGGATTTTCCTTGGGTATAATTCTATGTTTACCAACATAACCCCGAGTGTGTTCTTCGGCAGGATAGGTGTTAATATGCAGATTAAGGTTATCAGTATCGGCATCTATTATTAAAAGTGCTTCCTTGAGATTTTCCTTGTGAAGTCTTAATTCAACTACCCCATCTCCTTTGCTGAAGTTGTAAATGTCTCTACAGTACGCAACTGAAGCCATATATTCCGCACGTAACCGTCCAGATATTTTGCCATTAATCTTTTCTTCCTTCTCTTCTCTTTCCTTAAACGATTTTGATTCGGGATCGAGTAACAATATTTTTAAACTCCCTCCTCTTTTGGTTAGTGAAATAAAATCCTCCAGGTGCTCATGAAAGAGACCTAAGGAATTAATACTAAAAATCCAAATCTTTCTTTTTGCATTTTGGATCATTTTCTTCTGAATAGGAACTACTTCTTCAAATTTTATTAATTGTCCTTTTTTGATAGTCTCTATAAGTTCTTCTATGAGTTTTTGCTTCTCTCGTTCGCGTTGCCTACCTTCAATATTTGTCTTGAGATAAGCAGCAAGTCCCATTAAACCAAATCCTATACCAGCGGCTAACCCAATCCAATTTAAATCTACCATGTCTTTTACCTCCTTTTAAAAAACCATAATAAATTTTAACTACTTAAATGTTGCATTTTTTTAAGACCTTCGTGTCTTGACCACTGTCTGTGTTAAGGATCAGAGAAAGATATAATCCCTCTGAGCAGAAATTCAACTTCTTTGTCTTCGTATCTAAAATTAGCCACAACCTTTTTCAGGTTATCAGGTAACTTCCTGTACCCCCACAAGCACCGCTCCTTTGTCTCTTCTATACCATTCCTGATGAAATAATAGGGCAGATTTACATGGAAAAACGAGATGCTGTCGGCATCTCTTAAAATATCAACGCGTCTCGTGCCTCCCGTTTCGTGATGGCGCACCAGAAAAAAGATGTCATCAGCTAATTTTTTACTTATGTTGCACTCTTTCAATATTTCTGCTAGGATCTTAGCACTGTTTGAAGCATGGACTTCTTTAAACTCATCGTAATTTTGATAATCTTCGCGCCTTACTTTCCGTTCCTCAATGCCTCTTTCTATATCATGACCCAAAGCAGCTATTTTTAAGGCATCATCAGCATCAGGTTTCAATTTAAGCAGCCACTCCAGAGTATTTTTCGAGTGTATTAGGTCTTCAGGAACCGGCGATTTTTTAATAATCTCATCAATCTTCTTCTTTACACAATCAATATTATCCATTTTTATATAGAACCACTATCCTCCTGATATTTTCCGCATTCATCAAAAGAGCGATGAAAACAAGGATTAAAAGAGGTTGATTTATTAAAGCCCCGAGAAATATGATAAATATCCTGACATCACGCCCCATCCTGAAATAGTGCTTCCCTTGCCCAAGTTTTCTCTTCATCAAACCGTCATATTTGTCGGCTGTGTAACTATTCATGAAAGTGCCTATGATTGCCAGAAAACCGATGAAGAGGACCGAAAAATTCATATTTGTAAAATAAGCATAATAAGTCAGACCAAAAAGAAGAAAAGCATCAGCATAGCGGTCTAAGACAGCGTCAAACCATCCACCAAATTCTGTAACCTGGAATTTCAACCTTGCTATTTCCCCGTCACAGCCATCAATAACAGATGATACTTGTGCCAGAATTGCTCCAATAACTAAATTAATATATCCCCCTGAAAAGAACAAAAAAGCGCCCAGCATAGCAAGGATAAAGGAAAAGAACGAAACATAGTTTGGAGTAATATCTGTTCTTAAAAGATGCCTTGTAATCCTGGTTGATATGGGTCTGTTCAAGTATCTTGATACCGGTCCATCAGAGGTCTTTTTCAACGTAGCTAAAAGCTTCTTTTCCGCTAATTTATATGTCTTCTCATCATCCACATCAATCCAATATCCATCTTTAATATCAAAGATCTTAGCCTTTCCCTTGCTCGCCAGTACCCTTATCCCCCCTGATAGGAAGCTGTCGTCATCATGTAAACTTTCTTCGATGGCACTGAATATTGCAGGAGAACAAAGAAAAATTCCTGTATCATAAGCGTTATATCTCTTGATATTCTTTCCTATATCTGAAATCCTGCCCTCTTCGACAAGAACCTTGGTAACATCATTAACATCAACAAGCTTATTGGTTTCAATGTTATAGTCTACAGCCAGCATAACTTCGTCATCGGCTATTCTTTCATTCTTCAGTCTTACCAGTATAGATTCGTCAAAGATATGATCCCCCATCAACAGAATGAAATTCTCATTCAGTAGCTTTTTTGCCTTGAGGACAGATATGCCGTTTCCCTTTTCCCATTCTTCATTTGTGATATGGGTTATTTTTATATCCCTGTTCTGGCTGAATCCGTCCAGAAAACGTTTCACCTTCTCACCGTTGTATCCGGTTACTACATAGAAATCAGTAAGACCACTCTTCTTTGCGGTTAATATCACACGTTCGATAAGGGCTAATCCCAGAAGTGGAATAAGGGGCTTTGAATCGCCCCTGCTTGATAGTCTGCTTCCCCGTCCTGCAGCGATGATCAGGCATTTCATCAGCTTAATCTGCCCGCTTTCCTGCAATAAAGTCCTCAGTCATCCTGTAGGCATCATCATCAGTGAACTGCTGCGGGGGATGTTTCATGAAGTATGCAGAGGGAGAATACAGAATCCCTCCTTTACCTCGATCCAGAGCCAGCTTACAACACCTGATCGCATCTATTACCACTCCTGCAGAGTTGGGTGAATCTTCGACCGAAAGACGCAATTCGAGGTTCATGGGAACGCCGCCGAAAAGTTTGCCCTCCATCCGGAGGAAACAGACTTTGTTGTCCTTCTGCCATGCCACCCAATCGCTGGGCCCGATATGGATATTTTCGGCATCAAGCTTTTCATTGAGTACCGCCTGTACCGCCTCGGTTTTCGAAGTCTTTTTTGAGGCGAGTCTGCTTCTGTCGAGCATGTTAAGGAAATCAGTATTGCCCCCTGTATTCAACTGGTAAGTTCTCTCTAACTTTACCCCTCTTTTCTTAAACAAATCAGCTAAGGTTCTGTGAGTGATAGTAGCACCAAGCTGGGCTTTTATGTCATCACCTATTATCGGTATGCCTTTTTCTTTAAATCTTCCCGCCCACTCAGGATCGCTTGCTATAAAAATAGGCATATTGTTTATAAATGCTACACCTGCATCAAGAGCGCACTCAGCATAGAACCTTGTGCCTTCTTCAGAACCCACCGGAGGATAATTTAAAAGTATCTCAGCCCCGGATTCATTTAATACATTGATTACGTCTTCTTTAGATGCTTCCTTTTCATCACTTAAAACGAATGTATATTTATCGTCATAATCTTTCATATGACCCGAAAAACCATCCAGTATCTTGCCCATCCTCACTTTCACATTTGCTTTAGGTACATTGTCGCAAAATACTGTCGTGCAGTTTGGAAGTTCAAAGATCGCCTCAGACACATCCTTTCCAACTTTTCTTTTGTCAATGTCAAATGCAGCTACCACTTCAATGCCGTAGGGCTTGTAACCACCGATGTCCCAGTGCATCAAGCCGATAGCCTCTTTGCTATCTTTATTTTTATAGTACTCAATACCTTGAAGTAATGAACTTGCGCAGTTACCAATTCCTACAATCCCTATCTTGATTTTATCCATAAGCAATCATCTCCTGTTTATTCTAATGCCATAGTTAATGTAAAGTTATATATTCGAACTTACTTCGCATATCCCGCTTATTCAGTGTTATATCCGAATCTGGTCCATCTACATCCTTCCGGACAAACTACAATCATCACCTACGCTCTTCATTCTTCTCCTGTATTAAGCCTAAGTCACATACCTCATAACTTAAGTACGGGACTTGTGAGCGCGAAAAAGTTTTGTATATAGCGTTATGTATCCTGTTTTGAAAGATGCATCTTTCTCCTCGTCTATGATTTCTTCCGCTGCCTCTCCCACATCGCCGAGCAAAACCGTCCCGCGATATTCGGGCGAAAAGACCAGATAATCAGTCCGCATTGAGACAGTATGTCGGTCATGACGAAGAGCATGCCTTTTTACCCTATCCCACGTCGCCCATTTTTCTTTAAGGAATCTAATCTTCTTAAACTTATAAGTAACTCTTATTAACTCTTATTAAAGAAAACAAGATATCTTCAATAGAAGGAGAAGGCGGGCATAAAATGAAAATCGAGAAGAAAACGAGAAGCAGGTTTATAATGGTGAAGTGTGACGATTGCGAAAATGAGCAGGTCGTTTTTGACCATGCATCCACGAGTGTAAAATGTAACGTCTGCGGGAGAACCCTGGTTGTGCCAAAAGGAGGAAAAGCAGAGATAAAAAGCAGGATAATAAACGTCTTTGAATAGTCACATTTAAAATATCATATGGAACCATCATGGAAATAATAAAGGAAGAATGGCCAGAGAAGGATGAGTTTGTAGTTTGCACGGTAAAAGAGCTTAAGACATTCGGGGTGTTTGTCGGGCTCGAAGAATACGGAGGGAAGGAAGGGCTGATTCATATCTCTGCGGTATCTTCTGGCTGGGTGAAACATCTCCGGGATTATGTCCGGGAAGGGCAGAAGATAGTATGTAAAGTGTTGCACGTGGATGCACAAAGAGGGCATATAGACCTATCACTAAAGGCGGTAAAGGAAAGTCAAAAAAAGGAGAGGATAAAAGAGTGGAAACGAGAAAACAAAGTAAAGAAGCTGCTCTCGCTTGCTCTTTCGTCATCTACCGCCGTCAAAATCGGCAGTGAGGAACTCAATGAGGTTGAGCGAAAATTAGTGGATACCTACGGCAGTTTATACGATGCGTTTGTAGAGGTTGTAAAGGTGGGCAAAGAAGCACTGACTCCACTTGGAATAAATCCTGAATATGTAGATGCCATACACGAAGTGGCAGTTACGAACGTTAAAATCCCGTCAGTGCAAATAACGGGGTATGTAGAGCTAACCTGTCCCTTGTCCGACGGTGTGGAAATAATAAAAAAGGTGCTGAAGACGGCGGAAAAGGTAGCTGGTACAAGCACGAATACAGATACAGATACAAAAGCCGTCAAGGTGGAATGTTCCTATATAGCGGCGCCGAGATATAAGATACGTGTTACCGCACCCGATTATAAAAAGGCAGAGAACGTATTAAGTGACGCTGCTAATGCAGCCATTGAAGAGATAAAGAGTAAAGAAGGAACCGGGGAGTTTTACAGAAATCTTTCTTAAATTAAAGCTTGGCTTTTTTTGAACATTTTTTTAAAAAAAGGAAAAGCTTATCTTACAAAAAAATATTTATGTCAAAGATAAGAAAATGTGATGCGTGCGGGGAATACACACTGAAAGAGGTCTGCGAGAGGTGTGGGCGAAGAACGAAGGAAACAACGCCTCCAAGGTTTTCCCCTAAAGACCCGTATGGGAAATACAGAAGGATGATGAAATATGGAAGAGATAGAAGTGCATGAGCTAAAGAAGGTGAAACTGAACAAGCCCGTAATGATAGAGGGGCTTCCGGGCGTAGGAAACGTGGGTAAGTTAGTAGCTGAGCATATAATACAGGAGCTGGGCGCCGAGAAGATAGCGGAGATTTATTCGTGGCATTTCCCTCCTCTGGTATTGGTAAACGACGATGGAACAGTCAGTTTATGCAAAAACGAGGTATATGCGTGGAAATCAAAGAATCTGGATTTGTTAATCGTCAGTGGTGACCAGCAGAGCGTTACAAACGAGGGGCATTATATTATAACCGAGACGCTTCTTGACATTGCGCAGCAATACGGCGTTTCTCGCATATACACGCTTGGTGGTTATGGAATAGGTCAGCTCGTGGAGAAACAAATGGTGCTTGGGGCTGTGAATGATGCTGAACTTGTAGAGGAGATGAAGAAATACGGCGTAGAATTCAGGGAGGAAGAGCCAGGGGGCAGTATCGTGGGTGCATCGGGACTTCTATTAGGTCTTGGCGGGCAGAGAGGTATCCCTGCAGTTTGTTTGCTCGGTCTCACCTCGGGGTATCTGGTGGACCCCAAAAGTGCGCAAGCAGTACTCAAAATCCTTGGTCATGCATTGAATCTTGAAATACCTATGCAGGCATTGGAAGACCGCGCAGAAGAGATGGAAAAGGTGGTCGAACGACTGAAGGAGATGGAGCAAGCACAGATTCCAAGGATTCGCGAAGAGGAATTGGGATACATAAGATAAGTTAAATTATAGACGCAGATTAACGCAGATTATAAGAACCAACACGGTTAAATTTAACTTAAATAAATCTGCGTAAATCCATGCAAATCTGTGTCCTAAACACTCTGCGTACTCTGCGCTCTCCGCGGTGATAAATCCCACGGGATTTTTAGATAGTGCCCTTACATCAGGCTGAGTCTGCGGTTAGTATCTTCAACGAGGTGGGTACTTTAGTCACATCCCCCATTTTTATTCCTACGACATAGTCCAAATCCTTATCCTTTGCAAGGTCCACGATTCGCTGTGTTATCACACCATCAAACACCACGCTTTTCGTGTTTTCGCTCGTTTCTTTTAGTTCGTTCGCCAGCTCCCTCACCGTGGTCTCCTTTAATATTTTCTTCTCTTTATCTAACAGCCGTGCCTTAAACGTACCTCCAAGCTCTTGCAGATGTGTTTTGAAGGGGGTTATTTCCATCTCCTCTTCCACTCCTCCCTCCTCCTCAACCTTGCCCGTCCTTCTTTGTACTATCCTCGGTTGCGGTTTTTGAATTTGCTTCGGTTCTTGCTCCTTTTTTTCTTTCTCGTATCCCTGCTGCTCTACGGATGTCTTATTGTGCAATGCTTTTGATATTTCCTTGTACGTCATATCCTCTACGCTTCTTCCTTCTGGCGACATGGCGATGTAATCAACGTCTGCGACCTGCAAAAGCTCTTTTAATATGAGGTCGCCACCTCTATCACCATCAAAGAAAGCCGTAACGGTCTTCCTCTTGCTCAGCTTGGGTACGGCAGGCGGTATGTTTGTACCTTCCACAGCAATTGTGTTTTTTATCCCGTATTTAAGCAGATTTAACACGTCTGCACGTCCTTCTACGATCAGTATGGCATCCGAACTGTCTATGTTCGGTCCTGCAGGCAGGCCTTTATAGCTGGTTATTTCTTCCATTCTCACCGCCTGCTTCACTTCACTCACCATCGTTTCACTGTCAATGCTCGTCTCGATAATTTCGCGCATCAGTAGTTTTGCTCGCTCGGTTATTCGTCTCCTTTTTGTCGCCCTTATGTCCTCTAACTTGGTGATTTCCACGTGTGCAATGCACGGGCCGACTCGGTCTATCGTCTCTAAGGAAGCGGCAAGTATCGCAGTTTCCGCCTTGTCCAGACCAGAGGGGACAAGTATTTCACCGCGTGATTTCCCCCCTTTTGACTCTATATTCACCTCGATTCTGCCTATTCTACTGCTCTTCTGCAGGTCTCTCAGGTCTAACTCGTCGCCTAACAGACCTTCTGTTTGACCAAATATTGCGCCAACCACATCGGATTTTTCAACAAAACCTTCAGCTGTGATGTTAGCGTGAACCATATATTTTGTTGTATCTACGTCATGCATTTTATTTCCCTCCTTTAAGGTTCCTTCTCCTTCTCTTTTATCCTTTGATTTCACCATTACCTTCGCCTTTTCTACACCTTACTATCCCTCTTGGCAACATAAACAAACGGGTTCTGCCAGTTTGTATATGAGACTATACGTGTATGTTATATGATATAGTAAAAGATAAAGATAAAAGTCATCTTATGATGGAGATGGGCTCGATGCGATTCGAACGCATGACCTCCGCCGTGTGAAGGCGGTGTCATAACCAACTAGACCACGAGCCCCCTTTACTTTACTTTTCGTTTACCTTACTTTTACTTTACCTTAAATATAAATTTTCCACGAGAGCAGGATAATGGTATACGAAAGCTTTACCAAAGAAAAAGAATTCCGATATTATATCCTGTTGTATGTAGCTGTAGAGGTAGAGATGAAGATAGGAACAGTACGAGGCGGACTATGCGCAGTGAAAGGAGTACGAGCATACGGGATAAAAGAGGGGCATAATGGGTTAGCATTGATAGAAGGGAAAGGGCAAGCAGTAGGTATGTACACAGCGAGCAAGATAAAAGCCGCACCTGTTCTGTTTACAAAGCGACAGCTTGAGGGAAGTGAAGGGCAAATACAGGCAATAATTACAAACAGCGGTTGTGCAAATAGCTTTACCGGCGAGCAGGGGATGAGGAACGCAGAAAAAATGGCGGAACTCGCTGCCGATTCGTTAGGACTCGATGAAGAAGAGATAGCGGTTGCATCTACGGGTCCCATCGGGAAACAGTTAGATATGGAGTTAATAAAAAGGCAACTCGGAGACGTGGTGAAAGGGCTAACATCCGAAGCGGCAGGCAGTACGACCGCAGCGAAGGCTATATTGACCACTGATACCTTCTATAAGGAACGAGCAATACGTATTGATACAGGCGATGAAGAACGCGTGGTAATAGCGGGAATAGCAAAAGGCTCAGGAATGATATTTCCTCATTTAGCTACTGCTACTGCCACGATGCTCTCTTTTATTTATACCGATGCTCGGCTGAGTGAAGAAATACTGAGGGCGAGTTTTGAGGATGCCGTTGCGAATTCATTCAATATGGTCGTTGTGGATGGGGACATGAGTACGAACGACCTGGTATTGCTCGTATCCACGGGTCAGGGAGGAGCGATAAGTGAAGGTGACTTTAAAGAAGGTCTGAATTTCGTATGCAAAGAGCTCGCGAAGCTAATCGCAAGGGATGGGGAAGGGGCGACAAAGTTTATCGAAGCGCGGGTAAAAGGGGCAGCATCTGTTGCGGATGCAAAAGAAGCAGCGAAGTCAATAGTCCGAAGCCCGTTAGTGAAAAGCGCTATTTTTGGTGAACGCCCGGATTATATGTGTGGTCGTATAATAGCAGCTATCGGAAGCTGCGCTACCGTTAGCGACGTTGACCCGGGCAGAATATCCATAGGGTTAAAAGGAGAGGATAAGGATAAGGATAAGGTTTCAGCGGTGAAGAGCGGGGAATTTATGGATTTGTCGGGTGTGGCGCGAGAGCTAATGAAGGATAAGGAGATATTTATTGAAGTGGACCTGGGCGCGGGGGAAAGCGAAGCGACCGCATGGGGGTGCGACCTTTCTTATGATTATGTCAAAATAAATTCGGGTTAGGGTTGTTTCTGAACTCAGTCAGGCAAGCAAGAACTTTTTTTCTCGCTTCTTCTTCTATTTCTTCTTGCAAGTTGTTTCTGTTTGCATCTATACAGACCACAAGAGGCCCGAAATCGTCAAGAAGAAGATGCCAGACCGCTTCAGCCATACCGAGGTCTTCCCAATGCACTGCTTTTATAGATTTTATCTGTGTAGCGGCTAAAACCGCTGCACCGCCTGTTATCGCGAAGTACACACAGCCATATTTGCACATCGCATCTCTTGTGGGAATGCCCATCCCGCCTTTTCCTATTATGGCACGAATCCGCAGCTTTTCTATTACCGCGGGTGTTACAGCGTCCATTCTCGCACTGGTGGTGGGACCCGCAGCTACTATTTCCCATTCGCCTCTGTCTATGCTCCTCTGCCGCCGCACGAGCGGCCCGCAATGGTAAATCACAGCACCCTTTTTAATGGGTATTTCCTTTCCTCTCTTTTCATATTCTATGATTCTATGGTGTGCCTTGTCCCGCGCAGTATATACGTCGCCACTGAGATACACAATGTCACCCAACTGCAACTTCCTTATTTCTTCCTCTTCCAGCGGTGTAGATAGTCTGATCTTCTTTTCCATCAGTGTTTGAAACACACTAAATTTCTTTTTTATTGTATACAAAGTATAGCTTCCTTCTATTTGAGACACAGATTTACACTGATTTACGCAACACTTTTTCTTTTTCAAAAAAAGAAAACCTGTGCTAAAAGAAAAATAGATTTCTTTGGTAAAGCTTTCTTTTTGAAAGAAAGGTCTGTGTTAATCTGCGTTAATCTGTGTCTATAATTTATTTTAAAAGATTAAAATGCAACTCGCTTTTGAGCTATCGGGGGAGCACGAAACACTACCGAAATCAGAGGTTTTAGCATGTTTGCGTGCCTTAAACATCCCGTATGCGGAGAAAACGTTCTCGGATGGAATACTGGTGGTTGACGCACAACTCTCGCCAGGTGGTAAAACACTCAACGTCCTGTCAAGGCGGCTGGGAATGACGCACTACATATACGAAATACGCGGTGAGAGCAAGCCAGAACCCGAGAAAGCGGAGGAAATATTGGCACTCATTAAAAATGCGGATATACACGGCATTATGAAACAAGAGCGTACATTTGCCGTGCGCGTGCGTGTTAAACAAAAAGACACGCCGTCTCTGTTTCTATCCAAAGGAAAACGACCGCTGTCATCGAAAAGGGATTTAGAGCGAAAAGCAGGTGAAATCATAAAACGCAAAGGATATGAAGTGGACCTCACGAATCCCGCTAAAACATTCGTTCTTCTGTTCGCAAAAAACACGTGTCTTTTATGTTTGCTCGTGCATTCAACGGATAAGAAACAATTTAGTGGGCGAAGACCGCATTTAAGACCTTTCTTTTTGCCCGGCGTTATAACGCCAAAAATTGCCCGTGCTCTCGTTAATCTCAGTGAGATAAAAGAGAGAGGGGGGGTTCTGCTTGACCCTTTTTGTGGCACGGGAGGCATACTAATAGAAGCGGGGCTGATCGGGAGTGCGACGACATTGGTGGGCGTAGACGTACAGAAAAAGATGGCGAGAGGTGCTGAAGCGAACTTGCGGTTTTATGGGCTGGACGCTAACTTGGTTGTAGGAGATGCATCTAAAATGGCATTACGTGATGATAGCGTTGATGCTATCGTGACGGACCCGCCCTATGGCAGGTCATCTCTTGTATCGGGCGCAGGATACCTTACGGCAGAATCACGCTCGCTGTTCCGCGAAAGTCTATATCGAAATGCTCTGGCGGAATTCCATCGTGTGCTTAAAAAGCGAGGGAAAGTGGTTGTCATTTCTAATTCTGATTCTATTTATTCGCTTTCCCGTGAGTACGGCTTCCGTATTCTCGACAGGTGCAAATACCGGGTTCATAAAAGTTTAAGCAGGTACATTGCAGTACTTGAAAAGCAGTAGCTTGAGGATGTCACATTTCAAATAAAACTCTGCGTACTCTGCGCTCTCTGCGGTGATAAATCACTATGTTTTATATATAGAATAAAGAACTAAAAATTAAAAGGGTGAGGAGAAAATTGAAAGTGCGTTTACCAAATGGAAGGGAAGTAGAAGCGATGGGCGTGGATTTTGAGACGGTAAAAGAGGATTGGAACGAATATAAGCTGGAAGACGGCACGATATTGAAGTTCAAGACAATCGTGAGCAGCATTATTCGCACTGAGGATTACGACCCGATGACCGGTGACCCGGTCTATCATATCCGTTCTACGAACATACTGCGAGCGAATGTGCCCGAGGAGATGAAGCGGCTGCCGGGTGGTGCGGGAAAGCCAGGTAAGAAAGAAGAAGGGATGGAAGTGGGTTAAAAAACCAGCCACCCGCAAAATTGATTGATGATGAAAATCACTAAGTCGTGTTTATTGCAACTTCTCGTCACTATAACCTTAATTTTAACCATCTCTATTACAACGCCCGCTGCAGGCTATAATGATTATGCCCCTCATGCTTCTGTTAACGACACCAATGTCTATTCCAAACAGCTTATTCTGAATATCTACGTGGACGAAACGGGCAAAGCACTTGTAACGGGATACGTGGAACAGGAAGATGTTGAAACGTTGGCTTTTTTAGAAACGTCATCAGAATCAGAGTGTATTTATGAGAACGATACAAATCAGCTATATGCACTTACAAACGCATTGACGTGGAAGTACGGCGACCGGTGGGTAATGAATTTCACAACTAACAATTGTTATGCTGAATATCATACAACGTTTTATTTGCCCGGCAATGTGCGATTGGCAAAGATCGAGTGTTCTCACGGGCTGGATTATTTTGTGATGTCGTCTAACAAGTCATTTGTTGTAGATATTCAAGGCTATGACGTTGAAACGCCTATGACCTCAATTGAATACCAGCAACCACTTAAGGAGACGGAGACGGGTGGAGCAGATGGTGGCTTCTGGTCTGGCGTTAGTTCTAAGTATTTGATTCCTATCGTCGGCCTCTCGGTTTTGGCTCTGGTGCTGGCGCTTATCATCGCTATCATGAAGATAAAAGGGGTAAAAGATGCCAAACAGAATATCGGCATCAACACTAACACCGATACCGAAACCGGTAGCAACACCAATACCGGCACAGGCAGCACCGAGCACACAGAAGCACCAAGAACCGAAAAAGGCGCAATCGCAATCACCAGCGAAATGGCACGGGTGATGGAGACGCTGACGGATAGGGAGCGAGCGGTTGTAAATGCGTTAATCAAGCACGGAGGGGAGATGTTCCAGGTGGACATCCGATACGAAACGGAGATACCTAAGTCGTCATTGACCGCTATCCTTCGGTCTCTCGAAAAGAGGAAACTTATCAAGAGGAAGGAGTGGGGTAGAACGAATCTTATAATACTTTCAGAATGGTTTTTAATTGACTGATGATGAAAAACACTAAATCGGGTTTATTGCAACTTCTCGTCGCTATAACCGTAACCATAACCGTAGCCATGGCTATTACAACGCCCGCCGCAGGCTATAATGATGATTATGGGCCTTATGCTTCTGTTAACGACACATATTTCAAGGAGCTAATTCTGGACATCTATGTAGACGAAACGGGTAAAGCGCTTGTAATGGGGTACGTTGAACGCGAAGATATTGATAGCGACAACCTGCCTTTTTTGGAATTGTCTGAATATGTCTATGACAATGATACAAACCAATTATATGCATTTACAAACGCGTTAACATGTAAATACGGGGACAGATGGTCACTAAATTTCACAACCGGCGCTTATGCTTGCTATACCGAATATCATACGATTTTCTATTTGCCCTGTGGCGTGACGCTGGGGAAGATCAGCTGCTCGCAGGGACTTGCTCATTCTACGGCGATCTCCAACGATTCCTTCATCATAGATATTCAAGGGTGTAACGTTGAAAGTCCCGTGACTATAATCGAATACCAGCAGCCGCTCGATGAAACAGGAGGCGTGGGCATTGATTCGGGTTCCGGGTTCAGCTTCGGCTATTTATCGCTCGCGATAGCTCTCGCAGCTTTGACTCTTGCCCTTATCATCGCCATTGCCATTTCCCGGATGAAAAAAGGGGGCGAGACCACTCGCCACGAAGGGGGGACGACCGCGGTTAAAAGGGTAGTAATCGAAACTACAGCCGATATGCTGCGGGTAATGGAGACGCTAACGGATAGGGAGCGTGCGATTGTAAATGCGCTGCTCAAACACAACGGAGAAATGACTCAGGCGGACCTCAGATACGAAACGGAGATTCCCAAATCGTCATTGACCGGTATCATTCGCTCTCTCGAAAGAAGGAAGATAATCATAAAGAAAGAACGGGGCAGAATGAACGTTATAGAACTATCAGATTGGTTTTTATCAAAAGGTGAACGAAAATGAACGGTTTGAACAGTTTTTTGAACGAACGGTTCTGTGTTACCCTTTTATATCGTTCAAAACAAGGTGAGAACGGAGGTAATAAAAAATGGGAAGTCACTTAATCAAATTGGAGAATGTCTGAAAAATATATCAGATGGGCGATGTTCAAGTGCCCGCGCTAAAAGGTATTGATTTAGAAGTACAGAAAGGAGAGTTTTTAGTTATCGCAGGTGCAAGCGGGAGCGGGAAAAGCACTATGATGAACTTAATAGGGTGTTTGGATTTGCCAAGCGAGGGAAAAATCTTCTTAGGCGGAGACGATATTGCGGATTTTGGAGAGTCTCAATTAGCACAGATACGCGGGCAGAAAATAGGATTTGTCTTTCAGCAGTTCAACCTGATTCCCACACTAACCGCTTTGGAGAACGTTATGCTGCCGTTAGAGTTCCAGGATGTTGATACATCAACAGCCAGAAAGAAAGCGTTAGAGATTCTAAACCTGGTTGGTTTAGGAGATAGAGTTCACCACCTGCCTTCTCAACTTTCTGGAGGAGAACAACAACGAGTGGCTATTTCTAGAGCCCTGGCTGTTGATCCTGAAATAATTCTTGCTGATGAGCCTACCGGAAATCTGGACAGTAAAACAGGTGAGTTCGTCATGGATTTTTTAAGCGAAATACATAGAAAAGATAGCAAAACCATAATTATAGTTACTCATGATTTCTATCTGGTAAAGCGAGCAGAAAGGGTTGTTTATCTGAAAGATGGGCAGGTTGAGAGAATAGAGCATAATCCTAAAAAACAAGGAGGTGCGTTCGCATGTTAACAAACCTTTCTTTCAAAAAGAAAGCTTTACCAAAGAAATATTATGCCATGTATACAATAAAAAAGATCGTCGCTTTATTTTGTATAGTGGCAATTCTCGTTTGTATCGTCCCTTCATCAAGCGCGGGCACGGATGCAAAGATAGTTATAACCGGTGTAAAGCCAACAGAACTCTCACCCGGTGACACAAAGGAGATAACGCTAACCGTGAAGAACGGGGGGTCAAATGATGCGAAGCAGATAGTCTTTAATTTTCAGGAAAGTCAATATATCTCCGTTATTGGCTCTTCAAGCGTTTATATTAATTGGATAGATGGGGTGGTGTTCCAAGGATGTGGTTATCACAGTTCACGTTTCCGAGGGGGCTCCAGGTGGGACATATTCCATCCCTGTAACATGCACATTCAGTCAGTACTACTCTGACGGGAGTCAGGGTTCTGTTACCGAGTCAATGCCCGAAGTGTCATATTCAATCGTGTTCAGGGTTGTGGGAGGGGCAATAATAGATGTTTCTGATGTTGATATGGCAGAACTTAATTCAGGCGAAGAAACCAAACTGAAATTTACTATTACAAATATTGGCAATTCTCCTTTGCAGAGTCTTGTTTTTTCATGGAACGAAGAGGAAGGGGTTATTCTTCCTGTTTATTCAGATAATACTAAATACATTAAATATCTTGATGTGGGTGAATCAACTGATTTAGAATACACTGTTGTAGCAGATGTAAATGCAGAGGCAGGACTTTATCAATTGGACTTGAGTTTGGAGTTTGAGGATGGAAATGGAGGTTATAGTACAACAACAGGCGTTTTTGTTAGTGGCGAGACTGATTTTGATGTTACCTTCTCCGAGAGTTCGGCAGGACAAACATCTCTTTCTGTTGCCAACACAGGAAATAATCCCGCCTCGTCCGTTACTGTTAGAATCCCGCAACAAGAAAATTTCAGGGTACTTGGCAGTACAGCCTCTATTGTAGGCAATCTTGATAAAGGAGACTACACAATTGTGTCTTTTCAGGTAACGCCAGCAAGCTCTTCGTTCAGAGGAACAGGTGTTGCAGATATCACTCAGCAAAGACAACTTTCAGAAGAAGATAGGCAAAAGCTTAGAGAAGGTTCATCGCAGCGAATCGCCTCCCAAAACAACAACCTTAACGTATTGATTGAATATACAGACGCAACGGGTGTAAGACGAACAGTTGAAAAAACAGTGCCGATTCAATTCAGGGATATTAGTTCCGATGGGTCTCAGTTAAATACTCGTAAGGGACAACAAGAAAGCATCCGGAAAAATCCTACATTCATTGTTACTATTGCTATATTGGGTCTAATTATTGGTGGATTTATCTATTACAAAAAAAGAAAAAACAGATTCTCAAGAGAAAAGAAGGATTGAAAAAATGAGATTTAATAAATCCCTTAAATTAGCCGTAAATATTTTAGTGCATAGCAAGCTGCGTAGCTGGCTGACGATTATCGGTATAGTTATTGGGATAGCTGCTGTTGTCGCTATTGTTTCCATAGGAGAAGGTATGCAGCAAAGTGTCGAAAGCAGGCTTGGAGGGCTTGGAGCTGATATAATTACTGTCTCTCCAGGAGGAGGACGTGCTTCTGCGAGTTTCAGGGGCGGGCATGGCGGTGGAATGCCGGGAAGTACGGCAACCGCCGCTACCGCCAAAAACTTAACCAAAAAAGACGTTCTGGTGCTTCAGTCCGTTGAAGGTGTTGAATTCATTCAGGGCATTGTTTCAGGAAGAGGAGAGGTTTATTACTTAGGAGAAAAAGCAACAGTTTCTGTTGATGGTGTTGACCCTTTAGTCTGGAAAGAGATGACCACTTCTGAATTGGAATCAGGACGATTTCTTGGACCTTCTGACTATAACGTCGTTATCGTTGGAAGCAGGATAGCCGAAGATACGTTCAAACAACCCCTGGCATTGAACAGAATGATTACCATTGAAGACAAGGCATTCAAAATTGTGGGTATTTTAAAAGAAAGTGGTGGTTTTGGTGGAGATGACAATAAGATAATTATGTCAATTAAAGCGGCAAGAGACACCCTCGAAGATGTGGGTAGTGATGAGTTTGACTCTATTACCCTCAAAGCCGCTAACACTGATGATGTTGATCAGATTATGGAAGAAGCAGATAAAAAATTGATGATTTCACGTCATCTTACAGAGAAGGAAAAGGATTTCCGTATAAGTTCAGCAAAATCCACTCAAGAAACAATGAGTGACATTACACAAACAATGACATTGTTTTTAGGTGCTATTGCTGCGGTTTCATTGCTTGTTGGAGCAGTGGGTATTGCAAACACAATGTTTACTTCAGTGCTTGAGAAAACCAAGGAGATAGGGATTATGAAATCAATAGGAGCAAAAAACAGCGACATTATGATGATTTTTTTATTGAATTCCGCTATTGTCGGCCTGGTTGGAGGGTTGTTAGGGATTTGTCTTGGTACCGGTATTTCCTCATTACTGCCTCTCCTGGGTATGAGGATGATGGGAATGGGCAGAGAAGGAATGACCACTGTGATTACACCCATGCTTTTAATTTATGCATTACTCATTTCAATTGGAATTGGCATGGTAGCAGGAGTGATTCCTGCCTATCGGGCTTCAAAGCTAAAGCCGGTTGATGCGTTGAGGTATGAGTGACGATTTTTATAGTTTGTTAGACTCGCTTTTTCGCGGTGTTTTATTAGTGGGTCGTGTCCCCCTTTTATCGACTTGAAAGAGAAGATGTAACAGATTACGCTACGCAAATTTTATAATGCCACTTGAACAATATAAAATGCACGTGTATGCTCGGACAAATGGATTGAAAAATAAGAGAGCTTACGCTA
>JAUWNY010000113.1 GCA_030612405.1 Candidatus Methanophagales archaeon | reverse complement strand
GCAATGCTTGCAATAAAATCTCTGATGCCCCGTGCTCTTGTACCTACCACTTTTAATGATATCTTTCCCCTTCTCTTTTAGATAATAACGGCATTGCGGGTTCTGACAAACAACATCGATTTTTCCTCTTGGTCGTGCCATAGTATCCACCAAGAGTGTATTAGACTGGCTACTATAATAAACTATCGTATGTTAGGACATTACCTTTGATTTGAGCCGTAGTGTTGGGCGCATCCTCACGGGATGTTATCGTGCACGTTAATGCTGCTGTCTGGTTCAATGCGGGTGCATTGGAAATTGCTAAACATACTTCAATGGGAGCGGATGGCACTGTTTTCTCTTGCACGCATCCTGCCAATATCACGGCAATCAAGACCGCAGACAATGCCAATATTATTTTCGCATTTTTGTTCATTTTTCCTGATCACCTCCTACTTGACTTTTTGTTTCACCTTCTCGCTTTTGCCTTCCCTTTTTACTTCGCCCTTCCCCTTCCCCTTGTGGTATCACGATAAAAAAATTTTGTTGATGTTAATAAAAACTTTTTCTGTATAAATATGTTACACCGCATTGAGACAAAGAACGAACTTTAATTAACTTTATATTACTAATAATCCCCCTCTTTTTATAAACTGTTGAAGATATGAATGAACGGAACGAGAATGAAAACAAAGTCGTTATGCCCGGAATGTCTCGAAGTTATAGACGCCGAAGTGTATGAAGCCGAGGGCAAAATACTGATAAAGAAGAAGTGTGAAAAGCACGGTGAATTCGATGACGTGTACTGGTCGGATGCCTCGCTCTATCACAAATTCGCAAAATGGAGTTATGAGGGCAACGCGGGAATCACGCTCACAAAAACGGACAAGGGCTGCCCTTTCGATTGCGGTCTTTGCCCTGAGCATAAGAGCTCGACCGCGCTCGCACTCATAGACCTCACAAACCGCTGCAATCAGCGATGCCCAACCTGTTTTGCCAATGCCGCCGTCACAGGTTACCTCTACGAGCCAACGATGGAACAGTTAAGGGAAATGATGACAATGCTGAGGAGTGAGACACCCCCTTGCCCTGCGGTGCAGTTTGCGGGTGGTGAACCAACGATAAGAGAAGGTTTTGTGGAGATCGTAAAGATGGCACGGGAACTCGGATTTGCCCACATTCAAGTAGCGACAAATGGAATAGCGCTGGCGAAGAGCGAACAGTTTTGCCTTCGTTTAAAAGAAGCAGGCTTGCATACGGTGTATTTGCAGTTCGACGGGGTGACCGAAGAGCCTTATAAGAAATTACGGGGGATACCCGCGTTAAAAACGAAGTTAAAGGCGATAGAGAGCTGTAGAAGGGGTGGAATAAAAAGTGTGGTGCTTGTTCCTACGCTTATGAAAGGTGTGAATGACGACCAGATGGGGGACATCGTACGATTTGCGGCGGATAACCTGGATATTGTAAAGGGCGTAAACGCACAACCCATCGCTTTTGAAGGAAGAATAGATGAGTCCGAGAGGAAAAAGGGGAGAATAACGATTCCCGATTTTATAAAGCTCCTGGAAGAGCAAACAGACGGTGAAATACCAAAAGAGAGTTTCTATCCCGTGCCTTTCGTCGTTCCCTTCTCCTATTTCGTGGAAGCATGGAAAGGAGTGCCACAGTTAGAATTCACGGTGCATCCGCATTGCGGCGCCGCAACGTATGTGTTTGTTGAAGACGGGAAGTTTATACCGATAACAGAATTCATGGACGTTGAGGGTTTCATGGAGTTCCTAAGGGGTGCAGCAGAGGAGATGACCAGGTCGAAAGTAGGTAAAATAAGAGCAATAGCAGGACTGGCATCTGCGTTACGGAGATTTATAGATAAGGACAAGGGGCCGAAGGGTCTTGATTCTTTGACTTTACTTGAAGGTGTACTGGGGATAGGGAATCGAGAAGCTCTTGCGAAGTTTCACCGTAAAACGCTTTTTATCGGTGCGATGCACTTCCAGGACGCTTACAATTTCGATCTGGAAAGGGTTAAGCGTTGCGGGATTCACTATGCCACGCCAGACCACCGTATAATCCCTTTCTGCTCGTACAATGCCATTCACCGACCGTCAGTGGAGAAGGCTTTTTCTGTGCCTCTTAGCACTAAGACCAAAGCGGATTAGGGACTAGGGAATAGCCAATAGGGAATAGGAGGGGCGCAGCGAGGAATATTCGTAATTCGTAATTGACCCCTGAGCCCCGACCACTAATCCCTATTGGGCTACTTGGCTATTGGCTGTAAAAAGAACTTGGGATTCCTGTGGCGTGGACAATTACCTTTAAATACAACAAGAGCCTATATAAAAATGCCCTTTTCGAAGAGTAGTATGACCATGCTGAACAAGCGAAGGATGATTGCTATTGCAAACAAAGGGCTACAAAACACGCCGTATTGCACGGTCCCTGCGGTACGCCTCCTTCAAAGGATGCAATGACCGTTTAGAGGCAACCACAATACGGTACATATATACACACACCAAAAAAAAAAATCAAATTCAATATTTTTAAATTAAAAACTAAGTTAACTAATACTGTGGAGAAGATATTTAAAATGGAAGAACGAGAAGAAAATCGTGTACGTTATGCCGGTACGGGAGAGGAGAGAGATACAGATATAAAAGTAGACATGGAGATAGAGAGAATAAAGGAGCGAAAGATGAGGGAGATGGAAGAGGAGATAAAAGTGAGGAAAGAGAGTGGAAAAGAGGGATTGGGAGCGATAGACCAGCCCCTGACGATGGATGACAATAGCTTTGCAGAAACGGTAAGAAAATATCCTGTGGTCGTCGTGGATTGCTGGGCTCCATGGTGCGGTCCTTGCAAAATGGTTGCACCGGTAATAGAGGAGTTGGCGAGGGAATACGCGGGTAAAGTCGTATTTGGGAAATTGAATGTGGATGACAATCCGAGAACAGCCACTGAATTTGCGATAATGGCTATACCCACGCTGTTCATCTTTAAACATGGCGAACCTGTGGACGTTGTCCAGGGGGCGGTGCCGAAACAGTATTTAGAAGCGAAAGTAAAAGAATGGCTGTAGAAGCGGTGAAAAGAGACCTTTTAAACGATGAATGTGCAGAATCTCGGCGAGGGGGAAAGAAAAAGGAAGGGAATAGAAATAGTGAAGAGGTTTGCTGATTTGGGATTTCAAGCACAGCCAGAAGCAATTGACCTATTGAGCGGATACGAAACTGAATGCCGGTTTGGTCTCGATAAGATAGTAGAAAGCGTGACCAGTTCGTTAGAGTCTGCGACTTTTGTGATTTCCGGCGAGCAGATAGCCGAGTTTATCAGAAATGGCCGGGCAGTAGCAGGAGAAAAGGAAAGAAGCACCACAAAAACGCAAGCACCTCCACTACCCGCTGCCGCTGCTCCTGCAATAATTAAATCGTTCTCTGACAGTAGTCGAAGAGACGTTGACCATAAAGATTTCTTACCGCATTTCCTTGACCGGTATGAAAGGATAAGCAGGGTGATAAAGCAGAGGTTAAACAACTGTGGGCAGATACGATTTATAAGAAACGGCAGAGGCAACGGACGGAATGGCGAAGAGATTTCCGTTGTGGGAATGGTCTCATCGGTAAACAAAACGGCAAGAGGAAATCTACGCGTTGATTTGGAAGACCCCTCGGGGCAGCTCATGATTGTTCTGCAACCCCATGAGGAAATAGTACCCGATGAGGTAATAGGCGTTACTGGCTCTTTATCGGATAGGGGCTATTTGTTTGCAAATAAAATAATACGTCCCGACGTGCCTTATCGCTCTTCAAGTTCACAGGCATCATTAGCGCTTCCATTCAAATCCGTCTTGGGAGAGGAGGAAGAAGAAACGGGCGAGACACAAAAACCCGTATATGCGGTGTTTATCTCAGATATGCACGTAGGGAGCAAGACATTTTTGGAAGAGTCATGGAATAGTTTCATGCAGTGGTTGCAGAAGGAAGCAAAACGCATGGGAATTGCATATCTGGTTGTTGCTGGCGACATCGTGGATGGAATAGGCGTGTATCCGGGTCAGGAGGAGGATTTGTCAATTACGGACGTTGATGAGCAATACAAAGTAGCGGCGGGATATTTTCACGCGTTACCGGCACATATACATACGGTGATATCGCCGGGAAACCATGATGCAGTCAGAAATGCCGAACCACAACCGCCCTTGCCCGCACACCTCAGGCGGCTCTTCCCCGAAAATACATGTTTTGTGAGCAATCCCGCATACATAAAAATTGGCGGCAGGCTCGTCCTGATCTATCATGGGCAATCGTACGACGATTTTGTCAGCTCGGTATCGAGGCTGAATTATTCGCAGCCTGAGGTAGTAATGGCCGAGATGCTTAAACGGCGGCATATTGCACCTACCTATGGAAACGTCGTCTCTATTATCCCCAATGGGCACGATTACGGGGTTATTGACCCTGTTCCTGACATATTCCTGTGTGGACACGTCCATACGGTTGGTATTTCTAAATATCGAGACGTATTACTTATAAATTCCGGGACATGGCAATCACAAACACCGTATCAAAAAAAGAGGGATATAAATCCCGTTCCCGGCTGTGCAACGCTTGTAGAGCTTTGTAAAATGGAAACGAAGGTGATGGACTTCAGAAGCGGAAGCATAGCAGAAGCAGGATAAGGAAGGGGGTATGAAGATAACGACAAGAAATAGCGGAATAATGTTCTGCGCACTACGCAAAGCGGTGGCGATACGCAGCAGGTTGCAAGACAGGGTTTATGGCGATTACGAGCGATTACTGGAAGAGAGGATATTAGCACGGAGTTTGCCCGAACATGTAGCGATAATCATGGATGGGAACAGAAGGTATGCGGAGAAGTTAGGGATTTCCGCAGAGGAGGGTTATCTCTATGGCGCGGGGATAACGGAACGCGTGATTGATTGGTGTTTTGAGCTCGGAATAAAGCAGCTCACGATTTATGCTTTTTCTATCGAAAACTTTTGCAGGATGGATGAGGAAAAAGAGAAGTTATTTGCACTGATGCGAACAGAATTCGAGAAGATAGGCAGGGATGAAAGGGTTCATAAGAACGGTGTGCGGGTGAAAGCAATAGGTAATGTCAATCTGCTGCCCGAAACAGTAAGAGAGGCGATAAGAAAAGCCGAAGATGCAACTGCGCATTACGACAAATTTAAGTTGTTCATTGCCGTGGCGTATAGTGGCAAGATGGAGATAGTTGATTCGGCGTATATAATAGCGAATCTGGTAAAACGAGGGTTGTTAGCTCCAGAGGACATAGATGAAGCGACGATATCAAAGCATTTATATGTAAGCGAGATAGAAAATGGTTCCGCTGCCGCTGCCTCCGCTTCTGCTTCCGTAGCGAAAACGAGTGTAGACTTGTTAATAAGAACAGGTGGCGAGCAGAGATTGAGCAATTTCGTGCCATGGCAGGCGTTAGGGAACGAATGTGCAGCATATTTCTGCGCCCCTTTCTGGCCTGAGTTCAGAAGAATAGACCTGCTCAGGGCTGTAAGAACGTATCAAGAGCGTGCAGAGGAGAAAAGGCAGCATACGCTCTCAAGAATAGTACACTTAATCAAGACTTTCTCTTAAAACTTTCTTTCACAAAGAAACAATTAGTTTTTTCTTTTAGCACAGGTTTTCTTTTTTATAAAAAAAGAAAAAGTGTTATGAGGGCATTTATTGCAGTGGACCTGTCTGAGGAACTAAGGGCGAAGATAAAGGGAATCCAGAAGCAATTTGTGGATTTAGATAAACAAGGGAGGCTAAAGTTAAAATTCGTGAATCCGTGGCAGGTGCATCAAACGGTAAAATTCCTGGGAGACGTTCCCGAGAATAGCGTTGAAGAGATTAAAATTGCATTGGCAGAGACAACTCAAAAACCATTTGATATAAAACTGCGGGGTGTGGGGTTCTTTCCCGAAGCTTCGCTGGAAAAGGCAAGAAACATACGGGTTGTATGGATAGGAATGGAAAAGGGAGAGGAGGAATTAAAGACGCTGCAGAAGGAAGTAGAATCGGAGCTGAGTGCACTTGGATTCCCACCTGAAAAACGGTTCGGTGCGCACGTCACGCTGTGCCGGGTAAAAAAGCGTTTATCGCGAGCCGAAATACGGCTGCTCTTGAACAAGATAGCCGAGCTGAAGGATGTAGAAGTAGGAACGATGCTTGTAGAAGAGCTAAAATTAAAACGCAGCACGCTTACGCCTAAAGGTCCTATTTATGAGGATGTGTGGGTGAAGAGGTTGGGAGAGTAGGGATGAACAAACAGGGAAAGGGAATTACATTAACGGATTTCCTGCATTTGAAAAAGGAATTGGACGATGACAACGATAAAGCCGAAGATAAAAAGAAGTCTGGTGCTGAAAACAAAAGAGAAGTAGAAACAATCAAGGAAGATTTAAAAGAGATTTTAAAAGAGAAAGAAACACCGCACATATACGCGGTCTATGAGGTCACGAAATACATAAGGCAGAAATTAGACAGGGATGAGGTGCTTAGGGACGTTTACGTAAAAGGGGAGATTTCCAATCTCCGCCAGCCTACTTCCGGTCATTTATACTTCACGCTCAAGGATGAACGTTCGGAACTGCGATGCGTGATGTTCAGGGAGAAGAATCGTAAGCTGAAATCTATTCCTGTGGATGGAACGAGCGTGATAGCGAGGGGCCATATAAGTGTGTACGAGCGGCAGGGGAAGTACCAGTTATACGTGGATGACATACAGGAAGAGGGCATAGGTGCGCTATATCGTGCATTTGAACAGTTAAAAAAGAAGCTGAAGGAAGAGGGTTTGTTTGACGCCGCTTATAAGAAGCCGATACCGGTTTTCCCACGCCGAATAGGCGTTATCACCTCGTCCACCGGTGCTGCTATTCGCGATATATTGAACATCACGAGGAGAAGATTCCCGCACGTGCATATTTTGCTGGCGCCGGTTGCAGTGCAGGGAGAAGAAGCAGCTCCACAGATAGCGAATGCCATTCGGCTGATGAACCGGGTGAATGCAGAACAGATGAAAATAGACGTGCTGGTAGTAGGGCGAGGAGGGGGTTCAATAGAAGAGCTGTGGGCGTTTAACGAAGAAGCCGTCGCCAGAGCGATTTTCTCATCTGAGATTCCCGTAATATCCGCGGTGGGGCACGAAACCGACTTTACAATCGCTGATTTTGTTGCGGACCTGCGAGCGGCAACGCCATCCGAAGCTGCGGAATTGGCTGTGCCCGATAAACGCGAAATCGAGAATAATTTGAGTTCTTTGAAGTTGAGAATGCAGCAGAATGCTTTTAAAGCGATTGAATATCACAGGAAGCAGTTGGAGAGCATCGAGAGAAATATCTTGTTTAGAACGCCTATGGAGAAGATAAACCAATATCGGCAAACGGTAGATGAAATAAAGCGAAGCATAACTGCGGAAATAACGCATCTCATCGCATTGCACAAGAAAAGTTTACATGCCATTACGGGCAAGCTGGATGCTTTGAGTCCTCATGCAATCCTCGACCGGGGGTACAGTATATGTTCGCGATTGCCCGAAGGGGAAATAGTAAGGAGTGTCCGGGATATTGCGATTGGAGATGCGTTGAGGATATTGTTTCGTGACGGTGAGGCAGTTTCGGAAGTAAAGGAGAAGAAGGGGAAAGGAGGTGATATTAAATTTAAATTGAAGTAAAGGGTTAAAGAAATAGCTACATACATGTTTTTTATTTTATTTTCATGCTGCTAAATGAAATCCAGAGATGCTTCAGGAAAGGGAAAGTATTATACACGAGACATGCGAGGGATGAAATGTGAACGGAAGAATTTGGGAGGATTAGAGAAGAAGAGGTGTTTGAAGCGATTATGAGCAGTGGAATCATCGAAGAATATAGGGATGACAAGCCATATCCGAGTTTGTTAATATATGGAAGAACGCAAAATGGGAGACCGTTGCATATAGTCTGTGCATATTCGGGAGAAGATGACCTTGCGATAGTTATAACGGCATACCAGCCAGATCCAAACGTATGGATAGATTTTAAGAGGAGGAGAGGAAAATGAGGTGTGTTATTTGCGGTGGTTGTGATATCCAGGACAAGGAAGTGGAGGAGGAGATAAAAGTAGGAAATGATATTGTTATCGTGCCTGCTAAGGTGAAGGTCTGCATGAATTGCGGTGAACGATACTATGACAGGGAAACGATGAAGATGCTTGAGGAAGTGGAGGATAAGATA
>JAUWNY010000077.1 GCA_030612405.1 Candidatus Methanophagales archaeon | reverse complement strand
GGGTTCCATTGCGAGCTAAACCAGCTTCGGGCCACAAGTTCAGTTATTGGGACTTCAACGGCAACTACATGAGCAGTGAACCAAATCATACTTGCAACCCACATGGTGCAGGTAGTACGATTACCGCACACTTCGATCCCGGGGAATAGACGTAAAACCAGCAGGCAAATAAGAGAACCAACAAAATAGGCTATGAAAGCAGGATTGTTAAATTTAAAATTCTGCTTTTCTCTTATTTTTTATCTTGGTTGGGATTTGGATGTAACAGCTCGAAAAGGCGTTTTATATGCGGAAAAACGGCCTATGACTCACGGATGCCTCGGAATTTATTCCGAGTGTGGCGAGGTTGGGGCTTGTAAAGAACGTGGCAAAAAGGGCGATGGAAGAAAAAACAAAAGTGGTGGTTTTGCTTTGTATATTCTTAGTAAGTGTATCTATAGTTATTGCTATTGCCAATATCGTTCCTTCCAGGTATATCTTGGTACATAGTATTTGGCTAATATGTGGAATTTTCACATCAATTATTGGTTTCATGGTATTTAAAAAGAATAAATATTTAGGTCTTTCTAAATCAGGATTTGCTATAATGATCTTAGGATTCATAACACTCCTGACTTTTTTCATTTGCAATGATCTCTGGCTTAATATGTGCCCATACGGCAGATGCCCACCAGGATTATACGGATCGTTAGGAAATCTCATTGATAAAGTACGTGTTATACTGACAATTCCAAATATACCCGGTGCTTTTGGAGCGATGATTCTTTTCTATGGGGTATTACAAGGGGTATATACGCCAAAACACATCCATTATCATATCTTACTCATTCTTTTTGGACTCCTCCAATGGTATTTAATAGGTTTAGGAGTGACAAGATTGACGGCATATCTTAGATCGAGAGATTGATTTTTCAAAGCAACTAAAGGAGAGATATAAATAAACATCCTGAGCTATGGCAAGCGTGGATGCACCCGAATTTATTCGGGTGTGGCATGGTTGGGGCTAAACCCCTAAAACCATGCCGGCTTTCACGCCTCCACCAAATCCCTTGCCGCCTTCCTCACCGCCTCTTCCGAATTATACTTCTGTTTCCAACCCAGTGCATTCAATTTCGAAGCGTCAAGCAGCATAATAGGCACATCACCTTTCCACCCTCTTTTACCACCCGTGAATTTGAACTTCGGTTTTGGAGACACCCGCATCTCCTCACACACTATCTCGGCAATTCGTTTCACCGTTGTCATGTCATCGGTGCCTATATTGAAAATATTCACTCTATTTTTGGCTGCCGGATAACCCTCTACTTCTACTTCTGCATTTGCGCCTGTTCTTGCGTTTGCATTTGCTTTTAAACCTGCCACCATCGCGTCTATGCAATCATCCACGTAAATATACGATTTTGTTTGATTCCCATCGCCTAAGATTTCCAGCTCTTCCGGGTTGCTTCTTATCTTATTTATGAAGTCGTAGATTACGCCGTGCGAAGACCTCCTGCCTATAACGTTCGCAAACCGGTATATCCAGGCACGCATATCAAAGGTATGGCAGTACGCCGCGATTAAAGCTTCACAGGCGAGTTTCGACGCGCCATATAACGAAACAGGAATTGTAGGATATTCTTCAGGTGTCGGTAGTTTATCCGCATCGCCGTAAACGGTGGATGTGGACGTAAAAATCATCCTGCGCACGTCGTTCTCCCTCATTGCTTCCAGCACGTTGTAGGTTGCAATGACGTTCTGCTCCAGATGAACTCTTGTATCTTCTGCACCTATTCGCACTTCCGGATTGGCAGCAAGATGCCAAACCTCTTCTACACCGTCAAAAAATGGGCTTATATCCTCATGCAGGATGTCTACTTTATGAAACTGGAAATCTTGTTTACCCCTGTGTGGGGTTATGAAATTCTCGTCACCCGAACTCAGGTTATCCAGAACTACTACCTCGTGGTTCTTCTTCATCTCCATTAACCTGTCAACCACATGCGAACCTATGAATCCCGCTCCGCCGGTAACTAACCTTTTCATAACACTTTTTCTTTTTTTACAAAAAAAGAAAACCTGTGCTAAAAGAAAAAACTTCTTTCTTTAGTAAAGCTTTCTTTTTCATGGTAACACCTGCGAATGAACTTTTCTCTGCGAACTCAGCGTTCTCTGCGGTAAATTTGAAATGAGACATTGTCAATCTACTTATTTTGCCATTGGATAAGCCCCCAGGATTTTCAGCATTGCTACTTTACGGGCAATGGCTTCCAATGCCCTTTTTACCTTCTCCTCTTCTATATGCCCTTCGCAATCTATATGAAACATGTAATCGCCTAATGCACGCTTAGAAGGGCGGGACTCTATTTTCGTAAGGTTTATTCCTCGATGAGCGAATTCGCCTAAGACATCGTATAACGCACCGGGATAGTCCTTCAAATATATCAATACAGACGTCTTGTCCCTTCCTGTGGGTGTGGGTGCGGTTTTGATACCGGAAGCAGCGGCAGCAGAAGAAAGCACGATGAATCTCGTAACGCTATCATAATCCTGCACGTTTTCCTCTAATATATTGAGACCATATTTCTGCGCTGCCGCTTTAGACGCTAATGCCGCTATCTCTTCAGATTGCGAAGCTATTTTTGCTGCGCTCGCCGTGCTGTCCACGGATTTCACCTCCACACCCCTCAATCGTTCCCTTATGAACGGTTTACACTGTGCTAATGCATGAGGATGTGAAACCACCATTTTGATCAAACTTTTTTTAAAAGTTTGAGCGAGCAGGCAAATATTTATCGGTACTAAAACCTCCCCGACTATCTGTATCTCTTCCCTATTCTCTCCCGAAAGCACGTCTAACGTCTCTCCTACTGAACCTTCCAATGAATTTTCAATAGGGACAATCCCGTAATCTACTTCTTTTCGTAACAAACTCTCCGAGACGTCAAATATCGTCTCGTAATATTTCATCTCGACCAAATTCTCATTTCTACCTTTTAGCCACAACCCTGCTGCGTCTTCCGAAAAAGTCCCCGCGGGACCTAATATACCTATTTTCATTTAGATTTGCACTTACGTCAGTATTTTTTCCTTTTGTTCTTGTTGTAGATAAAATATAACCATCTTCTATTTAAGACACAGATTTACGCGGACTTATAGTCCCTCCAATAATAAATTGCAAATAATGAACCACGAGATTTCACAAGATTAACCCCCAGACCAGAAATCAGAGAATAGAAAACAGAATTCTGACCTCTGTTCTCTGACTTCTTCTGTCTTCACAATTTCCCGTGAAAATCTGTGTAATCTTGTGGTTATTTTTCGTATTGTAAAGCATCTATCAACTTCATAAGCAGCAGTTCCAATTTCTCTCGATTTTTAGCCGCTGCTTCAACTATTTGTTTGTAATCTAATTCTTCTTCTTCGGCGATTATGCCATGCGCATAATTGTCCACGCTGCTTATGTTTGCGTATCGAAGCCCCAACTCCTTCGCAAGTGTAGCTTCCGAAGCCATGCTCATTCCAATCACATCTGCGTAATTCCTTATGAAGTCTATCTCCGCGCGGGTTTCGAGCCGTGGTCCGGGTGTCTGAAAATAAACGCCCCTTGTGATAACCGCAGCATCGAAATCCGTTGCCACTTCTATTATTGCCGTTCTCAACTGCTCGTCCAATCCCGACGTAACATGCACGAGTTCGTCATCGTAAAATGTAGGTATGCTGCACAGACTTATGTAGTCATGAGGAACGACTAAGGACTGTGGTTTTATGTCCCGCTTTAAACTGCCGACAGAAGTAACCCCTATGATGTTCTCTACGCCCAAATCCCTGAACGCCGCCAGATAAGCTTTGTAATTCATTCTGTGTGGCGGGATGTTTCTCGTCTTACCGTGCCGCGGGATGAAGACAACGTCAGCAGCAGCAGAGATAAGGTAAACCGTACCATACTTTGTATCCACTTCTCGTTCATTCGCCGCTTCAAGAAACTCCGTCTTCGTGCCAAACAGGTTTGTCCCTCCGATGATGCCGAGTCGCATTTTATATCACAATTCAATTTCTTTTATAAAAATTACTCTTTTCATCATAAAAACACATATTGTCCTGCACCGACATGCTTCGTCTAACTTAAAAACTCACTCATCATCAAAAATAAACAGTTCATCAATCCTTGTCTTCAGAACGTTGGCGATGTTATGTGCTAATTTAAGAGAAGGGTTGTATCTCCCCTTTTCCAGAAAAACTATCGTCTCCCTCCTCACCCCGGCTTTTTTTGCAAGTTCATCCTGGGTTAGATTATGTCTTGCTCTGAGTTCCTTGATTCTGGTTTTCATTGCATGTCGCCCTAACTAATATAAAAACAATTCACCTGCGAATATAGCGATGACAACCGCAAGGATTCCGATTATTATAGCTATTGCTGTTTTCTTTCTGTATTCAGGAGAGCTTTGTTCATCTTTGTTCATTCCCATGCCAATCGATACGCCAAGTATAAGCCCTGCTATAAGCAATCCATAGTTCTTTGTGATTATTGAGAGTGGCAGGAAAATGGCCACACCCATTCCCATACCAACTCCGATATAGTTTTTATCCCCCTTCTTCCTTTTTTTCATGTTTATCCTCCTTATCTTATTCGCCCTTCCTGTTGAAGTACCACCAGAATATGAAGAAGAATATTGCCATCGCTAGTATTGATGCTGATAGGGCATGTCTTGTAATCAGTTCTGGCACTCCAAACTCTTCCACGATAAGCGAGTTGTACCACAAAAGCCCGAGATTGAACCAGACTCCAGCTATGAAGGCATAGAATCCGGCACGCTCTTTGACTCTCTTAGACCTTTCGTCTTCCATGGGCAGACCTTTTTTTATCTTCTCTCTCTCCCTACCCAGTATCCAGATGATGCCAACAGCCAAAACAACGGCGGTTATCAGTGGGGCAAAGGCTTCCAAAGTCCTTCCTTTCAGCCCAATAGTCAAGGAAAACAGGACCATAGTCACTACAACTGCGGCTGCCACAACGGTAACCAAAGCGAGTCTGACCTTGTCTTTCATTTTATCACCTCTTTACACATCCCCTTTCCTTTTGAGATACCACTCGGATGCTACTGCAACCACAATCATCACAAACATTGTTAGCCCAAGAGCTTGCATGACAGTCATTTTCAATATATCCCATTTGTCTAACAAAAGCAGTACGCCCACTAATACCATTGTAACTGTCCAGGAGTAGGATACTGTAAGGGCGTTTATCTTCTTTATTCTCTCGTCCTCTTCAGGCTCTTCCTTATATATCATATGCCTAACCACGCCAAGTAGTATAAGAACTATACCAACAGTTCTCAATGCGCTTGTAATCCTAGTGTACCATATATTAGTGTCCATGCCACTCCAGAATA
Source organism: Candidatus Methanophagales archaeon (assembly GCA_030612405.1). GTDB lineage: Archaea > Halobacteriota > Syntropharchaeia > Alkanophagales > Methanospirareceae > QEXZ01. Next base: position 6,249 of record JAUWNY010000077.1, on the reverse strand, counting down.
TCTGTAGCGCTATGCCTACAAGCAGTATTGCAGCTCCAATCCCTATGTAGTATTTATATTCTTTTTTCATCTTTTCTTCTTCACCTCTTGTAGTTCACCTATTAGTTATTCCTAACTTTATGTTAGATATATATAACAAGGGGTGTATAAGGTTTTCGGTTTTTTCACGCATATTGCAACACGAAACAATCTTCCCACCTCCTTTCACCGAGAACCACTTCAAACTCCTTTATAGAAAGAACAGGCTTCTTGAAATGTGTAAAATCCTCTACCAACCTCGGACATGCAGTATTCACAAAAGCATCCACTTTAAACCCGAGCAATTTGTCCTCACTTATCTCATCCATCGTAATCAAATATGCATTTAACCCTTTTTCTACCGTCTTCCTCTTCAACTCAATTGCTTTGCTGAGTTCAAACTGTCCACTTTTCATACCCACGATTATCGCCACGGATTTAGCATCCAATGCGCGTGCTATCACGAGATACCGCTTCTTCCTCAGTTCTTCTGGTTCGTATACGCTGATTTGCATCGTGAACGGGTCAGCGGCAATTACTCTTTTACCCACGTATAATGCGATCCCCGCAGGGTGAAACCCCCCGCTGCTTACGAACAGAATCTCTTCACAGGTGCCCATCGCAGAAGAGAAATCGCAGCCCAATACCTGCCCATCGTACTTCAAGCGAGATTTACCTATTATCGCTTTCTTTCCAAAACGAGCAAGCAACATTTTAGCTTCTTTCAATGCGTGAACATGCTGCACCGTCGCTACTAACCCTACCGTGCCCCCTTTTATCTCGGCTACGGCTTTCTCCACTGCTGGCTTTACATCAACCCCGCTTCTGAGTTCTATAAAAACAACTTTTTTTTGATAGTTTTCTTTTAGCACAGGTTTTCTTTTTTTAAAAGAAAAAGTGTCTGTATGCCCGAAATGGAATAGCATATCCACATTTCTCTCCAGTTTCTCATCTATGTCGCATGCGCCATAGCACGAGTTCCCGGATATTATCACTTCCGCTCCCGTCTCTTTTGAAATCTCAGAGGCAATATCAGTCGCCACTGTTTTGACACCCTCCGGGAGTTGCAGTCCAACCCTTTTCGCCCCTCTTTCTTTTATTAACTTCTTTATCTTCCCCAATTCGAAATCGTATGAATTTTTCTCCATTGTATATAAAGTATAACATCTACCTATTTAGGACGCAGATTTACGCAGATTTACGCAGATTTACGCAGAAAACTATTTCCTCAAATCATCAAATGCCTTATTATAAACCCGATAGAAGATTCTAATAATCTCCTCTGTCTATTAAACCTTATATTTAAAATCCTGATTATCTGCGTTCATCTGCGTCCGATTATCAAAAATTATTCTTTCTTGATTTGATATAAGAGTCAGAGTCTTGAGGTAAAAATTACGCTGGGTTTATTTATATAGTCTTGAAATTTGAATTATTAACAGTTGTCAAATGTCAGGTGAAGATAAAAGCGAGGGTGTAGGGAAACTCGGGGAAGCGGGGATGAAGACAGGGTTTATTGGTATTTTAGCCGTTGGATTGATGATAGGCATAATAATAGGAATTGCAGTTGGGGCTTTTGGTTTCCCTCAAGCTCAAAGTCAGGGTTTTAGTGCTGGAAGCGCATTAACACCGGAAAAAGCGGGGGTGAGAGCAATTGACTTCATTACAAATTATGCCGTTGCTCCCGGTGTTGATGTTGAGTTAATAAACGTAACAGAGGTTGAAGGCGCAAACCTGTACAAAATGGTGGTTAATATATCCTCAATGAGAGGGACCCAAACAGCGGAATCGTATATGACAAAAGATGGGAAATTGTTATTTCCCAGTGGAATTGACATAGAAGAATTTGAAGAGACAATCGAGCAGCAGAAGAGGGAAGAAGAAAACCGTACACGGGAGCAGCAAGAACAGAAAACAACAATAGGCAATTTCGTGGTAAGCGGTGATGAAATATGCTTGGAGGATGAAAAACCAATCATTTATTTCTTTGGTTCGGATGGGTGTGGACATTGCAAATGGGAACATCCGGTAATAGCGAATGTGACATCACAGTTTGAAGACTATATTTCACTCCATGACAACATGAACAATTTTACCGCAGACCAAGAACTATTTGATAAATACAACCCTCGCGGCAGCGTGCCCACATTGGTATTGGGCTGCAAGTATTATAGAGTTGGCGCCGGTGCGAATATGGGCGAAGAGCAGGAAATGAAGGTCTTAACCGCACTCATTTGTGACTTAACCGACAACAAACCTGTGGATGTTTGCACAGCTCCCGAAATCGCGGATTTGATAAACAAACTATAGTATGTGTTTAGCGAAGGCGAAAAAAGTTCTATCATCATTGTATTCTCATAATCTCCTCCGTCAATTCCTTATATTTGAAATCCTGATTATCTGCGTTCATCTGCGTCCGATTATCAAAAAGTATTCTTTCTTGTTTTTATATCAATCTCAACGTCTCTAAATTCATCGGCGCTACCGTCTCGATATTGAACCTCTTGTGTAGTCCGCTTGCTAATGCCACGCATTTGCTGCTCTCGCCGTGCATACACATTATCTTTGACGGCAGTGGTCGTATCCCTCTTACATATTCAATTAATTGATTGCGGTCGGAATGCCCGGAGAAACCATCTATTGTCCTCGTTTCCATGTTTATTTTTATGTTTTTCATTTTGCCCTCGTTTGGAAGCTGTATCTCACTCCAGCCTTTCTGTATTCTCCTCCCAAGCGTTCCTTCTCCTTGATAACCAACAAAGATAAGTTTGTTCTTTTCGTCGCCTGCAAGCCCTTTCAGGTATTCTAACACAGGACCGCCATTTAACATCCCCGCAGTAGCAAGTACGATGAACGGCTCTTTCTCGTCTATTATCCCTCTCCTCTTCTCTGCATCGTCCACCGGTACAAAAACGTCCGATAAGAACGGATTCTCACCCTGGAATATCGAATTTTTCAGATTTCGATTGAGGTACTCGGGATATGCCGTATGGATTGCAGTCGCCTCCCAGATCATACCATCTAAATACACGGGAACCTCCAAATGCATCCTTTCCAGTGCTATCATTACTTCCTGCGAACGACCAACCGCAAAAGCGGGTATTATTGTTTTACCCCCCTTCTTTATCGTTTCCTCTATCTCTTCATTTAAATGGCGTTCCGCTTCTTTTCTCGACGGTTGCAGGTCATTCATACCGCCGTATGTAGACTCCATGACCATGGCATCAACCCGTGGGAACCCATTAAAAGCAGGGTCAAAGAGAAACGTTCGCTCGTACTTTATGTCTCCCGTGAATGCGAAGTTGTAAAGACCATTGCCTATGCTAAAATATGCGCTTGCAGAGCCCAGGATGTGTCCCGCATTGTAAAAAGTTAGCTTCACGTCCGGCGATATGTCTGTTACGTCGCCGTATTTCAGTGGGATGGTGTGCCTTATCGCATCTCGTATCAAGGATGATTTGTACGGGGCTTTCTTCCCCTCTCTTGCCGACACTTCTATATAGTCAAGCAGAAGAAGAGCCATAAGGGCTCTCGTTGGCTCTGTCATGTATATCGGACCGTCATAGCCATATAAGAGCAGAAGAGGCACTAAACCCGAATGATCAAGATGCGCATGCGTTATCACCACCGCGTCTATATCACTTATCGGTGATGCTTCAGGAACGTATAAATAAGGTACCCCTTCCGAGCCCACACTGACCCCGCAATCTATTAAAATCCGCGTCTCCGGCGTAGAAAGCATAAACGCATTTCTCCCTACCTCCCGACATCCGCCCAACGCGGTTATACGCAGCCATACCTCGTCTATTAGCTTATCCCGGTATATCCTCCGCCCTACTTTTTTTACAAAGTTCTTCCTGAATTCGCTCTCCTCCCGTAAATACCGCCTTATGCTTTTTATTATTGCTGATTGTATCGGCGGTGCCCGGATAACATTGGGTCGCCACCCTATCACCCTTGCCACCTCTCTAAGTGTCGCTCCATGCGTGCCTATTACCAACCCCGGCTTTTCCGCCTCTATTATCGCCTCCGCCTTGTCCATATCGAAATAAATGTCTTTTATCCCTCCTTCATCCGGTACAATGTCATAAATCACCTTGGACGCTTTTTCCGGCTCCATCAGCATATCACTATTTGGTCTGACGGAAATCCTTTTCTTTAATTCCCTCGCCAGTGTCCTCACTATGGCACCGTCATCAGCGAATTTCTGCGCGTCTTCCGTATACACTACAAGTTCCGGCCCTTCAAACTCCACACCGCTAATGCTTACCTCAGCCGGTAATAACCCTATTATTCGGCGCTTTAATTCTAAAAGCGTTTCTTCTGCTGGCATTGTCTATATCCCTGCCTCTATCCTTATTCTTGCTTCTAATCAATCCTGGCCTTAGCTTTAGTCTTAGCACAATAGCTACTTTATCTTTCGCCTTTATCCTTCCTATTTTCAGGTTTCAATATCAACATTAATGCCTGTACCTGTACCCCCTAACTAATTCCCGTACAGGCACAAAAACAAAATATGTCCTAAATTTTAAAAGAACCTTTCTTTATTTTTTTATTATATATAATGTATAACCTCCTTCTATTTGAGACACAGATTTACACGGATTTACGCAGATTTTTCCTTTTGATGGGTTGGATGAGCTATTTTCAAAGGCATTGTTCATTTCATCCGTGTTAATCTGCGTTAATCTGTGTCAACAATTTATTTTTGTCCTTTGAGTCGCTTTTTGTCCCCTGTGTTCACAAACTCCCCCGCTAATAACACCGCCATTCCAAGTCCCAGTAATAATATTCCCACCCAGACAAGTCCAATTAATGGAATTCTTTTTACGCTGACGATAAAATTTTCGGGTTGAATTTTCTGCCCCATAAGCGCGTAAAGCAGCGAATCCGAAGAGGATTTTGTAGATTGCATATAAATGTATATGTCGCCCGTGAGCGTTGAAATGATTAAAGGCTCCGACACAGCGCCATGATTTGCATGATATTTTGTCCACATAGCCCCCTGATGAACGTCCCCGGCGTCTTTAATCGTAACGTCCATTTTTAGTGCCGAGTATTCAGGAAGCATGAAGTGATGCTGTGCAGAGTAAACGCTTCCAGTACTGGTAGATATGGTAAAATCGTTCAATTCGATTTCCATTCCCAGAGCCTCAATCGTGGAGTTCGGCTTTGCGAGGATGAACCCGCTCTCTGTTTCCATAGTGGAACTCACAAAAACGCCGATTAAAATGAGGATGATTGCAAAATGCACGATGGTTTTGCCCCACAAGCGTGTGGAACTCTTTTTTGCGCTTCGTCGTAGAACACGAACGAAATTGTATGCGATGGCAAAACCCGCCACGAGTATAAGAGGAAGCCCGAAATTAGCAAGTGGATTTGGCGTTGGCTGCCCGAGCCACGCTAAAACGCCTCCAACACACAACACCGCAAAAATCAACCCTATATATTTCTTCAGTTCTATGTATGCGCTGGCGTTGCAGCCCGCTAAAGCAGCTACGAAAGCGAGTGTAAACGGGAAACACCATTTGTTATAAAATTCGGGACTCGTGGTCATAGGATTCTCGCTGAATAAACCGCCTATTATTGGTGTTGCATCTCCAAGAAAGCATATTATCATGAGGAATATCAATGACCAGTATGCGATGACGAGGGAGACTGAGGAGAGGGAGGAACTATCAACGTCAAAGGTATAAAGAGGTTTTTTCGCTTTTCGGCATAAGTAGAAAAAGAAAAAAAGAATGGCGGCTGCGAATAACATCAGCGCTGGCCCGACAGGTGAGCGACCAAAAGCATGAACTGACTCTAACAGCCCACCTCTAGTCAGTGCCGTGCTGAATATAATAGCTAAAAAAGTAAGCAGGAGCGTAAATTCCCCTGTCATGTTCTCGTCTCTGCTGCTCTTAGGCGATAAATGGAAATACGCAGTAAGAGCAAGCCAGGGCAATAAAGAAGCCGTTTCTACCGGGTCCCAGGACCAGTACCCACCCCAACCCAGCACTTCATACGACCACCAACCTCCAAGAGCTATTCCGAGAGCTAAAAATAGCCATGCTGCATAAAGAGAACGTTTTAACGTTCTTCTTTCACGCTCTTCTAACCCCCCTGTTATCATGCCTGTTAGCGTGAGCGCAAATGCAAAAAAGACAAATGCGTATCCTAAGAAAACTATCGGCGGGTGGATAAGCACCCAGAACGTCTGTAACAATGGATTAAGTCCTGCTCCCTCTG
>JAUWNY010000036.1 GCA_030612405.1 Candidatus Methanophagales archaeon | reverse complement strand
TACCGAGACTAAAAGTCTTTTCCCGGGTGCCGGGTACGTTCTTCAACGACCGGATGTATCTGCCCTTCCTTAACGATTATATCGTGCCGAAAACGGGCTTCTTTATCTCGCGTATTGTCCAGAACTATGGAAACCGCGGTATTGACGGATTCTTCAATACCCGGGTAATACCCGGTTTATTTGGTATAATTTCAAGAGGGATCAGGGCTATTCAGACCGGATACCTCAAGAGTTACGTTAAAATTGTGCTTGGTCTTGTGTTGGTGTTTCTTATAATAGCGTCATTATGGGGGATGGGACTATGATGGAACTGACACTTAATGTGATGGACATGGGAATGCTGAGTGCTTTAGTTATTTTAACGCTGGGCTCGATTGGTTCGTTCAAAAACAGCAAATTGGGTTTCTATGGTGCGATAATAGCGCTTGTAATTGCATTTTCCGCTATTGCACTTTCTGTTCCGCATTTTATTTCTTACGGCATTTTTATCCTTGTAATTGCTATCATCAACCTGGTTTCGCTGGAGGCGATAAAGAGTGAGATCAAGGGCGTGGACTACGGATTGGTAGGTCTAATGGCACTTGCAACCATGTACATATTTAATACAAGCGATTTCGCACTGGTGCTCGCAGCTCTTGTGCTCGTTTCTGTTCCGACTTATATTCTGGTTATGATCCGGGAGGGCGGTGCAAACGTAGAGGTTGGTATCAAATACATTACGTTTATGGTTCTCGCCACCGTTCTGTTCTTAATCGGGGCAATTATACTGGTTTACACAAAGAATGCCTTTGATGGTTCTCTTTACGTGCTCGGGTACGTGATGCTTGTGCTGGGTTTGTGTCTCGAAGTTGGCGTTGCACCGCTGCACGAGTGGGTACCTGACGTCTTCTCGAGTGCTGACCCAATACCGATTTCGATCATCGCTTCGCTTGCGAAAATCGTTCCCTTTATCGCAGCTTTATGGATACTGGTTTACACGTCCTGTTATCTAACGGCGTCAATAACACTGTTCACGGCAGTGATTGCCGCCATATCTATGTTCGTCGGTAATATAGGTGCTTTAACATCAAAAGACCTTGCGCGTGTTCTCGGTTACTCTACGGTCGCTGGTATGGGCTACGTTCTGACATGTCTCGTTGTGGTTGCCAGGCCCGAGTACCTGTATCTTGCACTCACGGGTGGATTGCTCATGCTGTTCGCAAACGCAGCGGGTAAAATAGGGTTTTTCAATGCGATAAAAGGCGGTGGCGCATATTCTCCTCTGATGTACATTCTCGCCTTCTCGTTCATCGGCGTTCCTCCGTTAATGGGATTCTGGGGCAAACTATTCATTCTCCTGTCTCTGGCTAAAATGGAATACTTCTGGCTGGTTGCTATCGTGGTTATAAATTCCGCAATATCCATTCCGTATTATGTTCGGCTTGCATCTGAACTCGGTGTGGACTGGAAACCAAATCTTACGAATTTTATCTGTCTCGCAGCAGTGATAATGGTTCTGGTTACCGTTTTCCTACTGCCCGTGGAATGGTTCTATTCAACTATGGAGGTAATTGCACAGACGGTTGGTATAGCAATATAGGAGGAAAAGAGAGAAATGATAGGAAACGTGGTGGTTGTCGGTTTGGTACTTGCGATTTGCATACTGCTGGACATCGTGTTTTTTACCCTGACAAAAATCTGGCCGACGTATTATCCCTCCGAAGTGAAGCAATCGAGATGGGAATCGGGAAATATGCCGATAAGGCTGCCGAAATATACACTTCCAATGCCCTATTTCGGGTTTATGTTCATGTTCATGGCAGCGGAGCCCATCCTCGTTATTATCCTCTTATTTTCTGCGTATCCAACTGGTTACTTCTACGCCGTTTTACTGCTGTCCCTCTTACTTTTATTGCCGGCAATTTATGTGGGCTATAAAGTCTCGGTCGAGGAGAGTATAATAAGTTAAAAAAAATAGGAGATAAGAAAAATGGGAATAGGAATAGGAATAGAAAGAATAAATGGTTTTTTGTGGCGTCCTGCAGAAACGTTCGAAGCCTCTAAGGAAGAAACGCTCAGCGATGCATACGTGTATTGTTTCCCGCTATTAGTGATTTTTTCGGTTCTTTTAGCGGTGATAATCGGGATTGTTTTAGCAAATCCTGTGGCGCAGAGTATTTTAGGCATGAGACCAGATTTAGAGCTGCTGAAGATTATAACACTGATGTCTGTAAGTGGAATTATCTTAGGTGGAACCGTTGGCGTGCTTATCGCGGGTATCTGGATGCACATCTGGGCATACGCATTTGGCGGTAGGAACGGATTAGAACAGACGATAAAGGTATTATTGTATGCTGCAACGCCATTGCTTGTATTGGGCTGGATTCCCGTTATTGGAACTGCCATAGGTGCGATATGGTCTGTTCTATTGCTACTAACGGGGCTGATGCAGCTTCAGGGGATGTATTCGGGAAGGGCAATCCTCGCTCTTGTTGCCGCTTTACTCGTGCCCGTGGTCGTCATAGGAGTCATAGCAGCGGTACTTGGACCCGCAATGCTCACACACATATAAGTGAGATAAAAAATTAGAAAAACTTTTCTTTTGTAAAAGAGAAAGAAAGTTAGAAAGGGGTGTAAGGAAAAAGAAGATGGAAGAAACAGAGAAGGATAGGAACATACGCATTCTCCATTCGGGTGTGTTTACACCTTTGAGGAGATGGGCGACGAAGTGGAGCCTATGGCCATGTCATTTCCTTACTTCCTGCTGTGGCGTTGAACTGGCGCATACGGGTGCATGCGGTTATGATATGGAGCGATTAGGCACGTTAAATATGGGTATCTCGCGTCAGGCGAACTTCATCATGGTTGAGGGCACGATAACGAGGAAAATGGCACGTGCACTGAGAATCGTCTGGGAGCAGATGCCTGACCCTAAGTTCGTGAATGTTATAGGTGCATGTGGTCAGCGAGGCGGGATATTCTGGAACAGTTATAACATAACGCGCCCTTCAGACATCGTTCCCGTGGATTTCTTTATCCCCGGATGCCCGATAACGCCCGAGGGTCTCTTAAGGGGCGTAAGAGCGGTTCAGGAGAAGATAGAGGGGCGGGATAATACAACAATAAGGTTTAAGCACGTGGAATTGCCCCCGGAGGAAGGAGAACAAAACAGGGCGCCAACCACGCCAAAGATATTTGCTCCTACTCCTTTAGTCCGGGTGGACGTGCCGAGGGACGTAGATTGGGCGTTTGGTAATGACCTGGTAAAGAACCTGAAAGCTCAACTTAATGGACTTTATACTTCCATCACAATCACCGATAAAAACAGGATAGCAATTAAAACGACGCCTGAGAACCTGGTGGAAACGTCGAGAAAACTAAGCGACACGATGGGTGTAGACCATGTGAAGAGCGTGAATGTGATAGACGTGCCGCATGAAAGGAAGTTTATGGTTGAATATATGGTTTCGGGATATACCGAAGAACTTATGCCCGTTATTTTGACCATTTTCACGGAAATAGGAAGAGAAGCAGAGCCAGAAATCTCGAGTCTCACATCACTATGGGAAAGTGCAAATTATTCGGAAAGGGAGCTACACGATTTCTTTGGTGTGAAGTTCAAAGGTAATGAAGGTATGAAGGGTAAGTTCTTATTAGCTCCTGATACGCCGGATACGCCATTAAGGAGGGACTACAAGCTTGAGGAGGAGCAGTATACGATAGAGGAAGGTGTTCCACTTACGTCCGCAATCACCCCTCCACATTATACGCCTCCTTCCTCATCACCCTCATACTCGGAATCCGAACTGGAAGACCTTAAGATGCCGGCTTATGAGGACGTTTTGAAAGAGGCGGAGAAAAACGATGAGTTCGTTGCTTTTATAGGGCCGCATCACTCAGGCAGTGGGCATCTGAGATGGGTAATGCGAATGAAAGGGGACATAATTAAGGAGGTCATTCCTGACCCGGGATACGTTCACAGGTCAATGGAGAAAATTGCTGAGAATAGGTTGTACATCCAGAATGTTCCGCTGACTGAGAGGCCCAACATAAGTGACCCCATCAATATGAACCTCGGATATGTCCGTGCGATAGAGAACGCACTTGGAATAGAAGTTCCGGAAAGGGCGAAATATATAAGGACGATAATGGCAGAACTTTCGAGGATAGGGGCGTTCTTCTATGATATGGGCATATTCCCTCTCTTTATGGGCCATTCAACGGGGTTCATGTATTCCTTTGCGATACGTGAAATGGTACTCGAATTGATGGTGAGAATGACCGGTTCGAGATGCACACCCTCATTTATAATCCCCGGTGGGATACGGCGAGATATTTCCGATGACGTTCTCGACCGTACGAGAAAATTCACTTCTGCCATTCATAAACGATTGAAGAAGTATGAGAATATTTTCGTGTATAATCCGGTGCTTATATCAAGGATGAAGGAAGTGGGCGTCCTGACGAGGGAAGAGGCGATAAGATGTGGAATTGTAGGTCCGTTCTTACGAGCATCGGGAGTGGAATATGACGTCAGGAAAGCAGAGCCTTACGAGGTTTACGATAAGCTTGATTGGGAAGCAACGACGGGCGATGCCGGAGACTGCCTGGGACGGATATTCGGCAGGTTAGAGGAAATGAAGCAAAGCGTGGAAATCGTGCGACAGGCGGTGGATGCGGTGCAAGAGATGCCGAGAGGCGGTGTGATAAGTGAAGAAATCCTCGGTGATTACAAAGAAGCTTCTGGCGACATACGCGGGTACTTGTACAACGTCTATGGCGATCTGGTTCTACCCAAAGGCGAGTGGACTTCAGTTACCGAGGCAGCAAGGGGCACCGTCCTGTACTCCATTATAAGCGATGGCGAATCTAACGTTCCTTATCGCGTGAGGATTATAACGCCCTGCTGGATGAACCTGAGGGGGATAATAGAAGCGTCAAAAGGAGAGCGGGTAGCGGATTTCTGGACGGTCTATGCCAGTTTTGGATACTTCCCGCCGGAAGCAGATAGGTAGGTCAAGTAAAAAAGAAAAAAATGATAGCCACAGAGACCACAGAGGACACAGAGAGAAAAAGAACTAATACTATGCTCTGTGCTCTCGGTGCCCTCTGTGGCAGAAAAAATATACTTTATATACAAAGGTAAAGAAAAATGATGGAAATGATAGATACGCTGATGGAGACAGTGATGAGCAATCAGGTGAGTATACCTCTTATAGAGCCGATGCTGGACGTATTGCCTGAAATCCCAATGCTGCAATATATGGTCGCGTTTATGTTATGGAAGCCGCTTTTTGCGATTTTAATTTGCCCTGGTCTCACGGTCGGCGGTCTTACACTGTTATTCTTCCCGTGGATAGAGCGGAAACTATGTGGAAGGGCACAGTGGAGAGTAGGACCACACGAAATAGTATGGTGGTTAGGTGGAGTAATCCAGCTACTTGCAGATACACTGAGATTCCTTTTCCAGGAGGTGATAGTGCATAAGGACGCACATAGGCCTTATTTCCTGCAGTTCCCATTCCTATCATTCACGATTTTCCTTTTGCCATTGCTGTTCATCCCTGCGGGAACTATTGTAGCGATACAAACGCCTTATGCGATACAGATAATACTCGCATTGGTGTGTCTATTCCCGTTGTTCATTTTAGGGCTTGGTTGGGCATCAAACAGCCGATTTGCTTATATCGGAACAGTAAGAGAAGCATTCATGTACTTCGCGTATGAGATACCGTTCATCATAGCGGCAATCGCGATGATTATTTTATATGGGACGTCAGACCCGCTATTGATGGCAAGTAGGCAATCTATACCGGGGATAATACTCAATCCCGTTGCCGCGCTGGTATTCTTTATCGGCGCTGCGATGGCGACCGGGAGAATGCCGTTTGAGATAGCGGACTCAGACCAGGAGTTGTGTGCGGGTCCGCATGTAGAGTATTCAGGAATTGCATTTGGGCTTATCTACGTATTGTGCTACGAGAAGGCGTATATTTTGAGTGCGCTTATGACCATTTTATTCCTTGGAGGCGGGAGTGGCCCGGTGATTGCGGGTCTCGGCGATTTATCCGGTGTTCTTTGGTTCGTGGTAAAGACGTATCTTGTGCTGACCACGTTGTTCATGCTTCGTGCGGTATACCCGAGATATAGACTTGACCAGGGCTTGAAATTAGGGTGGTCGCCTATGCTCTGCTTAGCTTTAATCGGTCTTGCAATATCATTAGTAGTAGTGGCGGTGAGGGTGATATAAAAATGAAAAGTATGAAGAAAGTTGTAGGACCTGAATATAATTTAAGCGAGAAGATAAAGACGAATGTGTATGCCGTAGGTGTAGCCATGCAGGAATCGGTATATCCACACACAATGACGGTATTTTATCCGAGAGAAAGGAAGAAGATGCCGGATAATTACAGGGGATTTATACTGTTTGACCCGGATAAATGTATAAGCTGTTTCAATTGCTCGTTTGTATGTCCTGCGAATGCAATTCGAATGAAGGAAGCACCAAATAAGCGATATTATCCCACCGTAGATTATGGCAGGTGCATTTTCTGTCATTTCTGCATTGATTCTTGCTCCGGCGGTGCATTAAAAGCGACAAAAATACACGATGTCGCATATAAGGATATGGATGAGATGTTCACACCCACAGAGGAAATGATAGAGCTGCCGGAAATAATCAGAGAGGACAAGAAATACGTGGAATACGAGATAGAAGAGGACGATTTGCATTTGAAGAGGACAAAGGGTGAGGACTACCTTTTTGTCGAAGTGCCGCCACCCATACAAATTCCAATGGTGAGTCAGTGCATAGACAGGGCGAACTGTATTGGCTGTCGGGTTTGCGAGGAGATGTGCGAAAGCGGAGCGATTTCTTCTTCGGTTGAGAATGGCATGTTAAGAATGAAAATAGATACGGATAAGTGCACGGGCTGCGGATTGTGCGTTAAGGAGTGCTCGATGCAGATATTGATGTTGAAGAAGCTTGAGAGGAAATGAAAAAAATGGCAACAGCAATAGCAATAGGAGAATCGGAATGGGAAGTAGCGGTTCCGGAGAAACCGTTAAAGGACAAGACATATTTTGAGAATTTAAAGGCTAAGGTCATAGATACGAACTTATGCAGTCGGTGTTTGACTTGCGCATCAGTATGCCCCGGCGGGATAACCGTGGTAGACAATATCGTTGATTTCCCTGACTATGAAACCAAATGCCTCGACTGCGGTGCTTGTGTACGCGTATGCCCGAGGTTTGTTTACGAGCCAAAAAGTGGCTTGGGCGATTATATAGAGTTCATCGCCGGGCGGTCAAAGCGGTTCGCGGGACAGGATGGAGCGATGGTAACGGAACTTCTGGTTTCTGCAATTGAGATGGGGATGATAGACCGCGGGTTGTTCGCCGGCAGGGACGAGAAATGGGCAACTGAGATGTTCCACGTGCGAGAACCCGAACAGCTTGCGATTACCACGCTCGGAGGCACGAAATACACGTTCGCGGATGTGCTGCCCGCATTGAAGGAAGCGGTAATGTTCACGAAGCGAGGTGTGGGTATTGTCGGAACGCCCTGCATCGTTTCGGGCGTCAGGAAACTGCAGCAGGAGTATCCGATTTTCCGTGAACGCGTAAAACTCGTTGTGGGTCTGTTCTGCACCGAGAATTTCCATTACGATGATATTTCGGCATATCTTCAGAACAAAGGAGTTGATTTCAGTAAGTTAATCAAGACGGACATAACGATGGGTAAGTTCGTCGCTACGATGACGGATAGCGAGGTAAAATTCAAGGTGAAGGCACTTGAAGAGATACTGCCCAGCGGCTGCAACGTTTGCACCGACTTCACCGCGGTGGAAAGCGATGCGAGTGTGGGCAGCGTGGGCAGTGCGGCAGGATTTTCTACGGTAGCGGTGCGTGAAGAGAATGCGAAGAAAGTTATAGATTTCATAAAAGAAAAAGGATATGCGGATTTCGGTGAGGCGGATACCTCACAACTGGACTTCCTTATCGGGCATAAGAAGAAGCGGGAAGAGAATATCAAAGGGGATTAGTAATTGCAAACAAAATGCGGAGTGCAAAATTATTAACTCAGATGCAGCTTCTTCTTAATTTCTCCCAGTTGCTTTTTGTCCAATTGCAACATATCCACTATCTGCGGCTCAGGATAGTTTTCTACAAACAGCCAGATAAATTCCTCTTCTGTGGATGCTAACTTCTCTTCTTTGATGAGTCCGGTGAGTTTTTCTACTTTCCGCTTTATATCTTTTATGACCGTCTCTATGCCTGTCGGTTTGACCACTACCGAGGGCTTATGCTTGGTGCCTGATTTTGGATAGCCAAAGGTGTTTAACGTACGCCCGATGGAATTAAATTTCAGCAACGGCAAATCCTCTTTGGCTCGGCGTGCGTTTTCTTCTTCAAATATCTCTTCCGCAGACATGCCTTCTTCCGTATTTAACTGCTCCAAGTAACGATTCATCCAATGACTTGGTTTCAACTTTGCCACTTCTTCTGCTTGTCCCATTTTTTGATTCTCCTACTTTCTAACTCTATGCAAGGGGTTATATAAAGTTTTCTAAATATTGCTGTGAACGCACGGGTGCGTAAAATCAAGAAAAGGAAGATTTACCAAAAAGACATTATTTATAACTATCAAAGTATAGATACAATGAACGAGGAGAAATACGACGTTGTAGTGGTAGGGGCAGGCCCTGCGGGGAGTATAACCGCGAAGACCGCTGCTGAACGAGGACTGGACGTTCTTTTAATAGAAAGGAATCCGGAGATAGGGGTGCCGGTGAAATGCGGTGAGTGCGTAAGCAAAGAAATAGGGCGGTTTGTCGATATTGATCGCAGATGGGTATGCGCAGGGATACGAGGAACTATCACATACGGCCCTGACGGCACGAAGGTGATTTTATCGGTTGAAGGAGCAGAGGAGGTGGGGTATGTACTTGAAAGGAGGATATTTGATAAGTGCCTGGCACAGGAAGCCGCACGTGCAGGCGCGGAAGTGCGAGTAAAAACTCAGGCTTATGGTGTTGTTAATGACGGTGGTTATGCAAAGGGCGTGTATGCAAGAACTGTGGCGGAAGCGGAGGGAGACATTCTTATTTCTGCGGATGTAGTTGTGGGTGCGGATGGCGTGGAATCGCGAGTAGGTAAATGGGGTGGTATAGACACAACATTGCGTTTGGCTGACGTGGCAACGTGTGCACAGTTCCTCCTGTGTGACATTGAAGTGAACCCCGAGTACTGTGAGATTTTCTTTGGTGATGACGTAGCACCCCGAGGGTATGCCTGGGTATTTCCAAAAGGGGACCATTGCGCAAATGTAGGTCTTGGGATAGGCGCTGACGTTTCTAGTGAGACGCATTGTGCACGCGATTATCTGAACGCTTTTGTGGGGGGCAAATTCCCGAATGGGAAGATAATAGCTGAGATGTACGGTGCGGTGCCGCTGAGCGGCCCGGTATATGAAACGGTGGCAAATGGATTGATTTTAGTTGGTGATGCGGCAAGGCACGTTAATCCGATCACAGGCGGGGGGATTTTAGAAGCAATGCAAGGCGGCGAAATAGCGGGGGACGTAATCGCAAAAGCAGTGCAAGAAAACGACTTCTCAAAGAGAAGATTGCGCGAATACGAGAAGAGATGGAGAAAAGAGTTTGGTAAAGTTTTGAAAGCGGGATTGAAGACAAAGAATATCGTGTTGGGGCTGAGCAGCCAGGACCTCAACAGTTTTTTCCATGCATTAGACGGAGAGATGATAACAAAAGAGTTCAGCGAACGAGCATTGTTGAAAGAGATAATAAAGAGGAATCCAAGGATACTGTTCAAGTTAGTGAGGATGATATTTTAAGTGAAAAATTATTAACCACAGATTACACAGATTAACACAGATGATAAGAATCAACACGGTTAAACTACGAGAAAAAATGATTTCTGATAATCGGACGCAGATGAACGCGGATAATCATGATTTCAAATATAAGGTTTAATAGACGGAGGAGATTATTAGAATCTTCTATCGAGTTTTTCTGCGTAAATCTGCGTCCTAAATAGAAGAGAGATATACTTTATATACAACAAAAAAATAGAAAACTTTTTTTACTTTGATATTATTTTCATTTTTTGAGGTAAAAGAAAAATGGGATTAGAACTGGAAGGCGTGGAAATAGAGGATACATTTGCCGAGGCGTTTCCGATAAAGGTTGCGCGAGTGTTGATAACGGCAGTGAACGAGAAATGGGCGATGGAAGCAGCGAAAGAGGCGACGGGATTCGGGACATCGGTGATAATGTGCCCGGCAGAAGCGGGGATAGACAAGATAGCATCACGTGAGGAGACGCCGGATGGAAGACCTGGTGCGTACATAATTATGTGCACGTTCGGCTACAAAGCATTGGAAGAGCAGTTGCTTGCGAGGATAGGGCAATGCGTTCTCACCTGTCCGACAACGGCGGTATTTAATGCTTTAAAGGCAGAGGAAAGCGAGAAGGAGTTCAATACTGGCTTCAAGTTGAAGTTCTTTGGCGACGGGTTCGAATCCGAGGAGGAACTTTACGGTAGAGATGTATCGAGGACCCCGATAATGGGTGGTGAGTTCGTGATAGAGAAGAACCTGGGCGCGAAAGAGGGCGTTGCTGGCGGGAATTTGTTTATCCTTGCAAAGGACCAGATGTCAGCATTAACAGCGGCGGAGGATGCGGTTTCTGCAGTCGGACAAGTGGAAGGCACAATAACTCCTTTTACGGGTGGCGTTGTTGCGTCAGGTTCGAAAATAGGCTCGCAGAAATACAAGTTCATGCACGCAACGATAAACGAGAAGTTCTGCCCCACACTGAAAGACAAAATAGAAGCGTCTGAACTGCCTGCGGACGTAAATGGCGTCTTTGAAGTGGTGATAAACGGGCTCAGTGAGGACGCGGTTAAAGAAGCGATGCGCGCAGGGATAAAAGCGGCGGTGAAAGTGCCCGGCGTGATAAAAATAACGGCAGGGAACTTCGGCGGTAAACTGGGGAAATACCAGTTCAAGCTTAAGGATGTGCTGGGGCTATAACAAATCCCAAATCAGTCTTCGATGAAGGGGAGAATTCCTCTTCCTCTATTTTTTATTGCTGCGGGTGTCAAAACATGAACCGATTGGATGAATAACAAGCATCAAAAAAGTTGGTGAAAAAGTCGGAAATGGGGACCGAAAATATAAAGCTTGAACTCATGGAATTGGAAGCCTCGATAGGGCATCAGTTTAAGAACATCGCACTTTTGGAAGAAGCGATAACTACGAGTTCATATTCTACCGAACATCCAGGTTCCTCCGATTACCAAAGCCTTGAATTCCTTGGAGACCGTGTAATCAGCCTGATATAAGCAGAGGAACTTCTCGATGTGTCAGAATCGCTTGATGAAGGAAAAATGACCTTTCTGAAGGCTGAGCTTGAAAACAATAAGCGATTGGCTGACTACGGGGAAGAAATTGGTCTCAGGATTTACATCAAAGCCAGTGAGAAGAAAGAAAGTTTAAGCAAAAAAGTTATCGCAGACGTTTTCGAGGCTATTTGCGGTGCAATATATCGGGATAGCAAAGAATCCATTAGAATTAAGGAAGTGAAAAAGTTCCTTCATAAATTAGGAATCTCTGAGTGGATAAAAACGGAAATGTTGAGAACCAAAGACTTCCTTCCTATCAGAAACCAATTCGAGAATAAGTTCAGGGAAAAACATCGCTGTAACCCGGAAATAGATTTCGTGTATACGTCGAGCGGAGAGGGACACCAGACAAGGTGGAAGATAGAAAAATGCTCGATTAAAGACAGTCAAACAGGCGAATATGTCGAGTTAAAAGGGATTAAAAACGGTGGTAAATGGTTCAGTAGTAAACAGGACGCTGAAACCGACGCATTTGTGCAAGCATATCAATATATGGAACAGAAGGGGTGGGACATTACTTAAAAGATTGTTTGCATTATTCTTCTCAGCATGTCCTCACCTTGTATATCCTGACCTCCGCCGTACTGAACACGTTTTCAAAATCAAAACAACTTGATTCGAATTTAGCCAGTCCATTCCCGTCATAAAGTTCTCTTTCTAACCATCCCACATAGACATATCCAACGTCGTACTTATTCAGAAGTGTCCTCGCCAGCGAAACATTTTCCGTTGTGTATATCAATTGGACGTCGTTTACCCTTCTCTCTATCTCCTTCTGCTCCTCAGGCATCATTATGGATTCATGTGAAAATCTACTTCCATTAAGACATAGTTAGAGCACTTCATAAACCTGAACGCCTTTTTCACCATATACTTTTTTGAAAAAATTCTCGGCTTCAAATTTTTGCAAACCTCTTTCAGGATACTGCCGCTGTTCAAGTGAGCCAACAAAAATATATCTCACATCATAATCTTTGAGCTTTTTCATTGTGAGTTCCACGTCTTCTGTGCGGTAAATGAGGTTCACGTCATTTATCCTGGGTTCGGTTATATCAGTCTTATAGCCCCAGGAGTGCTCATGAAATACCCAGCCCACGACCGTGGGCAAACCCGTGAGACTTGAAACACGGCTGTAGTAGGTATAGTCAAACTGCTGATCCCATGGAGCATTAGACGGCACCGCCTCCAGAATTACTGGACTGCCTTTTATGTTCTTCGAAATCCAGCATATCGCTAAATAATCCCCCGCAGGCTCAATTGATGCACCGTTTACCCGAATGCTTGAATGTTTTAGATACGCTGTTCCATCCAGTGTCGGGCTCGTTTCAAATCCTTTCAGCCACGTGTAGGTTCCAAGAACGGGATAGACTCCGGATGCAAGAATAAGGATGACCACGAATACACTAAAAACTTTTCTAAGCTTTTCCTTCTGATTTTTCAGCGTGTAGCAGATGCAAAAAGCAGCCGAAATCATCCACATCACCCATACCTGATTGTAGAATTTGAATACGGTATTCATTCGCTGGAATTCGCCCCAGGCAAGATAGTCCATGACATAAAAAATCTCGCTGAAAAACAATATGCTTGCACCGCCGAGAATCAAGCAGAAGGCGAAAAAAACTTCTCGGGGAACTCCGTTTTTTCTTATCTCACGAAAAATGAACAGGAGCGAGAAGAAGATAGTCGGGAGGATGAAAATAAGGACAGGGTATATTATCGAGAGGATAAGCAATAGCGGAATCAGTATTATCGAGGAAAGCAACACTAAAAATACTTTTTTTACTGCCAAATCCGTCCACTTCTGCGAGAGCGCGAAAAATGCTATTGCGAGGAGTGGCAAGCCATGAACGAGGAGAAAACCCGCTATCGGCGAAGGATACGTGACTATGCCGATGCCTTTAGCTCCGATGGCTTTAAAAGCCAAAATATAAGGGAGATATAAAAATATACTGGCTGCGACAGGCAAACCTGCGGATAAAATCGAGCGTGCGAGAGAAGCACCTCTTTTAAGCTGATTTGCACCTATAACTAAAATGGCTAATGCGGCGTAGCCCGGATAGTCCCATGCACTGTTCGCATACAAAAATCCAAGCGAGATGCCAAAAACAAGCACGCTGAAAAATGCTGTTGATTTCTCATTGCCAAAGATTGACCGTGGATTAGAGATAAACGCGTAGAGAAGAGAGATTATCAGAACCTGAAAAGCCAAGCCAATCATATGCGGGTGGAAATCGCCCCACATAAAGCTGAAAAACGGAAATTCCGTTATCGCCTGGTTCGTGTCAAAAAGCGCTCTTGTCGGACTCCAATAATAATAATCCCATTTAGTTGCGATGTATTGCAAGACGATATCTGGCGATGTCGCGAGCTGCTCAAGGAGCATCTTGAAAAGATGGAGATTTCCTATAAAAACGACAAGCGTAGCTGCCAGCAATCCATATTTCCGCTTACACGTTAGATTACATCCAAGTCCGTAGGTGATTGAAGCGGTAAGTGCCGCACAGAGAGGCGTAAGTAAGTTGAACGTTATATTGGTTGGTATAGCAGAGAGTTTTGTAAGTATAGAGCCCATCAGGTAGCCGAAATAGTAGTAGTGTTGCAATTTGTATCCCGAAAGCCAGGGGTCAGGTGGAGGAAGCGACGTCGCCCTATTTATCGCATTCAGGAATGCGGAACCCATGAATCTCTCACCGGTGTACAGTGTTGTTGTCGGTCCTCCTTCAATAAAGGGATGATACATCTGTAAGGCGATAAAGAAGAGAAAAGCAACCGTGAATACCAGATCTACTTCAACAAACTTTAAGAAAGTTTGATCAACAAACTTTTTAGAAAAGTTTGACCAAAAATGCTGCGCATGCTTCGCGGTTCTAAGGCGGATTTCCGGCTTCTTTTTTAGTGCTGCAATGGAGAGCAAAGCAATCGTAGAAAAAGCTAGGATTATTGCTGTGATACCGTAGCCTAACACGTGCGAAAACATCCAGGTGAAGAATGTAAGCAGTGCTAAACCTGCTACCTTCGTCATGGCATAGCCCCTGTCTCTTAAATTGGGTGCTATTCTACTTATTAACGGAAATGCGCAGAAGCCAATTGCCACTACAAGAAGCCAAATCAAAAGTATTTCGTGCCACCATTGTATATACGCATGAATTAGCATGGTTTTACCTTGTATATCTCAACCCCCTCTTTGCTGAACACCTTCTCAAAGCAATTCGACTCGAACTTAACAAGCCCCGCCCCTTCATAAGTATCCCTCTCCAGCCTTCCCACGTACACATAACTGACATTATACTTGTTTAAAAGCGACAAGGCCAGAGAAACATTGTCAATTGTATAGATTTCTTTTACGTCATCCGCTCTTCTCCACACTTCCTCGTCTCGGCGCCACAGAAATTCGTGCCAGGGCCATCCGATAACAGTTTGCAGACCTGTTGAAGCTGAAATCCGCCCGGGTCTGCAGTAATCTGTTCGATGTTCTTCATCCTCTACTGCTTCTAAGATTATCGCATCCTCGACGACATTTTCATTCAGCCATTCGATTGCCTGATATTCGCCTTTATAATCGTCTCGCTCCTTCATATAACCTATCCCATCCAAAGTTGGTTCCGAACCGAATCCTCCTGTCCAACTGTTAACTGCAAGCGCGGGATAAAGCGCACTGATTATCAAAAGCACTGCAAACATACCCCAAAAAATAGTTTTAAGGGACTTCTTCTCTATTTTCTCCTTCAAGCGACAGGCAATAACTGCTGAGGCAATTCCTAAGAGCAGCCATGCCTGAAGGTAAAATTTAAATATCATGTTTCCTCTGTCAATTGCACTACTATAAAAACCTGATTTGAAAAAAACAAGCTCGGGAATCAAAATGGCGGCAACACCAAAGAATATAAGTAAATAGACAAAGCAAAAACATTCTTTATGTGGGGCTCCGCCCCTACCACCCAGAAAACCTGGTAAGGGTTTACCCGCAAGCCCTGTAAGGGCTTTAAAGATTAAAAAAAGCAACCAGGAAAACAGCAAGAAAAAGAAAAAACCGAACATCGCTACCAGCGAGTAAATTGGCGTTCTACCCCCTGTAACAAGCTCTATTCCTTCTATGGCAGCGGGATGAAATTTCAGGAAGAAAGGGAGATAAAGAACCAAACTCGATAGAATCAAAGTACAAGAGTAGATTAAAGATTTCCGGATTCCTATTTCTCTCCTGAGCGGTATCAGGATTATGCCAAGCATGAACATTGCGTAGATAATGTAGTCCCAAGAGTTCAAAGGAATGAGAAATCCCAGCGATAAGGGCAGGAATACAAGCATGAGCTTATTTTCAATGAATTTCTTTTCGGTGTACATCTCCAGCAATAATGCGAGGACGAGCATTTGAAAAGGCATCGCAACCAGATGGGGGTGCAAATCACCAAGAATAAACGTAAAGAACGGGAATTCGGTGATTCCATCGGGAACAACACGAGACGGGATCCAGAAATAGGAAACGTTTGGTGTCGTTAGAGCGTGAAAAATGCTTACTCCCCTTGATGTCTCCATCCATAACGGAGCTAAAACACCTAAATTGCCGATGAAGAGGACGAAAATAACCGCTATCAGCCCACCTGTTTTCTTTCTGCATAGGTTCGCCGCTATACCAAAGACCGCACTGCCGAGCAATGCGGCATAAGTTGCTACAGCCAGGTTATAGGCTATTGAAGCACGAATGGAAGTTATTTTTATCATGATGCTCGTTACGAGATAACTGAAATAATAGTAGCAGTCAATAACCCGGGAGGAGAACCAGGGGTCTATTGGCGGAAACCAATCGCTTCTCCCTACGGCATTTAAAAATGCCAGGTCCATCCATTTTTCTCCCACCATCCCGATGTCCAAACCACCTATCTCTGGACGAAAAGCCCTTATGAGGAGAAAAAAAGCGAATATTGAGACAAATATTAATTCTCCTTCAACTACTGACCTTTTAAACTCCGAGAAAGTTTGTCTCGATTTAAATTTCTGGTGTGCTAAAATAGAGCAAAATAGCATTATCGCTAATGCCAGAACTATCGTTGCCGTGGAATAAGAGAACAGGTGAGAAAGAATCCATGTCAGGTAAGTGAGCAGGAGGAGTGCGAAAATCTTTGAGAACAGGTAGCTGAGGTTACCGAAATTCCGCAGCACCTTCTTGGTTATGGGGTATGCCAGCATGCCCAGTAAAAATAACGATAACCACCACACAAAAACCGCCGTTAATTCCGTGAAAGCCATTTTTTATTGTATATAAAGTATAATGTCCTTCTATTTAAGACACAGATTTATTTTTTCTTACCCTCCAAAATACCTCTTAATGATATTTTCCGGATATTGAACGTTCCAAATCCCGCATCAACGAGTATGCTCATCCCCCTTACCAGTATGCCGAATGTAAGTGCAAGTGTGTATCCTACTCCTACTCCCGGAATCCCCAGTATTATCACTATGGCTGATTCTTGTAGTCCTGCTCCTCCGAGACTCACAGGTATAAAAGCAAGCGTGCTGACTACCGCCTGCAAAAGGAAAAAGAACAAAAAAGAAAGATTTGTATTTGTCGCGGGTGAAAGCGCCAGAAAGATAAAATACCACTGCGCACCCACAAACACCCATCCGGCTATGCTTATAAGCAGTGCCTTCACTAATTCTGACTTCAACCTGGATGTGGATGCTTGAACGTCTTCAACGAGATTTGTTACCTTTCTCAGGGGGCCGAAAGAGAAAAAGCTCAGCAGTTTCACACTTTTCTCTGACCAGATGAGCAGGCTTGCAATTGCAGTTAATGCAACCATCATGGTTATACCCGCAAGAAGCACGGCTTGAAATTCGAGTAGAATACCCGAGAGGATTACGGCAAAGGCTACGGTGCCTGCTATTTTCATAATAAAATCCATGATTTGCCCTATTGTGAGTACGCTCAGGGTGTCTTCCGCTTTGACGTCTTTAAGCAGGAGCAAAAGTCCAAAATACCCCACCTTCCCCGGGGTTACGTCTCCAAGAATCATTGAGGTGAAATGAAACAGCAAAATGTTCCAGTACGAGTAGTGGTGATAGCCCAGTTTGTTCAGCAGCCAAAAAAGTCT
>JAUWNY010000042.1 GCA_030612405.1 Candidatus Methanophagales archaeon | reverse complement strand
CAGTATTTTACATGACGCATCCACGAGGCTTATTCCCAATGCTGCTCCCGTTCCTTCCCCGAGTCGCATATTCAGATTGAATAAAGGTTTGAGCCCGATGTAATCCAAAATAGCTTGATGACCTGATTCAACGGATAGATGCGATGCAATGAGATAATCCCGTATCTTCGGACTGATTTCGTATGCGATAAGTGCTGCGGCACCTGAAATGAAACCATCAACGACAACGGGAATTCGGTGGGATGTAGCAGCGAGCATCACGCCTGCCATGCCGCCTATCTCAAACCCGCCTAATTTCGCTAATATGTCGATTGCGTCATCTCTATCGGGTTTATTAACCTCTAAAGCATTTTTTATCGTCTCCACCTTCATCTTTAACCCCGCGTCATCCAGACCCGTTCCACGCCCGGTTACGACCTCAACCGGCTTGCCTGTGATGAACGCGGCAATAGCACTACTGGCTGCTGTATTTCCTATTCCCATGTCTCCCACACCTACGATGTCCATGCCGCGCTCTATCTCATTCTCCAGAACGTCTATTCCCGCTTCTATTGTCCTTTTCGCATCGTCATAACTCATTGCCGCGCCTTTTGCCATGTTAGCGGTACCATAACCGATTTTCTTGTCTATGAACCCTCCTGCGTGCTCTTGTGCAAGTTCAATATCCGCCGCCACGCCCATGTCCACAACCACAACCCGCCCACCGGCATGTCTTGCAAGCACGTTTATTCCCGCACCGCCGCTTAAGAAATTATAAACCATTTGCGATGTTACATCCTTTGGATACGCACTCACGCCTTCATCTACAATGCCATGGTCACCCGCCATTGTTATTATTACCTTGTCGTTTATTAGTGGCATGTAATTCCCGGTAATGCCGGCGATTTTCACCGAAAGGTCTTCCAGAACGCCCAGACTGCCCAGCGGTTTCGTGAGCATGTCTTGCCGTGCCCTTGCGGATTCCATCGCCGTTCTGTCTAACGGTTCAATCTTTCCTATGGTTTCTTCTATCCTGTTCATGTTCTCTGTTGTATAATACTAAAGTATAACTTCCTTCTATTTAAGACACGGATTTACACAGATTTACACGGCATGAACTTATTTATGTTTGACATTGTTGATTTTTACCGTCTATCTGTGTTAATCTGCGTTAATCTGTGTCAATAATTTATTTTCTTACATCGCCCTCTGCGTTCACTATCTCTAAATCACGAGGTGTATTTATATTTATTGCGAGTAACGGGTCATTGAATACAAAAGGTAAATTCTTTCTCCCCTTGGTAACTATGTTCAAGCCAACTGCAACTAATTTCCGCCCATCGTGTTCAAATACATACGAGGGAACCACATAAGGTGGGATTATATCCTGCGGAACTGCGCCTGTAATACTAGTACTGGTACTATTGCCTCCGCCAGAGTCATTGTGAATATAAAAATCAATAATTGAATTGATGTGCTCGGGTTTCAGGAAAGCGATGTCACATGCGACGGATACAAATTCGGGATAACGTGCAAGCAAATATCGTAAATCCGCATGGTATCCTTTCCCGGGTGTTTCTAATAGCACATAATCCTGCGATTTGCAATATTCCGCGGTTTTCGGTGTGTTTTTCGATATAGCCACGAGAAATCCTTCTGCCTTTGAGTCTCGTACGTTTTCTACCACCAAATCTATTAGCCGTTTCGGGGTTTCGCTTTCATGTCCACTTCCACTGCGGTCTATCTTTATAAGTGCCTTCTCTTTTCCTTCTCCTAATCTGCTGCTCTTCCCGCCTGCGAGGATTATCGCTATCATTAAACTTTTCTTTACAAAAGAAAAGTTTATTAAAGAAAATATATTTTTGCTTTGCAAAAAAAAAAACTTAAAATATCAAAATGCCGCTTGGGATATTGCCCATACAACCAGAGTCGCACATCTTGCGAGTTCGTTTGATGCCCCTATTACGTCCCCGCTTACGCCCACATCGCCGAAATTGCTTTTCGCAATGCGAGAGACGAATAACGCGACTGCGATGCCCGTAAACACGATAAAGAAACGTAATGAAAATGCAGTGAAGATTAAAGCGATAAGTATAGCAGATATGAGCGCTACCACGTACCCGGATTTTGAGCACGAGTGAATAAACAAAGCACCCATACCGTCCCCTGCACCTTCTTTTGATTTCCCGGATATCATACATGTGTTCATGCTTATCTTTGCCGAAACTTCTGCAATTACGAATACAGAAGCGAAATGGTAAAATGACCGTAAATCAAAGCTGTGGGCAGGAGCTGTTTTTGTTAAGCTCGTGCATACGGTTTCGATAGCAAAAAAGCTCAATAGGATAACAAAAACAGTGGCGAACAATCCCGCTATTCCTATTTTCTCGTCTTTCATCGCTCTTCTCTTGTCTTCCTTAGTCCCTCCTGCCATTACGCCATCGAAGAAATCTGCTAAACCGTCCAGATGCATCAAACCCGTGACAAGGTAAATAGCGAGCAGAACGAGCAAAGCGGCGATCTCGGGTGTCGAAACTAAGAATCCAAAAGAGACAAATGCTACCACGGCGACGGCTAATCCGATTAATAACGCGACGAAAGGGAAAAGGTACGTCCTAACTGCTACTTCTTCTATTCTCACAGCTTTTCTTACCGGTATTTGCGTTAAGAAACTAATTATGTCAAGCATTGTTTAATTGATAAATTATATATGTATTTAAAATATACCAATTTAATACGGTAACAAAATGGGGGTAACTATAACAACTCGTGTATCGGAAAAGATTGAAAAAGAAATAAGAAGTATCTCGGAGAGAGAGCAACTGGATAGATCAACAGTGGTGAGAAGGCTCTTAATGGAAGGTATAAAGGATTGGAAGATTAAATATGCATTGAAACAATATAGCGAGGGAAGGGTCACGATTTGGAGAGCTGCGAGGATGGCGGGTATCTCTCTAAGGCAGATGTTAGATATAGCGGCAAAGAAAGGAATTCCTTTTCAATATACGGTTGAAGACCTGAGAGAGGATTTTAGGGGCATTAAATGATCGTATCCAATGCGACTCCGTTGATCTATCTGGCAAAACTTGGGAGGTTACACCTTCTAAAAGACTTTTTTCAAGAAGTCATCATTCCCGAGGAGGTTAAAAGGGAAGTTGTAGACAGAGGAAAAGAGCAAAATAGCGTTGATGCTTTTGTGGTTGAAGAAGCGCTAAAAGAGGGCTGGATAAAAATAAAAAAGGTTCAGATAGGTAAGGATATAGAATCATTAGGGATCGATAAAGGCGAAGCAGAGGCTATATTTTTAGCTGTTGAGCTTGATTCGAATAAGATCCTGGTTGATCAGACTCATGCCAGGCTTGCCGCCTCTATTTTTGGGTTAAAGCCCAGAGGGACAATTTATATTCTATTAAGAGCATTAAAAGAAGACATTTTCGATTATGATGAATATCTAAAAATCTTAGAGGATTTGGTAAGGTCAGGCTTCAGGATGAGTGATGAGGTTTATTTAGAAGCGGTGCGACTGGG
This sequence comes from Candidatus Methanophagales archaeon, assembly GCA_030612405.1. Classification (GTDB taxonomy): domain Archaea; phylum Halobacteriota; class Syntropharchaeia; order Alkanophagales; family Methanospirareceae; genus QEXZ01. The sequence continues at coordinate 12,915 of JAUWNY010000042.1, read as the reverse complement.
AAAGGAAAAAGAGACAAAAAGGAAATAAGCAAGCCAACGAGATACTGAGCAATTACGCATCTGCGTTAAGAAACTGATTATATCAAGCATTGTTTATCCTTTTCTCCCAACGGGCATTATATATAATGGTGTTTCTTGTTCCTGCATATTCATGATTTCTTTGACTTCGCCGTCAATAAATGCGCCTATGACTACCGTTCCGAGGTCTAATGAAACAGCCTGCAAATAAACGTTTTGTGCTGCATGCCCGGCTTCCATGTGCACGTATCTAATTCCTCTTTCCCCGTATTTCCTCGTTGTTCGTTCATAAACCGCAGTAAATACGATGTCTATCGCAGCATCCCTTATGCATTCCTGTCCGATGGCGGCATCGGCAAGTTCAGCCCGGATGTCGCCTTCCTTAACTTTTTCCAGTTCATGCTCTGCTCGGCTATTCCTATACTTATAAACGCCTTTGTCAATGCCTTCTACGTCTCCCACAACTACGTATAGCTCAAGGGGATAAAGCGCACCGGCAGAGGGGGCTGTTCTCCCGCCCCAGGGAGCGGTGATACCCTGAGCAGCCCACAGTAGCTGCGATACCTCATCGAGGGTTAAGTTCTCGCCTGAATAATCTCTTATTGACCTTCTTTGTGATAATGCCTCCTCTACTGAAGTGTTACTCGTATAACTTGGCTCAGGAAGTTTTATTCTTCCTCCTACTTCTATTTTCTGCATAGGAATTTTATTTTTGTACTCTACGGGCTCTGCGGGTTTGTGCATAAAAAAAGAGAGGGATATTGATATTGCCGCTACTAATATAACTGCTATTACCCATAAAATTATGATTTTAGTTGTTGACATTATCCTTTGTATTTCCGATATGTATTATTAAAGCAGCGAAAGGGAAGAGGTAACTCCTATCTGCTACTTCTTCTATTCTTGTTTCTTTTCTTATGGGTATTTGCGTCAGGAAACTGATTAGGTCAAACATTTTCCACTACCCTTATCTCCTCCTCCGTCAGCCCGTATCTCACACATCTTCCCGTAGCCGTGCTCGGAAGCCTGCCTGTTGAAAATGCTCGTCTGTCGTAAAAGCATCTGTTAAGCCATGGTCTTCCATTACAATAAATGAAATGCAGTCAGTCAATCCCCACTCTTTATCCTCTCGGCTCCGGTAAAAGTCTATTGCACGATGCACCAGTGTACGATCTACCGAAACAACATTGACATTAGGAGTGAAGTAACAGCTATTGATGAATGCAACAGCAGTAGACCGATTTGAATGTGCCAGTGCATTGCCTATTTCAATCAATACCGCTTCGGTTATCCACACCTCGCGGGCAACACGTATCGAGGGAAGTAGTGCTTTGGCTTGCTTGTGATAGATATCGTGAGGATTGAGTAATGCCAGCACGTAAGCAGTATCGAGAAAAAAACGAGTGCCATTCATATTATTCTCTTCGCCCCTTCCTATGCTTGGGTGTGCCATATAAATAATGGTCATGCTCTTCTGACCAATCTCTTGGGCCTTCAACCTTTCCAGAGAACTCGCTAAGTACATCCCAAAGGCTCTGCTTACCCTTTTCTTCTTTACGCTCGGGCTCGATGGTTACAAGATAGCGAACGTTTGGTTCCAAATTAACGGCATCCTCTGGTCTCAGTACTTTACCATCAAAAACGGCATGCAATGTCTTCGTCCCGCTCATTTTATTCCTCCACTTCTGTTGTATATCTTAAAATTTTGTTCATCCTCTATAATATGTATAATACCCCCTTTTGTTTTATTTCTTTTTACTTACTTTCCACCACCCTTATCTCCTCCTCCGTCAGCCCATACAACTCATAAACTATCTCGTCAATCTTCTCATCTGTCACCGCAATCTCACGTTCAATTCGTTCTCGTTCTGAAGAGGGAGGAAGAGCATTTTTCTTACTGTTCAGTTCCAACATGCGGTCAACCAGCGCTACTAATTTATCATACTTGGCTTTTTCTGAAGGGTTTGAGAAGTCTATGGTGCGGATTGGGAGTTGCTCAATCTGATAGCCTTTTATCTTGGGAAAGGTTTGCTTAGTGTCACTGCTCGTTTTTAGAAAATAGAAAGCAATAAGTGAAGAGGAAAGTATCCCAAGCAGGTATTTGGGGGAATATAATTCGTTTGTTTTGGGGAGGAGCAAATAGATTGTCTGGTCTGCGTAGAAACCTTCTTGATCAAGTGAACAATAAATTCTTTTGCCCATCACTTGACGGACAAATAATTTTGGAAAAATCTGAAAAATCCCTTCTTCCCTGAATGCTTGGCTACTATACTTCCTTTCCAGTTTTTTATCATAACACACCCACAGATTATCCCAGTTAATATAGAAGGGCAATACATTTCTACCGAGAAGAAATTTATGGTAACGATTATCTTCGTGATTAGTTGAACACAACTCCTTGCGAACTTTCATTCCATTTCGTACTTCAACTAGATTAGAAAGTTTTGTGCTTACTACAGAAATCTTCTGGATAAGATCAATCGCCTGATTATCAACGGCGGTATTGAAAGTAAAATTATTTTGAGGGGTTAGATACTTTTGGGGCAGGATATTGCTCGGAGTTGTGACCTGCTGTTGCCGTGCTGCCAAACATGTGCCTATTGCAAAATTATGACTGCGTCTCACACTTTGGTTTTTTTCTATTTTGACAGCAATTATACTTGTGTCCACAGCAGCGTTTTTGAAAACACCCTCTTTTAAATCAACAATAATTTCTATGCAGGTATTCTCTACTATGAACCGCCGGATCTTTTCGCTGTCCTTGTTGGTTAATATGCCATTAGGGATAATGAAGGAAAGGCGTCCACTGTCGTGGAGTAATTCAATTCCTTTCTCTAAGAAAAGATAATAAGTATCGAGAAGACGACTTGCTGAAAAGAAATGTCCCATATAATATGTCTTGTCATTTCGTGGAATATTACGACTTCTCACATAAGGCGGATTCCCAATCACACAATCGAACCCGCCCTTTTCCATTATATCTCCGAACCCCGCTTTCTTTGAATTCCAGTCAAAAGGATTTATGCGCTCTCTTTCTTCGTCTTCGATAAGCGTTTGCTGCTCGAAGAAGTCGTAACCGATAAGCGAGTTCCCACACTTGACGTTATTCGCTAAAGAAGGCAGGAGCTCTTTATTTTGCGGAAGCGTGCGTTCGCCCTCCAAAGCCTTAATGTAGAGACTCATCATGGAAACCTCCACCGCCTGGGGATCAATATCTACGCCATAGATGTTGTTTTGTAAAATCTCCGCTTTCTTGGTGATTGATAGGCGATGGCTACCATCTGGTTCAATAATAAGGTCAGGAAAGAGGGTACTTCGTCCTGCCTCCGCAGGATGCTCAGTATAATACTTTATGTGGTAATCAATCAATTTCTGATACGCACCGAGAAGGAATGACCCGGAACCACATGCAGGGTCGAGAATTTTCATCTCTGCGATTTCTTCTGGCGTTTTTCCTTCTATCAGTTTGCCCACGGTGTTAGCCACGATATAATCTACGATGTATTTAGGCGTGTAATAGACACCTCCAGCTTTGCGAACCTCGGGCTTCTCTTCTACCTTCACCCGTTTGGCTGTGAGACGGATGGTATTGCCCAGATAACGCTCATAGATACTTCCCAACAGTTCTACGCCGATGACGTCAAAACGATAAGGGCATTTGGGAAAATAAAGCCCCTCGATAATCTTTGCCAGAAGACTTGAATCGAACTCATAGATCTCGCAAGCGTGGGGCTTAAATATCTCACCGTTTAGGTCACCGTTTATCTGCCGAAATAGAATGTTAAGATGATATAGAAGTGGTCTTCGTTTGCCCTCGCTCTTCCAGAGTTCAACCAATTCTAAAAGGCTTTTTGGTTCAATGATCTTTCTGTCCTCAGCAGTACGGATAAAGACAAATCTATCCAGGATTCGCTGTACCACCTCGTTCAACATCCTTACGTTAATATCAGGATTACGCTTATAGAGGTCTTTTGCCAGTTCCTCGCGCCATCCAGTCATGTCGGATAAGAAAGATTTATCAACCGGGATACGCAGGCGCTTACTCTGAGCATCTTTTAGAAGCAGTTTATCCAGAGAGCCCGAAGCCACCTCTTCCCGGGATAACGTCCACAGCTCATCGAGTTTTTCGAGATAATCGGTGTATTTGAAATCGTAAATCAGCCCGAGATTAGGATTGCGCGGGTCGGGCTTAAGTGTCGCATCAAATACTTTAAATTCCTCGAAGTCCATGAGCACCACGATGAATACGTCTTTTGTGTTCCAGGCATACGATTTTGCCTGCATGATATGTGCCGTCTTGTCAAGAGGCTCTGATGGCGCCTTCGCTTCAACGTAAAACTTGCTTGCCCCTCCAATACGAAAGTTGTAATCAGGTCTTCCTTTTGTCTCTCCTTTTTCCAGCAGCACTTCTCGTTCAAAAGGTGAAAGTTCTGCTTTGTTCCCTATATCCCAACCCAGCGCTTCAAAGAATCGGTCAATGAAATCCTGGCGAGCTTGAGCTTCTAAATACTGTTTCGAAAGATAGAAATGTTCATCACGTTCAAACTTTTCTACCAACTTCCTGATTTCTTCACGAAATACTTCGATTTTCGTCTTCAATTATCTGCATCCCTCTTTTCTCATTCCTATTTACCGTTGTGAGTTTTTCAACTTATAAACAGCATTTTTTCCAAACCGCTAAACCGCTAACATGCCAAACCGCTAAAACCCCAATCTCCGCTGTCTCGGGTCGGTTAACGAAATCACCGATTTTATGTACCAGTCCACCCGTGTCTTTTCCCATATAAACTCGCCTCCCTCTCTCTCCACCGCTTCCAAAACGAAATAAACACGGTCGCCTTTTATTTCTACGGCTTCTCCTTCTTCATCCACTTCCATATTATGACCCACGCAAACGTTCTGGTCGCAGAAGAACTGGCATTTGCTATCGTAGAAATAAAAACATCTGAATCTCGGCTTTGTCATACCCAGCGTCTTCCCTTTCCACGCATCGGTATGCATGAATTCGCCGCTCTCGGATATCTTTTCCGCAATTGTTATCCGCTCCTCTTCATCCTCTATCGTTCGTAAATGCTCTATTCCATCGCTTTTTAACCGTATGCTATCCGGTCTTTTGTCCTCTTCAGGAAAGAAGTCATCTACTTCCGCTTCTATCACATCCCATCTGTTCAGGTTCATGTTTAGCTTTTCCGGTAAAGGATAGATTCTTTTCAGTTCCCAGTACGCATTCGCAGCAATCGCATGGTCCTTTTTGGAACTCAGAATCGTAAACCGCACCTTGTGAGGTAAAAGTTCTTTGAACTTCCCTTCCTCAAACCACTTCCTTAACGCCCAAACCGTTTTCTTGTCACGCCCGGACCTGAACCGCACCAGACCGATATCACCCTGTAGTTTCTGCACGTACACGTGATAGGGCGCTTTTTGTTTCAGTTGGGTGGAGTTCTCTTTTATCTCGTTCCACGTGAGAGGTCTCGCTTTTTCTTCCAGTATCCGCTCCACCTCCTTTTTGAATTTATCGTAACCCATAAGCTATCTCCTTCCTGACGTTACTGTTAATCGGACTTGAAATGAAAAGAAGTAAAAAGAAAAGTTAAAACGCCTAACTTTTCCTTGCTCCCATTGATATCGCCTCCTCCACCGAGGCCATATCTTTCATTATAAACTCTCGATCCTTTTCACCCTCCGTGGAGTCAATCGAGTTCCTCAGAATTGGTGCATACTTCTTAAACCGGTCTATTTTCACCGTATAATCCGCTGTATCCTCAACCAGATTGGTTTCAAATCCTCGTTCCTCAAGCGACTTCACCATTTTATCCCGATCGCCAACGCTGTCCACCTCAAACCGGTATTTATCACGGTTGTAATAATCCGCAAACTCCATGAATATCTCCCGGTCGCCGAAGAAATATTTGAAGCACCACAGACTGCCGATTCGGAAAATATTTATTCGGTCCCCTTTTACTTTCGTATCCACATCCGACGTTTGCTCGCTCATTTTTTTCTCTTCTCCCTTTTTTTTCTTATTCTATATTTTTCAATAACTACCCTATGATGTATTATGGTAGAGTATATTATTTATATTTAAAGTTAGATGGATAGATAAGCTTTTTGATTTTTTATCGGTGATATTTTTTTTGCGACCTTTCCTAGCCTGGAGTAATTTTATTTAACACAAACTCTCTTATTTTTTTCATACAAAATCTTTCCTTTTTTCATTATATTTGTAATAAATGCTTCTTCTACTCCTCTCCAGTCCTCAATTTCTTCTGGAGTATAAACAATAATGTCCTTTGGCACATCGGTAATTTCCCACAGATATTTTCTAATTTCTCTTGCCCTCTTGTACCTTGGTAGATTGCTACTTCTCACAACTAATAAGTCCAAATCACTATCTTCCGTAGGATTGCCATAGGCGTAAGAGCCAAAAAGAACGATTTTATCGGGTTTATACCTATTTACTATTCTCTTGAGAATTTTCTCTATTTGTTCTTGTGCGAGCATTTGTTCACTTAAAATGAATTGTGAAGGCACATATTTAAAGTTTCTCTTTTCTTCCTCGTTACCCCCTCCTCACCTCTTTCCTCTGTGCCATCCGATAGCCGCATACGACACTCACATACCCGCTCAACTGCTTATCTAACTCTTCACTGCCCGTGTCAACGAGAAGAAACGGCGTTTCACTCAACTTATGCGGCGTTGCAAGCACAATCACATTCTCTACACCGACTTTTTCTATCACCTTTGCGCTCAACTGCTGATTCCCCCTGCCGAAGACAAAGCCCTGCGCACCAATAGGGCTCACCAATAGTTTTACCGGGAATTTTCCTTTCTTTTTCTTTTCGTTTTCCTTCTTCAGCAATCGCAGCAATTCACGCTCATTCAAATCCTTACCCACCAGCTCCCGGTTCTTCACGGCATCTACGCCAAGCAGTGTCTTCTCTTCGCCCAGACCCAGCAATTCGGCAATTTTGTGGGTGGTCGTCCCCGCACCGACTATGTAAAGCGAACCGTCAGCCATAAATTCACATGCGAATCTCGCTATCTCCTCCTTCGCTTTTTCTTCACTCACACTTTGAAACAGGCTCTTACCCTGCTGAACCAGAACAGGCTCGTAAGGCGTTTGCGCATATCCAAACACCTTCATTCGCAGCTCGTTTCGTCTGTATGCGTCTTCATCGGTATCCATTACCTCCGCGTCTCGCAGTTCCGCTTTACCCGCGGCAAAATGCTCGACTATTTTCGCCGCTCCACCGGGACTTATCGCAAATACCGCCGAGTGCATCTTCACGCCCGCGGGAATTCCTATTACCGGAATGTCTTTTCCCACTACGCTGTACACGTCCCTCGCCGTTCCGTCGCCACCGCAAAACAGGAGCAGGTCAACTCCTTCTTCCAGAAATGTCTTGCATGCGTTCTTTGTATCTTCACTCGTGCTGTCTCCTGCAAACGAATACACCACTTCATATCTCTGCGATTTGTTTATCACCGCGTTTTCGCCCATCTCTGCTGAGCAAGTGAGGATAACCGAGGAAGCGCCGAGTTCCAGCTCTTGCATGCATTTCTTCGCCCTTTCGCATGCCACGGGTTTTGCACCTCGCTTCAATGCTTCTTCTACCAGTCCGTCCGTTCCTTTTAGTCCTACTGAGCCGCCCAAGCCCGCTATCGGGTTGATGAGGAAACCTATTTTCATGTTTCACGCAGGTTTATGTTTTGAATCTACAATCTCTATTTCTTTCTCACTCAATCCGTAGAGTTTATAGACGATTTGGTCTATTTCCATTTGCAACTGCAATATTTCCGCTCGCTTATCTCGCACATCGTTTAAAACTCTTGTTTTTTGAGCATTGAAGCTGACGATATTATCAGGAAGAAGGAGATTTTCTTTTATTTCGCTCCATGGCTTGTTTTTCCAGTTACTCAAACTTAAAATATCAGCAAGTAATTTGAGCAAATCACGCGGACCATCTATAAATACAGAAGTCCCGTTTTTACCTTTTAATTCGAGTTGGACGTTCCCAGTAAGGGTTAATTCAGGTTTATCTACTTTGCTCAGATAAAATTTGTCATCCTCAAAACTTTTTGGCTTTTCTATTTTTATTTCTGGATGGGTGCGTATGCTATACTGATTTTCGCGAGGTGTGCTTTTTATTATCTCCTCATCATTTACTTCTGGCAAAGAAGCATCAAACTCGATTTTGGTAAGTCTGAGACCAGAGACGTATTTGGAATATTTAGCCAGTTTTGCCATATTTTCCAACATAGAATTCACCTTATTTACTATTTCATTATGCATTCTCACTTCTTCAGGCTCATCAAAGTTGATGCGGGGGATATGGATATTTTTCAATGGCGTAGCATAGTATTCTCTCACATTACCCTTTTGTTTCAATTTATGAAAACACCAAAATTCAATAGTGGACGAGTTCAAAACCCCGAGGACATATTTTAGCGACTCCGCGATATTAGGTGGCTCTATTTGATAAGTGATGTAGTAAAGATCCTTACTTGAAAAAAAATCATCGCTTGAATATGCAAAAGTATTTTTCTCTGCCCTATAAGGTGTAAAGATTTTTTCTCTTTTAAGGACACTTTCTTCACTTGCTCTCGTAAGTGCATACCATTTGTTGGTTTCACCATATCCTACTAATTGATAATCTAAAATGCCTTTGAACTTCATCAAATGCGCTTTTATCGTTGGGTATTCATCCAAGCGGTCTTTATTTCTAAGATAGATTAAGAATTTTTTTTCCTCATACGGGTCAGGAATGTAGCGAGACACTTCTGAATTCTTATACCATGGTTTAATAAAAATCCTTTCTTTTGGAGAGAGTGGAAGGTTCTGACATTCTTCTTCGGACAGAACGAAAATTCCATCGCCAAGTTTAATCCCATTATGCTCAATTTCGGATTGCGTAAGCCTTTTAATATTTCTGGTAGTCACATAATCGCGATTAGTTAGAACTCCACATCCTACATGAAGAAAATTTCCGATCTTTTCAGCCGAGTTTTTAATTTTATTTAAAATGGCATTTACGTTTGAGGGATATTTTAAATCCCAAGCACCTTCTGTTAGTTCCCCCTGCTTCACCCCGCTCCAGAAAACTTTTATGTATTCATCCTCATACCCACGTTCATCTATATGCTCCTGAATATGTCTGGTCAGAAAATCGAGGTTTTCTCTAATGGTCTTTCCGGGCAAATCCTGATTGTTACATTTCGCTTGAACTATTTTGATGTGATTATTTTCCCTCTCTTCTTTCTTATCTTCTCCAGAACACTTGGTTAAAACAAAGACCATGTTGTGCTGTCCTTTAGCGTGTTCAAAGATTTTTACCTCTTCAAAGAATACCATCTCCTTTATCTTGGCGTTTTCTAAGAGGTATTTTCTCAATTTCGAAGCACCATCAGCAGTAGGCCAGTAAGCAGAGGTGATGAATCCTAATTTCCCCCATTGTTTGAGCTTAGAAAGACCTAAAATGATGAACCAATAAAGATAGTCCATCTTTCCTTGATAATACTTCTTCCAATACGGATACGAGTTAAGCGTCTGCCGGAAAAGTTCCTTATGCCCTTTTTCCCCTACATAAGGAGGATTTGCACACACAAATGAAAATTTCCCAGCATGGATGTCCTTAATTTTTTCGTATATTCCCTTATCCGCTTTAGTAAAGTGGATAATTTCACGCCTACCTTCTTCCTTTACCTCCTCAATTCCCTCTTCAAAAAGTTTCTGTTCTGCAGTATGCAAATCCATTGAATCTCTACAGATAACGCCAAGGGGTGTCGGTTCTTTACGAGGTTTCTTTCCTGTTAATTCTATGTGTTTTCTAATTACAGGGGTAAGTTGGATGAGTAAGTTTACCTGAGTAAGGTAGTAAGGGAAAAGAGATATTTCACTGCCAAATATGCCCCAAAGGATAGCATCATGTATATCCCAAACGTCTTGAGGCTCGTTCCAGTCAAACTCGGCACATTCTCTTATCCTTTTTGCTGCTTCCACCAAGAAACCCCCTGAACCGGTAGCAGGGTCAAAGATATAATTAGGTTTTCTTCGTCCCCCAATATGCCGGAAAAATGCTTCGGGATTATTATATCCAACTCTATCCCAGATGAAACTTACGATTTCTCGGGGAGTGTAGTACTGTCCTTTGTTTTTCTTATCCACTCTTTCAATATAATCCTCATAAATTGTCCCTAAAATATCCTGGTCAAGTTTGCCAAGGTAAAAGTTCGAAAGCTCATAAAGAGAATCAACTAAAGCATCGTCTGAAGGTTCATACCATGAATAGTTATTACTTGCATTGAAAAGCCACGGATAATGTTTGTAAGCCAAACGGAAGGCATGAGCTAAGACATCGCCGATTACTCGATTAAAGTTGTTGTACAATTTATCAAAACCACCGTCATAAAGGGTTTGGTCTATAAAACCTATATCTTCCCATACCCTAGCAAGTAGAAGGCGTGTCATGGCAAAATAAGCAACCCTGTGGAAAAAAGCATCCCGTGCTTTTCCATAAAGAGTTGCTTCCTCTGCATTCATAAATTTAATAAAAGCCTCAGCATCTACCTCCTCTATTTCTCTCCCGGAGATATGAGCACAAATTTCTTCTATTTCGCCGGCAATACGTTCATCTAAATCCGAAACACTACCTGCTTCTGCCATAGCGGATAATTCTGATTTGTGCTGTTTGACATCGTCATGAAGAATGTTAACAATATACCTCAGTTGGTCAGTGAGCGCTTTAACATTGAGTTCTTCTTTCCCTGTCCATGGTTTCGCCGTAGCGATCCTTTCTATCTTTTTTTGTGTAGTAAGTTGTGTATAGGAGAAGCGCTCTACAAAATTCAAAAACCGTTTGGTATTCTCCTCCACTAAGCAAGTTACGGGACTTTGTTTGTAATCCTGATAGAGTTTCACGAAATTAAAATCGTATTCCTCAATTTCTATCCCTTTCTCGGAGGTATAGACATCAAGGTCACGCATATTGGCTAAAATGCCATATTCCAATCCCTGTGATTCTATGTATTTTTTAATCTGAGGATAATGTTGGGATAAATCTCGGGTATCCGTGCCTTTTGCATCGAATACAAATGGATGAGTGCGCGTATCAACAGGGATATAATCCGGTCTTCCTACCCCTGTTGATTCCTGAGTAGCTATCGTTTTCCCAAATTTAAAGCCCAATATCTCCTTCAGAAATTCCTGAAGTAGAATAGGGGATATTAATCTATCCTCGTCAGCCCGGGAGCCCTCCATGTATTCAAGATATGTTTTTGCCTTTCCATCAGAATAGTTTTCGTAGGATACCGAGCTTAGAATCTGTACGGTTTTCTTTATGCTGTTTATGCTGTCAAGTTTCTTCATCATTTATTTGTTTCTTCTTTGTTTTCTTTCAATTTCAATATTTGAAAAGAAATAGGTGGGCAAATGGATGCGAGCGATATATCCATAGCGGGCTTTGCACCTTTAATAGTGTTTTTGATTGATTAAAAGTGCAGAATGAAAAAACTTAGGAGGTGATGAAAAATGTGTGTTGACGCAGAAAATACCGAAAATAATTTTAATGATGAAAATGAATTAGGAGATACGGATAAGGAAGAGATGGTTATACATAAACGAGTTCATGTAATAAAAAGGGATGAAGGCTGGGCTATAAAGAAGGAAGGTGCAAGTCGAGCTACTCGAATTTATAAAAGTAAACGGGAGGCAGTAGAAGGAGCGCGGGAATTTAAAAAAAGCGGATATGATGTAGTCATCCATAATGAAGATGGTTCAATTCAAAGGTGGGAGAAATCAAAAAAGAAAAAAACCCTACCGACTCCGTCGTATAAAAAAGCATACGAAAACGCTTTTGGAAAAAAATCTTCTAATAGATATTGAGTAGGAAAAGGGGGATTGATTTTGGACGAAAAGATTTATCTTGATTCCGGCATTTTCGTTGCATACTTCAATACTAATGACTCAGATAATAAGCATCACAAGGTAAACAATTTTCTAAAAATCGCAAGTAAAAAAAATAATGTGAAATTTTATGTTTCTTCTTGGGCATTAACTGAAGCTATAAAGGTACTGATAATTGGGAAAGAATTTAAGAAGGAACAAGTACACGACTCGTTTTTAAAAATAATGCAGGTAAAAAGGTTAGGAGAATTGAAATTTGATTGGATGCCCTCTCCAAAAATAAAAGATTACGATTTAGATGATTTCTTCTTCAGTATCCAAGAAAAGTTGCTTAATGTTAGAATAGGTGTAGGAGATACGATGCATATTGTTCTAATGGAATTAGGAGGAATTGATACTATTATTACATTTAATGTAGGTGATTTCTCAAAATTTGAGAATATCACGGTAATAAAACCCGAAAATTTTTATAGGTATAAATTTTAATCACTTTAAAATACCCCCTATCTTTTATCGAGAGTTATTATGAGCATATAAACGTATGTTCTCGAATAAAGGTGCAAAGCCTCCATAGCGGTAACTAAAATATAAAATCAAAAAATAAAAAACCGAGGGGGATGTAAAATCTACATTTCCATCTCCCCGCCCCCCATGCGCCATTTATCGTCTTCCGATTGCAATTGCAATTGCGATTGCCCTACTCCACCTGCGGCAGATTAGCCAATGCCTGTTTCACCAACTCCGCGGGATACTCGTAATCCACAAGTTTCCCACTCAGAAACGCGTCGTATGCACCTAAGTCGAAATGCCCGTGACCCGAATTATTGAAGTATATCACCTCTTCTTTACCTTCTTCCTTGCATCGCAACGCCTCGTCTATTACCGCTCTCACTTCGTGTGCCGATTCCGGTGCTATTATATGCCCTTCCGTCTCGGCAAACAATTTCGCAGCCTTGAATATCTCGGTCTGGTGATACGCCACTGCATCTATCCAG
>JAUWNY010000133.1 GCA_030612405.1 Candidatus Methanophagales archaeon | reverse complement strand
CCCTGCGCACAGGAACTGATGCGGGAAAATGTAGAGGAAGAGCTAACGAAGATGGGGGTACCAAAAGAAGAGCGGGATGTTTTTTTGAATACGGTGCCCATGGCAACGCATAACCAAAGAGGGCGAGGCATAATCTCGATTGAGGTGGAAGATGACATAATAGTCCCTATGGAGCGTATAATAGGGATAATAGAGCATTCAATGAGTGCAAAGACGTATGAAATCCTGAAGCGACCGGACGAGGCGAAGGTGGTAGAAATGGCGCACAAAAAGACGATCTTTCTTGAAGAATGCGTGCGTCAGATGGCGAAGCGCGTGGTACAAAGGTTCACGGAACTTCCTGACGACTCGGTCATCGGGATAAAGCAGATAAACGAAGAGAGCATACACCAGCACGACGCCGTTGCAGAGCGTATTGCCACGATGGGGGACCTGCGTAGTGAATTAAAAGAAAGCGATAATACGAACAAGAAATGAACAATGCCGGGGTGGCCTAGTTGGTTAGGGCGCTGCACTCATAATGCAGAGGTCACGGGTCCGAACCCCGTCCCCGGCACTGCATCACATTTCAAAATTCACCGCAGAGAACGCGGAGTTCGCAGAGGGAAAACAAGAAAAAACAATTTTTGATAATCGGACGCAGATGAACGCAGATAATCAGGATTTTAAATTTAATTTAATTTTGGCACTAAACCAGAAGTTAAACGTAAGGCATTTGATAATTTGAGGAAATAGTTAGTTTTCTGCGTAAATCTGCGTAAATCTGCGTCCTAAATAGGTAGAAGCTATATCTTATATACAACAAAAAAGTTTTAAGACACCACCGCCAGCGTTATTTTTCTATCAAACGATTTCCTCTTCACCGTTTTGTATCCGCCATTATTCCTCTTCGCACACAGGATAGCACAGGGTTCTGCAACGCCCTTTATGTTAAACGCATCCATTGCTGCACTTTTCGACTGCACGTCCACCACACTATTTATTTCATCGGGTGAAAAGGAAAACAGAGGCTTCTTGAGCAGCGAGGAAACCTTTTCTAACTGCTCTGTTTTTCTGAAGTCCACCGTACACAACCCTTTGACTTCTCTTAGTTCTATTCCCAATTCTTCTAAGAACCTGCAAATCGCTCTCTCTATCTCTGCCGATTCAACGCCGAGATGAAAACCAATTCCTATATACACCCCTCTATCATTATCCTTTTTTGTCATTTTATGCTCTAAATTATTCTCGTTCGTTCATCATTTTAAACGTTGTTATTACCGCCTGTGCAGATATTCCTTCCGCAATAAGCTTCGAGAATTTATTCGCTCCTCTATGCCCGTTCAGCACAGGTATAACCCATTTCCCATTCTCGTCTATGCACACCACCCAGGGGTCTTCGGTCTTCTTCTTCGGTTCTATTGCCCTCACAACCACACCCATAGGGAGAATGGCAACAATATTCTTCTTCTGCTTGAAACTTTCCTTTATGGCACGGTAAACGCTTTTTACTTTCTTACCGCCTTCGCAAGAAATCAGTTCGGAGCATATCAGCTCTGCATCGAATCCTTCCGCTAACAGCACACGTTTCACCTTTTCGGCAACTGCAACGGACTCCTGAGCAAGTGAGAAGATAGCAATCATGATCTTTTGTTTGACTCTTTCCTATAACCTCATTTTTTTGATTGTATCTAAACTATAACTTTCTTCTATTTAAGACACAGATTTACACGGATTCACACGGCACGGACTTATTTGCGTTTAACATTGTTGATTTTTAGATGTTTTCCAGAGATTTACCGCAGAGTACGCGGAGCACGCAGAGGCATCAGAAAAAACCAAGTAAAGATAAAAACCGTCTTAAAACTCGGGGGGGTCTCTGCGCTATCGGCGGTGATAAACAAATCACTATATTTTTAGATAGTGCCATACGGTCGAGCTTTTGCCTTTGTGGAAATAGCTGTTAGAAAATCGGCGATTGCAGAGTTTTAAAGAAAAAGCTTTTTATATCCGATAATCAATAATAGGCATAGGTATAGCAAAGGGGGTGTTGAGAAATGCAAAAGACAATCGAGGTTGTGTATGAAAAGGGTATGTTTAAGCCGCTAACGCCAATGGAGAATGAGATATCCGAGGGAACGAAAGTAAAGATTGAAATTAAAGACTTATTAAAGGAGCGGCTTCGAAAGTATAAAGGGATTTTGAAAGCGAAAGTCAGTTCAGAGGAGCTGAATGAATTATACTACCAATATGTTGCGGAAAGAACGGATATTCCTTGATTCGAGCATCATAATCGGTTTATTTTCCGGTGACGACGATGCAGAAAAGATTTTAGGAAGAATAATTAATTATAACCAAAGAAGTTGTTGAAATTGCGAGTTCATTAGCTTCAAAATACAACCTTCTTCCAAACGATGCGCTTATCGCAGCTACGTGCAAACATCACGGCATAAATAAAATAGCTACTTTTGACCCTGATTTTGACAGGGTTGAGTTCTTAGCGGTTGTTACGCCGGAATGAGTTTATTCTTTTAGTGCAGACAGGTTTTCTTTCTGGAGAGGGGGCTTTTTGATAAAACAGTTCTTAAAAGTTTTAATGAGGATTTTGATTAACTTCTCTTTTAAGAATCTTATGAATTCTATATGTTTTGTAATCTTGTGATTTTTTCACCTCCATACAATATTGAAACGCCCGATTTATTAAGCACATCCCCTACTATTATCACTGATTGGCTCTTTATATCCTCTTTCTTCACCTTCCCGACAATATCATCTAAGGTGCCTCTTATTATCTGCTCTTCTGCCCATGATGCTTTATGAACCACTGCTACGTGTGTCTCCGGGGGATAGCCGACCCTTAGCTCGGAAACGACATCGTCAATGAGATGCACGCCGAGAAAAATGACCATTGTCGCACCGTGCTTTGAAAGTTCCGCTATACTTTCCTCTGCGGGCTTGCCGGTCTTCCCAAACGGTTTTGTGATTATCAGCGTTTGCGATATGCCGGGCGAAGTGAGTTCGCGTTTTAACGATGCTGATGCGGCAGAGAACGCCGTAACTCCGGGAACAAGTTCAAAATCTATATCAATTGACTTGAGGTATTCCATCTGTTCCAGAATAGCGGAATAGAAACTCAAGTCGCCGGTATGAAGCCGCACTACTCTCTTTCCCTCAACTGCAAACTTCTTGTACAGTGCGAATAAATCTTCCCTGGTCTTACCATAGCTATCTATCGGTATCGCATCGCTCCTCGCATATTTTAAAATGTCTCTGTGGACGAGTGAACCCGCGTAGATTATCACGTCCGCACTTTCTATCTCTCGCTTCCCCCTTAGCGTGAGTAATTCGGGGTCGCCCGGTCCTGCACCAACAAAAACTACTTTCGGTTTCATTTTGAACCACCAGATTCCACAGATTTCCACGAGATTTGCTGTGGGTTCCCTTCTTCCCTGTCAATCCTTCGTTGTCTCATTTTACTTTTATTCTGTGTTAATCTTGTGTAATCTCGTGGTTTTGGTTTTGTATCAACCTCCTTCTTCACGATAAGCGTAGAGAGGTAATGACCCGGTTGTTGTAATTCATTGAGTTTTGCAAAAACCATTTCTTGGTCTTCAAACCCAACCTTGACGCCCAGGATGGCTTTTTTATTGCCCAGCATAGTTTTTATCGCGTCCATATTTTTCGGCTTGAGGAATATCAATGAATCGGAGTTTTGAATTGTTTGCACCGCATTTTCGTTCCCTTTTACGTCGGGGACAATGGAAACGATTTCATTTCCTTCTGCAATCGGGGCTTTAGCAATGGAGGAGCAAGCTGAGAAGGATGTTACCCCCGGGACTACTTCTACCTCATCCACGACGTCTTTAAAAATCTCCAGAAACCGGTAGAACGTGGAATACAGGCTGGGGTCACCCAGCGTGATGAATGCAACTGTTTCACACCCCTTCATATTTTTCAACACCTCTTCCCGCGCCTTTTCCCAATAGAAGTCCAATTTCGCCTGGTCTTTCGTCATTGGGAATACGGGTTCAACAACAATTGGCTTGTTCTTTCGCTCGTTTATAATCCCTTCAATCGTGAGCAAAGCAAGACTCCTTTTATCCTCGCTCGACCGCGGAGTAACTATCATATCTACTTCTTTGAGTATTTTATACGCTTTAATTGTGAGCAGTTCCGGGTCGCCCGGTCCCACGCCTATTCCATACAGCTTGCTGAGCTTGTTGATTTTCATTTCTTGTCTCCATAGATCAGGAACACCGGATAAGAAGGTGCAAGGGCAGTTTTGCCGCCTAAATCCTTGCCTTTGTTCAAGCAGATATTCAGAACCTCTGGATTAATACCTCTGTTCTTCAATACTGCTATGGCTTCCACCACAGTCTCAAGTCGGACTGCTGCAATAATAACCCTGCCTCCCGTTTTCAAGTGCTTGAACACATTGTCAAACGATTTTTCCAGATTATCCGTGCCTCCAAAGAAGATGACATCAAAAAAACGGTTGTTCAAATCAACTTTTTCCATCGCGCCAAAAATGAGCTTGATTTTATCATTCAACCCAAATCTTTCCGTGTTCTTTCTCGCAACCTCAAAATTCTCTTTGTCCTTTTCTACTGCCGTAACATCGCAACCTAACAGCGCGAATTCGATGGACACGCTCCCTGAACCCGTACCCACGTCTAAAATTCTTTCGTTTCCTTCTATCCTCGCTTTTGATGCGATAATCGAGCGGATTTCTTCTCTTGTCAAGCCTGCTTTCGATCTCGAAAACAGGTTGTCAGGTATTCCAGTTGTTTTACATTGCCACTTCACTTCCAAATTCTGTTCCATGCCACTCATTTCATCCATACCTCTCGCTACTGCTAAAAAAAATTATATCGTATATCTTATCCATATCAACATTGCTCCGCACGACGTCTGCTAACTTATTGTATTCCGCGTCCCAATCAATCCCGCTCTTATTTTTGTCTTCGCTTTTGGTTTTGGTTTCATCCGCACGCAACGGAAGCATCCCCTTTCTCACTCTCACGTGGTCCAGGAAAGCTCGTCTGAAAGCATCATTATCGAATATTCCGTGTATATAAGTCCCGATAACGTTGCCATAAGCAGCACCGCCACCACCACCATCTCCTATAACCTTTTCTCCTGAACGCTCAAATATCCTGAACGCATTCTTTATCTTACCATCGGAGAAATAAGTCCTCCCCATGTGTATTTCATATCCCGATATTTCCCCTCTATAGAACGGCAAGTCAGCCATCGCCCGCACTTGATTCGTCATTTTCCGTGCATGACTTTCAAATACCGTCGTGGCAGGCAGCAGCCCAAGCCCCTCAGTCGCTCCGAGTTTTGATTCCACGCCTTCCGGGTCCGTTATGTAGCCACAGAGCATCTGATAGCCGCCACAGATTCCAAAAACTTCGCACTTCCCGCTCCTCGCCTTATCAACTATCTGCGATGCGTATCCGCTATTTTCGAGGTACGACAGGTCGCCTATCGTGTTCTTTGACCCCGGTATGATTATCACATCCGGCTCGCTTAATTTTTCTCCACTGCCTACGTAACGCAGTGAAACGTCATCCTCAGCTTCTAAAGCGTCAAAATCAGTGAAATTGGCTATGTGCGGCAACTGAACGACTTCTATCGTTATCGCTTTTTCCTCGCTCGTTACAGTCGTTTTCCCTTTCGCCACTGACAAGGATACAGAGTCCTCTTCCTGTATCCATATATCCTGGAAATATGGAATAACGCCAATCACGGGTTTATTGACTCGTTTCTCAAGAAACTCCAATCCTGGTTTGAGTATGTCTATGTCCCCGCGGAACTTGTTTATCAGAATAGCCTTCACCAACTCTCGCTCTTCTTCATCAAGCAACTCCAGCGTTCCCACGACCCACGCAAAGACGCCTCCCTTGTCTATGTCGCCAACGAGCACAACGGGTGCATTTAAAAGTTTTGCGATGCTCATGTTCACGATGTCGTTCTCGCGAAGGTTCACCTCAGCGGGACTGCCTGCGCCTTCTATCACCACCACGTCGTTTTCACGGTCCAGTTTATCAAAACAGTCCTCTATGAGGTTCAATGCTCTGGGTTTGTAGTCGTGGTATTCCTTCGCCGTCATATTGCCTATGGGCTTCCCTCGCACGATAACCTGGGCGCCCGTGTCGCTTGTGGGTTTCAATAAAATAGGATTCATCTCCACTGTCGGCTCTTTACGAGCGGCGAATGCCTGAAATGCCTGCGCCCTTCCTATTTCAAGACCGTCTGCGGTAGCATAACTGTTAAGCGACATATTCTGCGATTTGAATGGAGCGGCGTTGTATCCCTCCTGTGTGAGTATGCGGCAAAGCGCTGCCACAATTACACTCTTGCCCACGCCCGACCCCGTGCCCTGCACCATTATCCTTTTCGCCATTTTAACAGCCACTTCCACAGCGGTTTGTACATTATCTTTTTGTCGTCCACTTCCACTTCCTTATCAAGGTCTTCGGTTATCACCAGCCCCTTTTTTAATTTGAACTCATCCATCGCCTTTATCAAGCTTCTTACTTCCCGCTCCTCTGTCTTTTCATTCATGGAATAGCAAACCTGAAACAATTCCTTAACGCGTAAGCCCTCCTTTATCACAAAATCTACCTCTCCTTTATTCTTCCAATAATATATCTCTGCTTCTGAAGAACGACGTTTTAATTCTATGAATACGAGATTTTCTATCGCCCTCCCGATGTCCACCGAGAATTTAAAAGAGACCGCATTTCTCAAGCCTGTGTCTATACAGTAAACCTTCTTCGGCGATATCGATTGCTTACCTCCAGAATATGAGAATTGATTGACGAAGAACATTAAAAAACTGTTCTCCAGATATACAGTATAATTCTTCACGGTATTCACGCTCCCAAGATTAAAGATATTCTTTAATCTGTTGTAGCTGATGGTGTTTGAGACATTCGCCAGGAGATAGTTGGCAATCTCCTGAAATGTCTTTGTTTCCCTTACGCCGTATCTCAC
>JAUWNY010000047.1 GCA_030612405.1 Candidatus Methanophagales archaeon | reverse complement strand
CCAAATCCGCCTCGATAATCGCATTACACGCGTTCAGAAATTTTATGTTTAACGTTTCTTTTACGATTTCGGGCTCGCCGTAATACAAAGCGGCAGTGGATATTGTGCCACCGCCTGCGCCTTCACTCATTAGTATCACGTCCCCTGCTTTCGCTCCTTCTCGCGACACGACTGCGTCAGCCACGCCAACCGCGCCAACACAGCCCGTCATTCGTTCGCCGATTACCACGTCACCGCCTATTCTCAATGTCGAGCCCGTCACGAGGGGGACGCCAGTCGTATCCGATACGGTTGAAATCCCGGCAATATGGTCGAATATCTTTGCAACGTCACCGTCATCGGCAACGTGAATGTCGGATAGCAGTGCAATCGGTACGGCACCCATCACGTACACGTCACGCAGTGCTGCACGTGCAACGTGAAACCCCGCGAGAAACGGGAAATCACTCAGTCGCGAATGCATTCCGTCCACCGTTACGACAACAAATTTTTCTTTACTGGTTCCGCTATCAGGAAAACGGACTACGCCGGAATCACTTAAGCTTGAGGAGTCAACTACCGCACCTGTCGCACCTATAATCTCTCCTATCTTCTCGTGAGCGTAAAAATCACCCAAACCCCGTGACCCAACGCCAAACTCACCCATTCTCACGCCTGAGTTCAGTTCCGTGAAAATGTCCAGCTCGTCTTTGTTTTCCGCTTTCAAATCAATTGTTATCTTCGCTTCTTCCAGAATCGCTCTTGAAATCGCTTCTGCATCTTCATTGCTTATGCGGTTACGTTTTATTTCCGTGATACGGCGGCATATCTCGGCGATTATCCGCTCTTCCTTTTCGCCTTCTTTTAAGTTTCGGTTTGCAAATCCTTCGAGGTCCATTTTTCATGCTCCTTTGATTTCACACACACGCTCAACGTAATGTTCATAAATTGATTTTAAGAAATAAAAAATAATGTTTGTATAATTATCTGGAGTTTTATGGATAGTTGAAAGGCATGGTATCTGGGAAACTTAAAGAACTTTTTGGAAATGTGAAAGAGCGGCTGGGTGAAAGACTGAGTGAGATAAAGCCAAAAGATATCGCTAAGTTTGCCACAAAAGAAGCTGTAGCTGCTATTCCTGTTATAGGACCAATTATAAAGGACGCTTTTGAGGAGTTCTCGGAAGATGAAAAAGAAGAGCTTATAAAAGAGCTGAAAGAGTTGTCTGAGAGTCAATTTAAGGAAATTAGTCAGAAGGTAGGGTTTTCAGTTGAGTATTTAAAAGATATTCGGGAAATCACGCTCTATACTTTTGGAGAAATTCAAGCAGACCACGAAGAGATTAAGAAATTATTGCTTCATTTGATTGAAATCGTAACACAAGAAGTGGAACTAAAACCACCAAAAATAACTATACCAACTATTCAATCCGTTTTGAGAAAAGGAGAAACATTTGAAGGAGATTTTTTCAAGAAAGAGCCTGAATGGGGAGATTTTGAAGAAGGATTCATTGTAGAAAGGAAAGAAGTGGATGGAATCATAAAGAAGTTGGAAAGTGACAATATTCAATTGGTTTTGGGCGAGCCTGCTTCTGGAAAGTCAGTGATTCTGAAAAATATCGGGTTCAAACTTGCGAAGGAACACAAGGCTGTTTATATCGTGGAACTCAAAAAGCATTCAAGAGATGAAGTCCAACGCTATTTTGATGATATTCTGAGGTCGAACGATGAAAAAGCGGTTTTTATCGTTGACGATGCACATCTCCAGCTTGCAGAGTGCGAAAGATTGGTAAGAGATTTTAAAAACAGGAAATTGAAGGCAAAACTCATAGTCGGATCTCGACCAATAAGAGAGATTCGCGGAGAACATCCAAAAGAAGCTTCAGTATTTGAGCATTTGAGTAAAACATATATACATGCGGAAGATGTAACAGAAGAGATGATAAAGACGTTTTTGAAGAAAGAACATCAGTTTAGCGATGAAAGAATAAAAACGGTATCAGAAAATCTCGAAAGATACAAGAAAGACCTTTGGCACTTATCATGGGCATTAAAGACGTATAATCCGAAAAAGGATATCGTAGAAGAAAAAGAGATTTACGAGAAGATACGGGATTCGATTAGAGATATAAATGCAGGAAAGGATAAAACAAGAATAAATGCAGAAGATGTTTTCCTTCCTCTGTCCATTTTTTACCAGTTTGAGATTC
This sequence comes from Candidatus Methanophagales archaeon, assembly GCA_030612405.1. Taxonomy (GTDB): domain Archaea; phylum Halobacteriota; class Syntropharchaeia; order Alkanophagales; family Methanospirareceae; genus QEXZ01. Next base: position 13,437 of record JAUWNY010000047.1, on the reverse strand, counting down.
CTGTTGTGAAAGATTTCTTGGAAGAGCTACTTGAAATAGAGAAAGATAAAATCAATAAGTTGATAGGACTTTCAGAAATAATTGAAACGGAAGAGATAGGAAAAAATAGAACGCTTTCGCTCATCCACTCTTCTATTGCTGATTTGTATTTAAAAGCATACTGGGCATATCCCTCTCTCGGAGAAAGAAGCAAAGAGGAAATCCTAGAACAGAAAGATGAGGATTTACTACAATATTGCTTGTTTTACAAATACATGACAAGCACAGATCCAAGAAATGCTATTGATGTTGTGATTCAGCTCGGAGGAGACTGTTTCATGGAGAAAGGAGGAAGAACATTACTAGAACAATTGATTGAAGATGGTAAAATACAAAAATCAATTAAAAAGGGCATAGTAAAAGAAGAGAATATAGGAAAGGTAGGATGGTGCGCGAGGTATATTGCGGGGGCAAATAAAGAAGTAGCACGAGAAATTGTCAGTTGCATTAATATTGACACTCTTTCATCGAAAATAAAAACAGAAGAGGACGCATCAGGAAATATAGTATTTTGTGTAGTGGGTATTGCAGCGGCAAGTAAAGAAGCAGGATTGAAATTGGTTGATAGCGTTTTAAAGAGAATAGAAATAGAAGAGGATATAAGAATGATTGGATGGTGTCTGGGAGGTATTGCAGTGGCAAGTGAAGGAGTAGCACGAGAAATTGTCAATCGCATTAATGTTGACGTTCTTTTAACGAAAATAGAAAAGGAAGAGGATATAGGAAAGATTGGATGGTGTGTGGAAGGTATTGCAGCGGCAAGTGAAGAAGTAGCCCAAGAAATTATCAATCGTCTAAATCCGAAAATAAGAGAAGAACTACAAAAAAGTGGGTGGTTAAAATGATGCTTTTCTTAGGTGCGGGAGCTTCTAAGCCGTTTGGAATTAAGACGATGAAGGAGATGAGCGAAATATTTGAGAATAGCACTGATTTGACAAAAGATGAAAGAGAACTATGCTTGGATATTAAAAATACTTTGGGCTCTGACAATTTAGAGGATATTCTTACTGTTTTGAATGATTTGACTAAAATACACGATATTGAGAAAGATCAACCCTTACAAAACGCATCAATACGATATTTCAAGTTTAAGTTAGATTCACATTTTAATAAATTCAATAAAACCATTTTCGAATTGAAAAATTTATTTGAAATATTTCAACAGAAAAAGATTGCAATCCTTGGCGTTGGCGGTGCAGGATGCAATATAGTAAATCAATTGTACGATGCAAAAATGGAAAATGCTGAGATTATAGCAATAAATACTGATTCACAACATTTAAATCTCGTTAAAGCGGATAAAAAAATTTCAATCGGGAAATCGCTTACTAAAGGGCTTGGTACATCAGGATCCCCAGAAGTTGGTAGAAAGGCAGCTGAATTAAGCAGGAAAGAACTTGAACAATCTTTAAAAGGCAAAGATGCTGTTTTTATTGTTGCCAGCATGGGAGGAGGAACTGGTACCGGTGCATCACCGGTCATTGCAGACATCGCAAAGAAAGAAGGAGCATTCGTTACTGGGCTGGCTTTACTACCATTCAGAGTGGAGGAGAAAAGGCGAAATAAAGCTGAAGAGGATATCAAAGAATTAAAAAAGGGGGCTGATATTGTTAGGGTCTTTGATAACGAAATACTGCTTGAATATGTGCCCGATCTTCCTGTTACAGATGCTTTCGCAGTAATAAGTCAATTGATAGGCAGTGCTATTAGAGGAGTTTTTAACTCGATAAGTAAATCACTAGATACAACCAAAAAGCAATATTCAACAAAAAAAATTAGAGAAATGCTGAGTAATATTACAGTAGAGGATAAGTATTTATCATCTAATTATAACCTCTCGTGGGAACTAAAATCAAAAATCCTTGCTTTTATCAAAGAAAACTGTGTTTTAAAAGAAGAAAGTCGAAAAGATGCAGTCAAAGCATATAATCGATTTTTTGAGATACTTCGCTACCCTATCTTTCATGAGATATTCACAACGAACTATGATCTTGTCATCGATAAATACATTGAAAGTACGAAGCAACCCTATTATGATGGATTTAACAGTGGAATATGGGATCCGAAAGGATATGAACAAAATATAGAATTTAAAATCTTCAAATTACACGGAGCTATCGATCAATATGTTACAGAAAAAGGTAGAATAGTTAAAGTGGGGGTTTTAGATGCAAGAAGAACTGTAGATGGCGAGAAATTAAAAGAAGCTATTATTTATCCAATGCGAGAAAAAGAAGTTTACAAAGACCCTTTCTTCGAGTTATTTACTCGTTTAAAAACCAGTTTGCTTTCAGAGAAGATTTGTGTAGTCATAGGCTACTCCTTCAGAGACGAACACATCAGAAATATATTCTTTAACGCTGTGAAAAGGAATCCAGAAATAAGAATATTTACGATACATCCACAGGCAAAGAAGATAAGAAATGATTTGGAACATATTAAAGACAAGATTAATCCAATAGAAGGTAAATTTGGAGAAGAAAGTGTTTTTGAGGAATTAGAAGAGAAACTAAAAGAATTGGAAGGTATCTGATATGGACTAATGCACAAACAAAGATGAAAAAAGAAAACTAAGGGAGAAACTAAGAGAAGAAAAGAAGAGCGAGTAGATAAGAGACTCTTTGATGCTCAAGGGTGAAAGGCCTGAGGATAACATTAAAAATATTGTTTGAGTTCTGTGAAATTTTCTTTAGAGTTAAATCAAACGACAACTGAAATGACAACCTGTTCGTGAAATCCCGAAGAAAGAAAACCACTATTATGCTTTTGCGTCAACCAATACGTCAATCATTGCGTCAAGTCAGGTCAGTCCAGAACGTAATGTATTTAAAACTAAAATTTGGGTTGAACATTTTTACTTTTTAGCTTCCTTCTATCTCCTTCACCTACGCATGACCTTTTATCTGTTCTATTTGCTCCTAAATCTCGTTATCTTTGATTAAAGCGTTATAAACCTCTTCAATTTTTTGGATTCGTAACTTTCCTCTTTCTCAAACCTGAGCATAGTTACCCCTCCCCTTTTAAATCTTCCAGAACTTTCGTTATATCTTTCACATAGATTGAGATATCGCGGTTCATAGATAAACCACCTCTTTGATAATCTTTTCTTTCAGCTCTGGTCTAATCTCTCTCTTGGGCACGAGGTCAACCTTTAGTCCAAAAAGATCAGATAGATGGTTCTCCAGACTCACAAGCCCAAGAAGGCTTACCGGCTCTTCAAACTCAACCAGAATATCTATATCGCTTCCCTTTTTCTCCTCACCTCTCACATAAGAACCAAAAACTCCCAGTTCTTTTACCTTAAAACGCTCTCTTAATTCATCCCCGTGCATTGCCAATATTCCCTTTATCTTCTTAATCGTCTTCATATTTCTCGTCCCCCGAATCAAACCTCCTTTTCATCACTTTTCACCCTCCGTTTTTCTAACTTTTACACCTTCCATTGCTTTCTACCAGCATCCGACTGCTCAATGATTTTTCTTGTTTTTTCATGGTCTAATTCGGATTATTTAAAGTACAACTTATTAACCTCCTCTATACTTAATTTGGAGTCGTCTATCCAATCTATAAATGTTGAATGTCTTAACCATCCGCTCCCACCAAATCTTTTATTGGATATCAGATAACATCTCTTCCTGGCACGAGTGAGTGCAACTATGAACTGACAAACTTCAAGATCCGTTGGTGAAGACGGATTCGCGGGTATTGTTCCATCATTTAATCCGGCAATAAAAACAAAACCCCCATCCAATCCCTTAGATCTTTGAAAAGTAGTTAATTTAATCGATGGTTGATCCGTTTCTTGTGAATCGTTTTCTCGATTATTTTCATTCTCCTCCTCTATCCCAAGCCGATTTTTTATTTCGTTCAAATCTAATTTTATAATTCTCTCTAATTCATTCTGCTCTTCTATAGAAGCTGTATTTTCTTTAAGATGATTCAACAAATCAATAACTTTCTCGCGTTTACGCTTGTATCCTTCAGGTAATTGTTCTACTATATCCCCTTTGTCAGTATAGGTCATTTCAATAATGTCATTCATATTCTCTACTTTATCGAATTGCAAAATAACCCGCCATCCAAGATTTGATTTTCCATCTTCTAATAGAATTTTATAACCATCCAAAATGTGTAAATCGTCATCTTTCTTCTTCTTCTCATAATCGACTTTATAATTCTTAACCAGAAATTCATTTATTTCTCGTAAATAGTGACCTGGACCGATAATTAAAACACAAGGGTATCCTTTTTCATTTGCCAGATCTATCTCTTCTTTAGGAATTTTCTGTATTTCTCTTTCAATGTAAATGGGAATATAAGGAGCATTTCTCCTTTGAACAGAGCACTTAGCATGAGTAATCTTAGGATATTTTAAACTATCTTGGAGTTTATCGGGTAGATAACAAACATAATTTTTATCCACCCTATTGGTTAGGTTTCCGTTTGCCTGAGCATGAGTTATAACATCATCTACCGCTTTGACTATAACCTCCGTACACCTGCTACAATAAGGTAACTCAAATTGTTTATAATCCGGATCTTTATTTTTCTCTCTGATAAAATCGGCTGAAGCATTTTTAAAAGGATAAAGTGCCTGATCATCATCTCCAACAATCAATATTGGATTAACCTTTTCTATCTCCTCGATGAATGCCACTTCCAATCGATTAAAATCCTGAAATTCATCAATTACAACTTGTTCATATTGAGGCGGTTTACACTTACCCGATCTAAAATATTGAAGCACTCTGTATACAGAATCATTAAATCCAACCGCATTATAAAAATTGGCGCGGGCAATATAAAAATCAATACGACCATCATATTCAATCAAAGATTGAAATGCCTCGTCAAAGTTGGATTTCCTTCCAAATAAAATCTGTTCATCAGACTTGATAATCTTTGGTAATTGTGGGAAAAAGTGGAATCTGGCATTTATTCCATCAAGAGGTGCTCTATGGAGTAATTTTTTACAGTATCTATGAAATGTTCGTGATTTTGCAAGCCCTTTTAGTTTATTTTCCAAATCATCAGCCAGGTTATTTATGAAGGTCAACGCGAGTGCTTTATCATTTTTCCGTTTAAGCAACTCCTGAAATGTGGTGGTCTTTCCTGTTCCGGCACCAGCAACAATAATTTTCCTTTTGGCCGGAGAGTTAATTATTTGTTCTAAATATCTTCTTCTATCTTCTTCCTGACCATCTATATCTATCATAAGTTTCCCTCCACCACCTTCACCCACTCATGCTCTTTTATCCTCTTAATCTTCCTCACCACCGTTCCATTTTTTTTAATCTTTTTCTCAACCTCTTCTATCATTCTCGACTTCGCTTCATCATCTCCTATTTCTTCAATATCCATCAGATAAGGCTCAACAAGTTCAAAAAGGTTCGTACTAAGTTCTTCTTCAAAGTATAGTTCATAAACAAGAGAATCAATTATCTGCTTATCAATGAATTCAATCAATTCTTCCTCTTTTTTTCTTCTCTCTTCTGTTTCGTTGAGGAAGAGCATGTAATCGGCGAGGCGGATGAATGTTTGCTGGCTCGGGAGAGATATTTTCTTAATTGGAAGCCTCTTGAAATCATCAGGATAGAAGTAATACTCTATTCTGTGCCTTCTTATCGTATTGAGATAAAACTTTGCAAATTTTGAGTTCAGTATAGTTAAGATGTACTTAAGGTCAAAAATCAAAGATATTTCTTCCAACTCCTTCCTCGTCTTGCCCGTCCACTTCTTTATGCTGTTCTCTATGCTCCGATTTGAAACTGATTTTAAGTCATCATATCTTACCATAACATTGATGCTGTGATTGCACACTAACCCGCTTTTGTCATAAGTTCCATCTACCGTAGCGCCTCTAATTATTTTCGGGTGAATATACAGCTCAGGAAATGTCGGTCTTGCCAATTTTTTAGGGCTTCTTTCAGTATCCCATTCTAAATACTTGATTTTATTAATCCTGTATCTGCTGATATATTTTGCCTCTACATAAGGTTTCGTGTTAATCTTTGTTGGAACATCGGAAATCAAATCGTCTTTTTTGAATTCGCCCTTCCAATATCTCTCATCACTGTTTGGTCTTAAACCGTAACTTATGAAACAAATATCACCCAGCAGTTCCGTATCCCTGAAAGCATCTCCGAAATCTATCTCTGGACTTATCCGGAATATCTTGTTTACATCGCTGGAAGGTTCAAGTTCCGCAACATCTTCAAACGAGTTGGTATGCAAAATTCGTCTGGTCTTCTCTTTCTCTTCCGATTTCCTCACCACCGGTATGACATTTTCAATACCAACACCCTTGAATACCTTGATATTTTTGAAGAAGTCTATTTGTTTCAGGTGGTAATTTTCCAGAATGAATTTCTTGCTCTTATCTGCGAATTTTGAAGTATTGAATGAATTTGATACGATATAGGAGAACATACCGCCTTTATCGAGCAATTTCAAACTCCTCTCGATAAATGCTATGAATAAATCCCATTTCTCGTACAGCGTTTGGTATTCTCCTATTCTTTCCATCAATTCTCTTTGTCTTTGATAGTCTGCATCTTGCGCATCTGCCCTGACATACGGCGGATTTCCAATCACCACATCAAATCCTCTTTCCTCCTTTGGTTTATCCAACTCAAAAACTTCATAAAACTCAAAGCCCCAGTGGAATGGATTCAATCTCAAAAACTCTTCCTTACTTATTTTTATCTTCTTCTCGCGGAACTTTCGGTAAAGATCGGAATTCAGCAAATTACTTATTTTCCCATCGAGTTCCTGTACTGATTCTTTTAATTCCTTTGCTTCCTCACCCCAGGTCATCTTATACTCTCCGATCAAGTCATTCCTCTCTTTGAGAAGGATGTCAATAGTGGGTTTTTCTTCATCCCTGAGAAAATCCGAGATGGTGAGTTTCGCGCCCTTGAACTCGCCTAAGTCCACGTATCCAATTAAACTATTCCCTACTCGGAGGTTGTAATCAATATTTGGCAATGGTTTTATATACCCAGGCTCGTAAGAGTCGGCAAGCCACAGCCAGCGCCTCAATTTCGCTATCTCTATGCCGTTCGGATTGATGTCAACCCCATAAAGATTGTTGACTAAGATTAATATCTTCAATGTTGTGTCCGGATTCTCAGCTCCTATTTTGTCATTTATCTTATTGTTCAATTCAAACAGGATATTTGCCGCTGCAAGCAAGAATGCGCCGGAACCACATGCATTGTCCAGAACTCGTAATTTCAGAATTATCTTGTCCCAAATCTCTTTCAATGTCGTTGCTGGAAGTATAAACAACTCCTCTATGTCTTTAATAAGCTCAGTATCCTTGTAGCCCTTTTCTGTCTTAAGAATTTTGTTTGTCTTTTCTATTATGCATGGATAGATCGTATTTTCCGAAATGTATTTCGTTATTGACTTTGGCGTATAATACGCACCTGTTCCCTTTCTGTCACTGGCGGTCATCGCCCTTTCAAAAATATAACCCAGAATTTCGGGGTCTATCGAATTCTCGTTCTCAAACTGCTCCTTATGCACGAACTTGAAACTGTCTAAAAACGCTATTACTTCCTTCAGAATCTCCGCTCTTACCTTGTAGTCTATGTTCTTCCTTTCTACTTCGGTATGAACGAATAAGCTCCCGTTCAGGTAAGGAATATCCCTGAACCGCTCATCTATATCAAATCGGTCGTCCACAGGTCTATCCAGAGTCCCAAAGAACAACTGCCTTAATTTTGGCGTGAGCATATCCTCTTTTGTTTCTGCAAGAAATCTGAGTATGTCCTCGCCTATTATGCCTTTCGACTGCAGGAACTTGATAAAAATCAGCCGATTCATCACCACCTGCGCTATTTGCTCCCGCTCTTCCAAATCCTTCACGCCAACGATATTGCTGACCAGACAATCATCCTCAGCAACGGTCTTCTGCTTGTTTTCATGGTTCTTATACCGCCCGCCGTGCAAAAGCGCGTTATACCAATCGTAAAACTTCTTACTTATTTCCTCTTCCGTCTTTGGAGAAACAACTTTCTCTTTGCCAACCAGAAATTCCTTTATCTGCGCAAAATCCGCTTCTAACCTCAAGTCATCAACTATTTTCCCGGTTCTGTCAATGAATATCCATCGCAATCCATTTGTTGCCACGCCAAATTCATAGTTCTTTTGCACTTCCGCGAGCCTGAACAAGCCTTTTATTTGTTTAACTCCACTATCTTTTCCCTTTTCTAACTCAGCATTCAACGGCTTCGCTTCAACTAAAAACATGCCTCTTTTGCTTTTTATCTGGTAATCTACGCTTCTAAGTCCGCGTGAGTCCTCAATTTTTTTCTCAGGCAGTTTCTCCAGTTCCAATGTACTGAAAATTTTATCAATCAAGAATTCCCGTGTAAATGCTTCTGGCTCTGCCTCCTCGTTCATAAATTCTGAACGGAGTTCCTTGCCTTCATTGAATACTCTGTTCTTGCCGTCTAACGTCAGTCGTTCCTCAATATCCTTTATTAATATATCAACAATATTTGCCGGATTCATTCTTATTTTTATCCTATCACCATATCAATGAAAATATTGTTGGAGTGCATAAATAATTAATATTGTTTTCCCAACCGATATTCCTGCATCTCAACCCCCTGCTCGTGAAGAATTTTTTCAACGCTTCCTCATTCTGGATGTTTTCAAATCTCATTTTTCCACTAATTGCACATAAACGGAATTACCCATTTTTGCACTTTTTTATACCTTTTTATACCTTTCTATACCTTTTTACACCTTTTTTCACTTTTTACACTTTTACCCATTTTTACCCAATTATACCCAATTGCCCAATTGCATATTATTGCACATATTCGCACACTATGTGAATTTTCTCCTTCTTATAGGATTGATCTCGGTTCTTCTCCATCCATCTTACTCGCCATAAACCACAAAGCCCTTCAAACTTGTACGAATATTATAAATTTTATGTGGTCGCTAAAAACGTCAAAAACGCTTTTCTCATCCCCCAAAATCCATATCAATTTTCTCTTGAAGGGAAAATAAGTTTTTAAAGAGCGGAAACAAAAACTTAGCGAGGTGTAAGAAATGTCCCGTAGGGGATTAGAAAAAGAGGTGGAAAAATTTGTTGAATCGTTTTACAATTATCTAAAGCAGGAAAAGCAGCTAAGCGAAGAAACCGCTTCGGCACACGCCCACCAAATCCGCTTTTTTGCACTCCATTACCTCATAGGATACGAGGAAAAGAGCCTTCTGGAAGTTACCGGCTCTGATATCGAAGACTATCTTGGGAATTGGTATATCCGAAAGGTCTTTGGCAGTGGTAGGAGCGATGTTCGCTCTATACTTGTCGCGTTCAAGAAATTCTACAAATTCCTCCATGAACGTGGCAACTTGGAAGAAGAACAACTGAATGATATTCTCTTTGCATGCGATAATCCTCAAAGATATATTCGCAGATTTGATGCTTACATGGAACTCGACCCGGAAAGCGAGACATGGGACAATGACTTCAGAAACTGGTTTATGGGCGAATATGATGAAGAAGAAATAGAAGTGAATTACAAGCAACCATTTGAACTGAATGCACAAATCAGCAGGGCGTTTTCGGAAAGAGATTTAAAATTAAGTAATACCTCTGTTTTGAATGATTTTCGGACGTTCTTGAACTATATCTCAGTAAATAACGGCATGAAACTGACTGCCGCAAATAGTTTTATCGGTAGAAAACATGTTTTTGCTTTGAATGAATTGATGAGCAGTCCCGAAAAGCTCAAAAGCACCGCAGACCAGCCTGATTCGAGAACCATCCACCTGTTTTACAACCTAAGTAAAACGTTAAACCTGTTCGTTGTGAGTGCAAAAAACATGTTGGAGATAACCCCAAGAATTGATATTTTCAAGTTGCTTTCACCAACGGAGCAATTTGTCGTGTTGTTTGATGCGATGTGGAACGAAACGAACTGGAAGAAGTTTTTACCGCCAGATAGTGGGGGAAGACCAGAATGGGTGCAAGCGAGAAGGAGAAATATGGCTTTTATTTTCTCAACGTATGAACCCGGGAGGACATATTTGTTTAAAGAACAATTAGAGAAAGTCAGCATGGAACTGGCAAATATAGGAGACGAGGTTGAGGATTATTTCATAGTAAAAGTGTTCTTTTTAATCGTTTTCACGGAAAGAATCATGCCAGCACTTAAGTTGTTCGGGCTTCTTGATTTCGGTTATGAGAAAGACAGAGATGAATATTCCTTGAGACATGGTTGGGGAATAGAAGGGTTTGCAATCACTCAACTTGGGAAAAAGATATTTAAAGCATTGAGGGGATAAAGAACAGTGAGAAAAGATAAAATGAGCAATTACGAAGCGAAGATAATAAAATATTGCGGCAAGCGAATCTTGCCGAGTGGATACAAAATAAACGCAGATTTGAGAAGAAAACTGATAACGCTTGTGGAAGAAGCAGTGATTAATTACAGTGAAAACGACTCATTTTTTGACAGGGAGAAGGAGGATGTTTTGCCGTGCATTGAGTCAGGGGGGGTAGATGATTGGATTTGTGCTGCGTGTGCCAACGCAGACTACCTGACAGAGGAAGAGAAACTCTTTTTGCTGAAATCATTTCTGAGAAGAAAGACCGAAGCTGATAGGCGTATGCGTGAGCAAATCGGGTTCGTTTGGTCGCCGCAAATACCCTATCAGTCATGCGTGAGCTATCTGCTTGAACACGAACCCCTGACCGAAGAATATCTGCTCTATTTGCTGATGGGGGACAGCGAAAGCCCTAACGAGTCTTTCATCCTCAATTTCCAAATACTGCTGAACGACAGGAATCTGAGCGACACGGTGAAAATAGGGTATTACCTTTGTTTGCCGAATGTGGATCGCAGGCGTGACCCTACAAAACGATTGAAAAAAGCGACTTCAATACTTCTGGATTCTGAGGCAGTAGCGAAAGAAAATCGTGTGAAGGTCTTTGAATTACTGCGTGAGCCGGACTTATTCATGCAGATAACGAAGGGTTTTGAAGAATTGAGAAAAGCGGAAGGAACAGATGCAGGTGAGGTTTATTTCCCGCCGTTCATTGAGGATTTGTTTCAGTCCCTTGCGGAGATGCCCGAAGAACTTCAAGAAGAGTTTTTACGTAATATCTTGAATGTGATTGACTTCGATTTCAATTGCGTGAGGAGGCAGGCATGCGACTGGTATATCTCGCAGTTGCCAACGTTAGAAGAGAAAAAGGAGGCGATTACGCGACTAATTGAAAATGTGGACTGCGCAAAATCAGATGGAGATAAGTACATAAAGAAGAGTGCATATGATGCTCTGTATTCAATGTCGGAAGAATTGGATGAAGATTTTGTGCGACAATTGCTTGAGCAGGGCTCGCATTCCAACCTGGGCGACATTCGTGCTCATTGCTACAAGTATCTATTATTGTTATTCGATGATGCCTGGTATGTAGAAGAGTGTTTAAACGACACGACAAAAAAAGTGCGGGAAACGGTAGTAAGAACCGCGCTTTCCGGCACTAAAATGGATTTCACCACGAGGTTGCGTTTGTCCAAGATAATCGAAGAGAAGAAGTTAAAACAGACCAAAAAGCAAAAAGGCAGGTTAAAGAATTTGTTAGAACAATGCACCTGAAAGAAGCAGGAATCGGCGAAGGCATCTCAGAAGTAATCGTCACCACGCAGTCCGTTTCCGGTGTGCCTAATGCAGCCCCTATCGGAATAATAACGGCAACCAATAATAACAATAGCAAAGGCAAAGACGAGAACGAGAACAACTATTTTGTGAGGCTATACAAAACTTCAAAAACGCTTTCTAACGTGCAGGAAACGAACAAATTAGCGGCGAATGTGACGGACGACGCAGTGTTATTTGTAAAAGCCGCATTTGAACCACTGACGGAAACCCAGTTCTCGCTATTCTACGGCTTCCCCGTGCTAAAAGAAGCGAATTCGTGGGTACTGTTCGACTGTGCGTTTAGCGAGAAAAAAAGTGAATCTGGAAATTTTATTTTTCAACTGACGCCCCGCGCAGTAAAAACAAACCGAAAAGAGGTGAAAGCGATAAACCGCGGGCTTAACGCCGTGATAGAAGCCGCTATCATTGCAACGAGAAACGCTATAACGGAGGATGAGCGAGACCGGGCGGAACGTGAAAAATTGATGGCGCTTTATGCTCGTATTGTAGAAAAGTGCGGCGGCAGCAGGGAAAAAGAGGCGCTGAAAATTCTGCAGGAGAAAACCTGATTAATCAAAAATTAATAACCACAGATTACACAGATTAGCACAAGAAAGGGCATATTAAGAAATGCAAACTGTAAAATAGACTTGTTGCAAAAAATATTCTGCGAAAGAAAGAGGTACTCCTATTCCGGTCCTCGCTTCCGGTTCAGCAGTGCGTCAAATGGTAATTCCACAATCCACACGATATTAACATAGCCATAAGAGGGAATGCAGAGGAGAGGTGGGTAAGCAAAAAAAGCAAGTTTTATATATAAAGACTCCTTAAAAAAAAGGAGCTGAAAAATGGGAAAAATTATGATATCACAAATAGTTATTTTGATAGCGTTACTTTTGATTTCAGTAGGATCATACTTATTTTTTTTAACTCCAATATTTTACGATGAAATTTCTTTGGATCCTATAAAAACCCATTACAGTGTTTCAAAAGCAAATATAGTAAATATTTCCATTAGTGTTGGTGAACAAGAACAACCCACTATAGCTTCAAAGCAGCGTAATCCAATTAGCTATATTAAGTTTGGTATAAGAGAACCACTCAAGAGGTCAACCAGCGAATTTAAAATAAGGGTCGAAAATTTTACAAAAGAAATTGACTTCTGGGAAGATGCGAATGGGTTTGAACAAACATTTAATCGTTCTAAGGCTGAAGAGTATATGAGAAAAAATGTACCCGATTACCTGATAACAGCATCTTTTATTAAAAATGGATTCGTTCCTGTATGGAGTCAGGTATGGCAATCTCAACCATCCATGAGTGTTAATACCGAACCTTTTCTTAAACAGACATCATTTGGTGTTTGGGAGGGGCAGTATTTTTTTGATACACAGTTTTCAGGTACTCATTTAAATAAAGAAACATATCTTCGTGCATCAGTCCAAAATATTATTTTCGAGGTAAATATACCAGAAAATTTCAAAATAGAAAATACAGAGGATATAAACTTAGAAAAAATTTCAAATGGATACTTATTAACTAAGGAATTAAAACCAGGAAAAACTTTTCATTTAGTTATTAAAGATAGTAGAGGCTGTCCAACAATTACCAAACAACCAACAGATAATATTTCCTGCACAGATATAAAAAGCAGTTCTTCTTCTCAACACCCCTTCACTTTATAGCCAGAGCTAACACGAATTGCAAAAGCACACCCTAAAAATTAAT
>JAUWNY010000031.1 GCA_030612405.1 Candidatus Methanophagales archaeon | reverse complement strand
AAAGCGTTTGTGCCCCCTTCTCTTCCCGGTGTTATCACTACGTCCTCCTCGCGGCTGATAATTTCATTTATACTTTCAGGCGTTGCCAGTGGAACATCAGCCATTATTATCAGTACCGGCTCCTTTTCATCCTTTATCTCTTCATTTAGCACTTCGTTCAGCCCTCGCCCATCCTCTCTGACGGTCAGCTTTAAGTTTAAGTTTAAGTTCGACTTTGACTCCAGATCCCACTCTAAGTTCAACCCCAACCCCCGGTTCAAATCTTCCTTTATTTGTTCCTCTGAGCACGTTGAGATTATCTCGACTTCTTCTATCTCGGATTCTGATAGTGCAACTAAAACATCCCCTAACATTCTTACGGCGAACTCTTCTCGTTCCTTTTCGCTTAAAACCCCACCTAATCTCGATTTTGCTCTTTCCTTCTTAAATGGTATAATCGCTTTTGGTTTCACTTTCTTCTAAAGCAAAAAATCCGATGATAAATATAAATAATTCGTGTCTATTCTATTATCCCTATTTATAGTCATTCCGAAAATTATTAACCACAAGATTAACACAGATTTCCACGAGATTATTTATAAACTTTTTTTGTTTTTTTCTTTTAGCACAGGTTTTCTTTTTTTTCCTAAAAAAAGAAAAAGTGTTGTGTTAATCTCGTGAAAACTCGTGGTTTATTAATTGCAATTTGTTACTGGAATGACTATAATCCAGGTTCAGTCCAGAATGAGAATTGATTAGCTAAAAAATCGAGCCTCTAATTCACTTGAAATCCCTGAAACCTGACACCTAAAACCTTACACCTATTTGGTCTGTGTCTACAATTTATTTTTTATCCCGTTAGCTCGTCCACCACACGTTCGCATTTTTCCCGCATTATCCTCGCTGCTTCTGTTATTATTTCATCCACGGGCAAAGAACCATCTCCTTCCACCGCGAGGCGTACTGACCTGTTCTTAGTCGCACTCAACGGCTCGTCTTGAGCTTCTTCGTCCGGCATGATTTTGTAGGCACAGGAAGTAACCGGCTGCCATTTCGCATGTTCACTTCCCCTGCCCAGTCTGGCTATCGCTTCAAATGCGATTCGTTGTCTTGCAATGGTCCTTATACCGCTGATTTCTTTTTCCGTTGAGATCAGTTTCACAATAGGTATGTTACCCGATGCCGGTTCTACCTCCGGGTCAGACGAGATAAGTTCTTTAGAATAGACCATCGCATAGCCCGCTCTTTCCGGGCTTTCTGCTTCCAACGTCAGTGATATCCGGTCATCGGCACTATAATCACCGAGCTTGGTCTTCAGCGGAATCAAAGCCAAACGCAGCGCTAATTGCTCGTCGTATAATAAGGATGTGTTCTTATAGATATTCACCACATCAATTGCAAGCTTTGGCACTTCAGCAAACATTGCTCTTCTAAGTGCATTTGCAAATCGCACGTTCACACCAGAAAGCACGAATGCCACTTCATTTTCCCCTCGCTCCTCTATTTTTACTTCCATTTCACACTTTAGGCAACATATTTTAGACACTGATCTACACTGATTTACGCAGATTTATTTTAGTTTAACCGTGTTGATCCTTATCATCTGTGTTAATCTGTGTTAATCTGCGTCTATACTTTATTTTCTTGTCTGTGTTAATCTGCGTCTTACACTCTCCTCCCTCGCCTTCCTCCGGGACGCTTCACAGTGTTATGTGCTATCGGCGACACGTCCTCTATCTTCCCTATTCGCAGTCCAGCACGGGAAAAAGCTCTTATCGCTGCCTGTGCACCCGGCGCAGTAGTTCGCGCTTTACGCCCCGGTGACGCCTTTACTTTCACGTGTATCCCTTTTATTTCACGCTCTTTTAGTTTATCTGCAAGTTGCGTTGCCATCTGCATCGCGGTATATGGAGAACTCTCATCGCGGTCCGCTTTGGCTATCATACCGCCAGAAGCTCGCGCAATCGTTTCCGCACCCGTCATATCCGTAATCGTGATAATGGTATTGTTAAAAGAAGAGAAAATGTGTGCAATTGCCCATTTGTCGTCTGCCATTTTCAGTCAGTTCCCTCCTCTACCTCTCCTTTTTCCTTAGTAGTGGTAGGAATAGAAGCATGCCCATAGTAGCCTATTCCTCTTTCCTCCTCCAAACTCACCATATAAGACGGAATGGTAACTCGCCTATCATTAATTGCAATATGCCCGTGAACGATAAGTTGTCGAGCATGTTTCAGCGAATTAGAAAGCTTCTTTTTATGTACCTTTGTCTGCAACCTTCTTTCGAGGACGTCTTCTGTCCCCAGTGCTAGAACATCTTCCAGTCCCGAATCCGAGTCGGGACTTGTGCCAGGGCTCGGCTCCACCGTTTCAACTTTAGATTGTTCTTCCGCTTCTGCCACTGCCATCTCCATTCCTACTCCTGCTTTTAATATGCCTCTTCTCCTCAGGCTTGTCAAAATCTCTTCTTTCTTTCTCAGCGTATGCTCCGTGGGCTTCCCCCCTGCTATTTCCGCTAAAATCGCTCTTACTTCTCTCCGATACCTCTTTATAAAACTCGCTGCCTTCCATATCTCACCCTTGTTCTTCAGTCCGTACTTTTCTGCTAATTCTTTCTCCTCTTTTATCCTCTGTGCTACCCAGGGCCTTCTTGGTCGCTCGTACCTTTTCTTTTTCCTCTTTGGATGTCCCATTTTGGTTACGCCTCCCTCCTTCCTGTCTTTGCTTTTGCCGCCGCTAATATCTTCTTTCTCATTACGCCTACAACCAATCCTCTTCGTCCTGTTGCTTTTGTTCTTTGGCCTCGTACTCTCAGTCCCCGCTCATGTCTTATTCCCCGATACGACCTTATCTTACGCAATAAATTTATGTCGTCCCTTAACTTCAACGGCAGGTCAGGTCCCATTATATGCATGTCTTCTCCTGTAAATATGTCTTTTTTCCTGTTTAGCATCCAGCCCGGTAATCGCTTCTTGACACCGCTAATTGCCGTCTTTAACCGCGCTATCTCATCGTCCGAAAGGTCCCCCATCTTCGCCCTCGAATCTATCCCGGAAGAAACAACCAACACGTTCGCTACTCGCCTTCCTATGCCCTTTATCCCGCATAGCGAATATGCTACGGTCTTTTTGCCATCCAAGTCCGTATCTAAAATTCGGACGATATGCCTGAACTCTTCCCTTTCCTCGCTTTTTTCCCCTTCTTCGCTCATTTCTTGTTTTTTTTTCTTTTAGCACAGGTAAATTTTCTTTTTTTCCTAAAAAAAGAAAAAGTGTTGGTTCGCCGAGGAAGGGATTTGAACCCTTGAGTTTCTTGCGAAACACAGGCTATCTGTTCTGTCCCTACGAGTTCCAGGCCTGCGCCTTACCACTCAGCCACCTCGGCTTTGGCTTCAGGTTTACCTTTATCTTTTGTTTTCCAACCTTTCATATATGTATCTTGTTTCATAAAGACTTTTTCTGTTTCTACACATATTCCCTCTTCCGCTCTGCGCATTTCTTCTGAGTTCATCTTTGCTCGCCCTATGCTCACCGCTTCTCCTTTTCCTGTGTATAATACCACACGACTGCCTATATTTATTCCTTCTTCTATTCTTGCAATACCCGGAGCCGCAAGGTCAGCACCATGACATATCGCATCCACCGCGCTATCCTTTATAATTATACACGGTATGTGCACCAATGCATATTCCATTGGCATAATGAGCTTTCGTAGAAAGCTTTCATCCCCTTCCTCTTCATAAAAGACATAAGCATCCTTCAAGTCGTGCAGTTTTGTGGGAACCGCCTCGTCAAAAGGGAATGACTGCGTCCTTCTCAGTTCCGACATGTGCGCACCCACCCCCAACGCGAGCCCGATATGGTGGCAAAGCATTCGTATGTACGTTCCCGCTTCACAACCCACCTTCATCAGCACGTTCTTGCCCTCTATCTCTTTTATTTCAATATAATGCACTGTCCTTATCCTTATTCTACGCTTGACTGCTGATTTCAGCGGTGGTCTTTGATATAGCCTGCCTACAAACTGCTCGCTTATCTTCCTCACCTCTGCCGCTCCAATCTCGCCGTGCAGTCGCATCACGCACACGTATTCCTTATCGCCAATGAAACAATCGGCGGATTTCGTTGCTGTCCCGAGCAAAACAGGTAGCACGCCTGTAACCTTCGGGTCGAGCGTTCCTGTATGCGCTGCCCTGTTTAGTTTCAATATGTCCTTTACCCAGGCGACAACTTCATGCGACGTCGGACCCGCAGGCTTGTCTATGACTACCACGCCCTTTTCGATATGCTCCCTTATCGGGCGAGCTTCTGGTGCGCACCCGTATTCGGGATTCGTGACGGCAGGTGCTTTTTCCAGTTTGCATCTTTCTAACGGATTTTTGCGTTTTATCATAAAGCGTGTTCTTTTAATTCCCTTTCGATTAGTATCCCACTTTTGGTTTCCTTAATGAATTTAAACTCGTTCTTCTTAAAAAATTCCTTCGCGTGAATATTATTTTCTGAACCATGCTGTTTTCCTCGGAAGGTGCCAATAGTGCTTAATAGCTATAGGAACGACAGGTGTGATAATTTTTAATACAACGAATAACAGTGAACAGAATCAGGCACAAGAAAAACATGATATGGCATGGGCTATTATACACGCATACACGCCAAAGGTTATGCGATATATCATAGGCTTTATCTGAAAAATCGGATAAATTTAGGATATTACTTTTATACCTAATTTTGTTAGGGTGTGTTATTTATATACCTAACTTCTTATTAATAAATTAAGTGAGTCGCATCTCTGAAGAAAGGGATGCAAAGATAAAGGGGAAGGGTAAAAGCATGGGAAAGGGAGGAAAAAGCGCGGATATGAAAAAGATGTCCCTTGCGTGATGCGAATCCACGAAGGGGCGAAAAGGTGAAGAAGGAGGGCGTCAAGGAGGGGCGCTAAAAAGGGAAGTGAGGTAAAAAATGGAAGGGAAAAGAAGAAGGTTTAAAAAAATAGGAGGTGATAAAATGAAAAAAGAATACCTAATAATAGCAACCATAACATTAGCAGTGTTAATATTAGCATCCAGTGTACCAGCAATGGTAAGCAGCCTTCCCGAAGCCCAAAACCAATCCTTAGCAAACTCAAATCAGAACACATCCATGTCTGAATATCAGCCTGTATGCCCTGAGGAGTCATACAATAAGATTACGGAGTTGCATGAGGAAGGTTTGAGCGAGGAAGAGATTGCAGAAGAACTCGCATTCCCATTGGACATTGTGAATAGATATCTTGAGGGTAATTATACTCCACCACCATGTCCAGAGCCAGATCAGAGAATGCCTTTATCCGAGTGCCCTACGTACAGTAAAATCAAGGATTTGTATGGCGAAGGATGGAGTGAGAAAGAGATTGCGGAAACGCTTGAGCTTCCTTTAGATGTCGTGAACGGATTCATCAGCGGTAACTATACTATAATATCTTCATGCCCGGAGCCATATCAGAAATCAGAGGAAAATGTAACCACAGAGAAACCAAAAGAAAGTATAACCCCTGGAGAAACAATGAAAAATGTAACTCCAGAAAAGTCCATGGAACAATGGAGGCAAGAGCATACTATAAAGGTTAAAGCTATCAGGACTTTGAAATATGAGCAAGGATATCTGATCTCAAAAGAGATATACACGAGCGAAGAATTCAAAAAGAGATTTGGAAGAGATAATTTTACAAAAGAGCTTAGAATTCCTGTTAGTGCCAGCGATGCCGAAATGCTTGGGATAAGAGAAGGTGAGGAGAGAACTTCTGTGACTGAAGAAGAACGTGTGTTTACAACCGCGACCGATCCACCACACTGGTGGAACTGGTATCATTATCCTCAGTGGTGTTACAAAGAAGATGGAGGTGTATATACAGAAGTGGATCCCATAAATATGGTATGGGAGAATACAAATAAAGACACAGTGAAGTCAGAGATAACGGAAGAAGGATGGTGGGGTGGTGCATTTCCCCAATACACTTTTTTTGTCTCCGATCCTGAACAGGGAGGAAGTTGGAAAGAACAAGATGATAGTGCAACCACCGATCCAGTAGGAGTGACTTATAGATATCATATAAGGTTATGGCAACTATCTACCAGTGATGTTATTGGACAAGCTCACCGTGATACTCCGATTATACATTATGCAGATCAATACGAGCCAGTGGAAGAATTAGTTGCTGGATTCTACAAAGAACCGGACGACACACAATGGAAAGTTTATGATGATAATTACCCCTTAGGCAATGTGTATACGAATCCACACGGTGCATATAATGACGGATGGTGCACACAAACATACTATATACTACCTGGTTTAGGGGAAGCCGTGGATAATACCGCCCTCTCATGGGACACAGGAGGAAGAGTAGACTGGTTTGGCCAGACTTCGACCTATTACTATGGCAGTGACGCTGCTCAGAGTGGTACAATATCGCATAATTACGATTCATGGATACAAACAACAGTTACCGGTCCCGGGACTTTAAAGTTCTATTGGAAAGTGAGTTCAGAAGCTAATTGGGACTTTCTGAGATTCTACATTGATGGTGTTGAGCAAGAGAGGATTAGTGGAAATGTTGACTGGCAGCCGAAGACCTATGGTATAAGTTCCGGCTCGCACACGGTAAAGTGGAGATACACGAAAGACGGCAGTGTGAACAATGGCTCAGATTGCGGATGGCTGGATAAAGTAGAGTTTGGGGGAGACAGTTATGAACCGGACAACAGCTTCGATCAATACAGCACCATGAGCGTAACAACTTCTCTTCAGTCCCAGCCAAGAAGTATAGATCCTACGGGCGACAATGATTACATCCGATTCTATGCGTATGCTGGCAAGAACTACATTTTCTATACGGAAGGCTCTACCGATACTTACGGCTACTTATATGACTCAAATCATAATCAACTAACTTACGATGATGATAGCGGGTCAGGCTTAAATTTCCGAATAGAATATCCGATCACCAGCAGTGGATATTACTTCTTGAGAGTTCGTGGATACTCAAGCAGCACAGTAGGTCCTTATACCTTATACTATAAGTACGAGATACCTGGCGGAGACTTAATAACAAGCAAGAGCGGGACTCTTTCAGGCACCGGGGACTCTTATACCTTCTCAGTATCAGGCTACTCTACCGTTACAGCCGTGATGGCAGGTAACGAGAATGCGGACTTCGATCTGTATGCGAAATGGGGTTCTCCACCTACAACAAGCAGCTACGATGCAAGAGGATATTCAAGCACTTCTTTAGAGTACTTTACAACAAGCGGCTCAGGAACACTTTATATAATGGTGCGTTCCTGGTCGGGAAGTGGTAACTGGAAGTGCTGGGCACTTTCTGGTAGCCCAGGCGCTAACAGTGGCAGGAAAACAGGCAGCCTTTCTGGATCCGGTGATACAGCAACCTATTCTCTTAGCGGCTCTGGTAAGGGGTATGCGTTTAATTCAGGTCCTGATGGAAGCGACTTCGACCTGTACACTAAATGGAATTCGCCACCTACAACAAGCAGCTATGATGCACGCGGATACTCCGGTTGGGCGCAGGAGATAGCAGGTCCTGCATCAGGTTCTGGAACGCTCTACTTTATGGTACGCTCTTATTCAGGAAGCGGAGAGTATGCAACGGTAGAACTGATATTCTAACTAAAAAGGATATCGGGTACAAACAATCTTTTAAAATTTTTTATTTTTTTATTTTTTTATTATGGTGCGAATTACAAAGGAGCGTAGGGTTAAAATGGAGAAGAAAAGGGATAAATATATGGTAAAAAAAGATTTGTTCGGACTAACAAGCAGGTTTGTAATGATACTACTGTTTACTCTCTTACATGCGTTAGTGTGGATGATTATAGGAGGAATATGTCCACCTCCTTCACTATCTCTAGAACCACCCATAGCAGCTATAATTCATGGCACTTTTATATCACTTATTATCGCTTATGGATATATAACAAAGGATAAAATCACATCAACACTATCATCCGCTCTCTTAATACCTTCTCTCTATTTCTATATTTCTATTTTTTCTGGTGAGACCCACTTACTGCTAACCTACTTACTGCTAAGCTGGAGAATAATATTGATTGGCTTTGCATTTTTTATGCTGATTTGTGGGCTAGCGGGTTATTTCGCATCGAGAGGGACGAAAGTGTCTCTTTTGATCGCTATATTCTTCGGTGTACTATTCATTTTCATTATGCTGGGTATGGGGCATTAACTAAAGGTGATGATACAGTGGTTCCACATGTGGCTGATCAATATGCGCCTGCAGAAGAAATAGTTGCTGGATACTATGGAGAACCTGACGACACACAATGGACAGTTTATGACGATAATTACTGGTTAGACAATGATGATACGCCTAACGGTGTGTATAATGACGGATGGTGCACACAAACATACTATATACTACCTGGTTTAGGGGAAGCAGTGGATAATACTGCCCTCTCATGGGACACAGGAGGAAGAGTAGACTGGTTTGGGCAGACTGCGACCTATTACTATGGCAGTGACGCTGCTCAGAGTGGTACAGTATCGAGTAATAACAATTCATGGACTCAAACAACAGTTACAGGTCCCGGGACTCTGAAATTCTGTTGGAAAGTCTCGTCAGAGGCAGGCTGGGACTACCTGTACTTCTACATTGACGGAGTGTTAAAGGAAGCGATAAGTGGTAATAGTGATTGGCAGCAGAAGAGCTATAGCATAAGTTTAGGCTCGCATACGGTGAAATGGAGATATGCGAAAGATAGCAGTGTGAACAGCGGTAGCGACTGCGGGTGGCTGGATAAAGTAGAGTTTGGAGGAGATAGTTATGAACCGGACAACAGCTTCGATCAATACAGCACCATGAGCGTAACATCTTCTCTTCAATCTCAGTCAAGAAGTATAGATCCTACTGGCGACAATGATTACATCCGATTCTACGCACAGGCGGGCAAGAAATACATTTTCTATACGGAAGGCTCTACCGATACTTACGGCTACCTATATGACTCAAATCAAAATCAACTAACTTACGACGATGATAGTGGGTCAGGATTAAATTTCCGGATAGAATATACGATCACCAGCAGTGGATATTACTTCTTGAGAGTTCGTGGATACTCAAGCAGCACAGTAGGTCCTTATACCCTATACTACAAGTACGAGATACCTGGCGGAGACGTAATAACAAGCAAGAGTGGCACTCTTTCAGGCACAGGGAACTCTTATACCTTCTCAGTATCGGGCTACTCTACCGTTACAGTTGTGATGGCAGGCAATGAAAATGCAGACTTCGATTTGTATGCGAAATGGGGTTCTCCACCTACAACAAGCGACTATGATGCAATTGGATACTCAGGCACTTCATTAGAGTACTTCACAACAAGCGGCTCTGGAACACTTTATATAATGGTGCGTTCCTACAGTGGCAGTGGTAACTGGAAGTGCTGGGCACTTTCAGGTAGCCCAGGCGCTAACAGTGGAAGAAAGAGCGGAACTCTCTCTGGATCCGGTGATACAGCAACCTATTCTCGTAGCGGCTCTGGTAAGGGGTATGCATTTAACTCAGGTCCTGACAGTAGTGACTTCGACCTGTACACCAAATGGAATTCGCCACCTACAACAAGCAGCTACGATGCACGCGGATACTCCAGTTGGGCACAGGAGATAGCAGGTCCTGCATCAGGTTCCGGAACACTCTACTTTATGGTACGCTCTTATTCAGGAAGCGGTGAGTATGCAACGGCAGCACTGATATTCTAACTAAAAAGGATATCGGGTACAAACAATCTTTCAAAAATTTTCTTTTTTTTCTTTTTTATTTATGGTACAAATCATAAAGAAGCGGAGGGCTAAAATGGAGAAGAAAGGGAATAAAAATATGAAAAAGAAACATTTGATCAGGATAATAAGCATGTTTGTAATGATAGTATTGCTTCCTCTCTTACTCGCTTTGATGCATGTTGGATACAAATTGATTATAATGCCTTCCCTACATCCAATATCCATGGAAATGCAACGAGTATTTACAGTCATAATTTTCGGCATTCCTATATCACTTATCATCGCTTATGGATATATAACGAGAGAGAAGATCACATCAATACTGTCTGGGGTTTTTCTAATTCCTCTTCTTTCTATCTATTGTAATATTCTTTTTGAGTTGTTTGACCCCCATTTTGTAATAAGCGGGCTAGGATGGGGAGTTATCCCTAATTTTTTTGCACCTTTTATGCTAATTTGTGGATTGGCAGGTTATTTCGCATCGAGAGGGACGAAAGTGTCTCTTTTGATTGCAATATTTCTTGGTATAGTATTCATTTTTATTATGTTGGGTGGTGGACATTGAGATTTTGATATTTGGTTAAGATAAAGATGGAAGGGACAGGGGTGAGATGGGAAAAGAAAGATTAAGTTTAGCAGTTATTGTATCGTTGTTATTTATTGCTTTATTTGCTGATTTATCCTGGATACATCTCATACCCGATGTAGTGCGTGCGATGCCCAAATTTCTAATATCCACGTCAGTATACCTTCTTCTCTTTCCAGCGGTCCCAATAATTTACGGGTGGATAACAAAGAATGAAATTGGAGCTACATTGGCAGGAGTACTTCCAATTATAGGGGTTTTTATTTTATTAAATTTCTATCTTTCCCCTCCTAACCTTGAAAGGATGGTAGTGGTAATTGCTTATGGTGGCCGTCTTTCTATTATTGCAGGTTCAGCAGGTTATTTTGCATCAAAAAGGATGATCCCAGTTGCAATATTGTTACCTATATTGTTAGGTGTACTATGGCTTTGTATTTTTGCCACCGGAATACATTGATGGTGTTGAGCAAGAGAGGATTAGTGGAACTGTTGACTGGCAGCAGAAGACCTATGGTATAAGTTCCGGAAGCCATACCTTGAAATAGGCATACACGAAAGACGGTAGTGTGAACAGTGGCTCAGATTGCGGTTGGCTGGATAAAGTAGAGTTTGGGGGAGATAGTTATGAACCGGACAACAGCTTCGACCAATACAGCACTATGAGCGTAACGTCTTCTCTTCAGTCCCAGTCAAGAAGTATAGACCCTACAGGCGACAATGATTACATCCGATTCTACGCACAGGCAGACAAGAACTACATTTTCTATACGGAAGGCTCTACCGATACTTACGGCTACCTATATGATTCAAATCAAAATCAACTAACTTACGACGATGATAGTGGCTCGGGCTTAAATTTCCGAATAGAATATCCGATCACCAGCAGTGGCTATTACTTCTTGAGAGTCCGTGGATACTCGAGTAGCACAAAAGGTCCTTATACTCTCTACTACAAGTACGAGATACCTGGCGGAGACTTAATAACAAGCAAGAGTGGCACTCTTTCAGGCACAGGGAGCACTTATACCTTCTCAGTATCGGGCTACCCTGCCGTTACAGTTGTGATGGGAGGCAACGAAAATGCAGACTTCGATTTGTATGCGAAATGGGGTTCCCCACCAACAACGAGTGATTATGATGCACGAGGCTACTCAAGTACATCCTTTGAATACTTTACAACGAGTGGTTCAGGAACACTCTATATAATGGTGCGCTCATGGTCGGGAAGCGGTCACTGGAAGTGTTGGGGAATTTCAGGTAGCACAAACGCTGACAGTGGTAGGAAGACAGGCAGCCTTTCTGGAACTGGCGGTACAGCAACATATTCTGTCGGTGGCTTTAGTAAGGGATACGCATTCAATTCAGGTCCTGACGGTAGTGACTTTGATCTCTATACAAAGTGGAATTCACCACCTACAACGAGTAGCTATGACGCACGCGGATACTCCGGTTGGGCACAGGAGATCGCAGGTCCTGCACCAGGTTCCGGAACACTCTACTTTATGGTACGCTCTTATTCCGGAAGTGGTGGGTATGCAACGGTAGAACTGATATTCTAATAAAGAGGTAATAGAGAAAACGAGAACGAAAAATTTAAAAGTTTTATTTTTTCTCTTTTTTATTTTTACTTTGAGCATTCTCTGAACCACAATGAAAATAGGAATAGATGATTTTGAAAAGAGGATTTTTATGGTGGCGGGATTTCGGATGGTTCAAAAGCTACAAAAATATCATAACCTATAATATCCTTCTTATCATACTTTATATGGATTTCGAAAGGTGATATACCATTACTTTTAGCATGTACAACCGTAAAGACAGGCTTGGTTGCATAAGTAATAACAGTTCCAACTTTTTCCCCCTTTGTATTATAAATATCCGCTGTTAGGCAGATAAAGTAATCTTTATCATACTCATTTCTTATCGTTCCGTTGATTATGACGCATGGGTCTCCTTTTTTAGCAGAATAATTAGGCCAAGGCGGCCAAAAAATATCTTCATCATAGGTGCCATATTTCATATTGGAATTGATTAGGAACACCTTAGTCTTTTCTCCTCCGCGAAAGTAAAGATATTCTCCTCCCTTTGGTGAAGGTATAGGACTCTGCTCATGAGACGGTGTGGCGGGCGTTGTTTTTGGAGAGGGAGTTATAGCCGGTGTGAGAGCAGGCACTGATGGTTGCTGGTCTTCTCCTTCCCGTATAAACGGTGATTTCCAAGCTATTGTGAATCCCGCATCTTTTAGATAATAAAACAAGCTAACTCCTGCGATGGCTACTATGGCAATTGCCAAAATCCCGAAAAGTAATTTTTTGTTCATCATAATTTAAGTAAATTTGATTTCTTATAAAACTTTCGATAACCACTACGAATCAGGTTGAAGTTACAATAACTTATACAACGTGTCCCTTCTTCTTGGCGTTCTCCCTGCATCCTTTATCAATCGCTCGAAGTCCTCTGGGCTCATATACTCACCAGCCAGGGAACCCGATAACCTTGAGATGCTCTCCTCCATTAAAGTCCCACCTAAATCGTTTACACCAAAATGAAGCATCCTCTGCACATCCGCCACCCCTAACTTTACCCATGATGCCTGCACATTCACGCAATACGGATGGAGAATGACCCTTGATAGCGCGTGAACGGTTGCATTTTCCAAAAAAGAAACTTCTCTGTTCACCATCCGCCCCAATTCGTTGTTCTTTCGCATGAACTTCAGCGGCACAAATTCCGTGAATCCGCCTGTCTCCTTTTGTATCTCCCTTATCTTGAATATATGCTCTATCCTGTCCTCCAATGATTCGATATGCCCATACATAATAGTAGACGTTGATGGAATACCCAACCGATGCGCAGTCTTTATTATCTCCACCCACCGCGCGGTTTTTATCTTCTTGGGGCATATTATCTCTCGTATAGAATCATCGAGTATTTCTGCTGCCGTTCCCGGAACAGAACCCAGACCCGCCTTTTTTAATTCTTTCAACACCTCCTCTTCGCTCATTCCTGAATTTCTCGCTACATGGTATATCTCCATCGGCGAAAAGGCATGTATATGCACATCAAAATTCGATTTTATTTCTTCCACGATTCTGCAATAGTCCTGCAGGGTAAGGTCAGGGTGCAGCCCGCCTTGAATGCATATCTCCGTTGCATCATTATTCACCGCTTCTTCAACCTTACTCAAAACCGTGTCCATGCTCAGCAGATACCCACGCTCCTTCTCTTCTCTGAACGCACAGAACTTGCAGTTGCCTACACAAACATTCGTGAAGTTTATGTTTCGATTCGACACATACGTGACAATATCGCCTTTCTGCTCTTTACGCAGCTCATCGGCTAACTGGAACAGATAACCGGGATTAGCCGCTAAAAATACCGCATCTTCTCTTTCAAGCTCTCCCTTCCTTATCTGCTCGTACAGGTCATCAAAATTCTCGTTCATGTCTTACTCGAGATGTGGCAATATGGGTTTACTTATGCTGTCCTATCCCATCCTATTCCCCTCTTCCTTTGCTCGTTATTCCCGTTATTATCTCCTTATCAAGGTCAAATACGGTTGCTGTATCTTTGCCATTTGTTATTTTTAGCTTCTTGCTACCGTCTATTTCACCAACGATAGCGGCTTCTATTCCCGCATCCCTGAATATTTCGATGCATTCTGTTCCATCATCCTCGTTCTCTACCGTGAGTACAAATCCCGTTCCCGGATACATCTTCAGCCAGTGCTCGAAAGATATTTGTTCCGCAACGTCAGGTCTTGGTACCGGCATCTTATCCAGCTCCACTGTTGCTCCTACACCCGAACACTCGAGTAACATTCCAAATGTGCCCAGCGTGCCGGGATTGCTTATGTCCTTCCCCGCAGTTGCTAATTTCTTCTCTCCTATCTCCACCATTGTATCCAACTGCTTTTTTATCTCAGCCTCAGACCGCTTTGTCGTGTTGTCCCAAGCTAAATTATAGTTGGGATACACTCGACCATCAAGGTCAACCGCGACTAATACGCGGTCGCCCGGTTTAGCACCGCTTGAAACTATGACACTATCGCACTTTACCATCCCTACTATTCCGACATCCAGCGCATTATAAGACGTGTCAGGGTGCAGATGGCCGCCGACCATGGGCACGCCGAATTTCTTCACGCCGTCCCCCATCCCTCGCCCCAGTTCTGCACAGATTTCCTTCTCCTGCGTGGATGCCAGATTCACCATTGCCAACGGGGTGCCGCCCATTGCCGCTATATCATTCACGTTCACAAGCACAGCGCAATATCCCGCCCACCAGGGGTCAGCATCCAGCAATCTGCCCCAGATACCATCTACCGCGAGCAGAATGAGATTATCGCCGTTAATCTCGAGTGCCGCAGCATCTTCTCCAAATCCCACTATCGTTCGATTTCCTACGAGGTCTGAGTTCCCCAACCTTTTTACGAAGTCGCTTATGGCTCGTTTTCGCTTCACACCATCGAAGTTTCTCAAGTTCGCTGCCAGTGATTTCAACTCTTCACCTTCTTTTGCGCGCTCCATTTTTATCCCCTTACTCTATCTCTTCTATTATTTCCTTTAGTTCTCCTATATCTTTTATTCGGATATCGGCAACATCAAAAATCTTCCCCGGTCTGTCCGCTTCTTCCTGCAGCGATAACACCGCCATATCCGCCTCCCACATCGCAAGATAATCATTCCTATCGTCCCCCACCATTATCACTTTGTACTGCTCCTTCAACTTTCTTACTAATTTGCACTTATCCCCGGGGTTCATCATACCGAAAATGTTCTCCGGAGGCATATCAGGCAGATAAGGTGCCATCTCGTCCCTTTCTATCCTGTCACCCGAGGCAACGAAAATCGCGACGCCCATTTCACGCAATTGTTTAAGTAGGTTTTGCGTTCCCGGGAAGAAATTTATACCCCCGGCAATCATGTATTTTATCTTTTTCGATGCCACGTCCATAATCACGCCCACCCCTACTACGGGAAGAATATCGCACCTTCTTAAAAAGGACATCGTTTCATGCACATCCTTCAGTTTGACGTCTTTATCCCCCAAAATTGCCGCTACTACTTCGAGGTCACTAATTCCTTTTTTCTTATACACCACCTTAATTTCTATTTTTTTCTCACGAATCACGTCAGACAGCTTTTTGGAAGGTTCCTCCTTTTCCAGCGTTTCTTCATATCTTGTCTTTAAAATCGCCATTGCACCCCTTTCAAGACGGTCTGTGCAGGTAATTCCTGAAACTCTGCTCCGTTTTGTCACGCCCCTTCCTATATTTTTTATAATCCTGAAAGGTGCGTATAAAACGCCGGCACCATCAAAAACAACCGCTAATTCAGTCATTCTAATTCTTGCACCCGCTCCCACTTCCATACGTACGCCTTTTCTCATCACTATCCACAATTTAAAAAAAATATTTGTATTTGTATCAACTAAACTACACTACACCTATATCATATTCAAACATGAGATAAAAAGGGTAAAGGTAAAGGCAAAGATAAAATGATGCAAGACCTGGTAACCGAGAGGTGGGAGGGCTTTCTGAAGCGCTATTGCTGGAACGAGCTTATAGAGATGTCGAATTCATATCCCGAAAAGCGTAGTTTATTTGTTAAATTCGCTGATATGGACACATACGACCCGAATCTTGCAGATATGCTGTTAGAAGAACCTGATGCGACAATTGCTTCTGCAACACAGGCGTTAAGGGAAATGGACATTCCCACCGGTGTCACGCTCGATGAGGCGAATCTCCGTATAATAAAACTTCCGAGAAAGCTGAAGATACGCGATATTCGAAGCGGAGATATAGGTAAGCTGATGGGTATCGAGGGGCTGGTAACGAAGGCGACGGAGGTAAGACCGCGAGTGGTGGAAGCGGTATTTGAATGCCCCTTTTGCGGACATATCTTTTCGGTGGAGCAAACAGGAGGGAGGCAATTCAAGGAGCCGCGGGAGTGCGAACAGGCGAGTGGCGGATGTGGCAGAAAAGTTCAGCATTTCAAGCTATTGGTGGATAGGTGCAAATTTGCAAATTCGCAAAAGATAAGGTTACAGGAATCGCCGGAGGAGTTGAGGGGCGGGGAGCTACCACAGGCGATAGACGTAAATCTGGAAGATGACATTTCAGGTGAGATTGCCCCGGGCGACCGTATTATTGTTACCGGTATTTTAAGGTCGTATCAGCGCACGACACAGTTCGGGAAGACACCTTTCTTCGATATATACATGGATGGCAATTCGCTGGAGGTAATGGAGGAGGCATTCGAAGAGATACAGATAACGGAAGAAGATGAGCGCGAGATAATGAAACTGAAGAATCAGCCGGACGTGTATGAGAAACTAATAAGAAGCATTGCACCCTCCATATACGGCTGCAACGAGATAAAAGAAGCGATGATACTCCAGTTGTTTGCCGGGATACCAAAGGAGCTGCCGGACGAGACGAGGGTGCGAGGGGACATACACGTGCTGCTCGTTGGCGACCCGGGAGTCGCAAAGAGTCAACTGCTCATTTATCAGGTGAAGTTAGCGCCACGTGGTTTATATACCGGTGGCAAGAGCAGCACCTCTGCGGGGCTTACCGCTGCCGCGGTGCGAGACGAGTTTGGAGACGGACGGTGGACGTTAGAAGCGGGTGCGTTAGTGCTTGCAGATAAGGGGATAGCGGCAGTGGACGAGATAGACAAGATGAAAAAGGAAGACCGCGATGCGCTACACGAGGCAATGGAACAGCAAACGGTGAGCATAGCGAAAGCAGGGATAATGGCGAGGTTAAATTCACGGTGTGCGTTATTAGCGGCTGCGAATCCCATAGGAGGGCGTTTTAACCGATACGAGCCAATCTCAAAGCAGATAAATATGCCACCCACGTTATTGTCGCGATTCGACCTTATTTACACCATGATGGACCGCCCAAATGAAGAAATGGACACAAAGACGGCGAAACATATACTAGAGACGCATTACGCGGGTGAAATACTAGCGAGGGTAAAGAACATAGGGAAGGTAGAAGAAGGAGAAAAAGAGCATTTCGGGGAGGCAATGCGAATAATGGAGCCGGCAGTACAAGGCGACTTATTAAGGAAATACGTTGCGTGGAGTAAAAGGAATGTATTCCCGGTGATGAGCGAAGAAGCGAAGAACAAGTTCCTGGAGTTTTATATCGGGCTTCGAAGGCAGGGATATGACGACGAAGAAGCGCCGGTTCCGGTAACAGCACGGCAATTAGAAGCTTTAATTCGGCTGGGCGAGGCGAAGGCGCGAACCCGGCTGAGTGATAAAGTAACGGTTGAGGATGCGGAATCTGTAATCGAGGTGGTTAACTACTGTTTAAAGCATGTTTTTACTGACCCGGAAACCGACAAGCTGGATGTTGATTGGATAAACGCGGGCACGACAAAAACGCGGAGGGACCGAGCAAGGTCTATAAAGGCGATAATAACGGAGCTGGAAGCAGAACACGGAGATGAAGTACCGATAGAAGACGTGCTTGACATCGCCGAGGAGGAAGGCATGGACAGAGATAAGGCAGAAGAGGTAATAGAGGCAATGAAGCGAGATGGTTTACTATTTTCGCGAGGCAGTGGTGTGATTGGATTGGTGCGGTAATTAGAAATGACAAAACAACGGTGCTTCATGCGAGAAGGATGTGGAATAGTGGGTATCGCTTTAACGCAT
>JAUWNY010000085.1 GCA_030612405.1 Candidatus Methanophagales archaeon | reverse complement strand
CCCGGAAGGGGTATTACAAATCAGACAAACGCTCAAAAAACTATCGGATGAAGGAAAAACGATCTTCTTCTCTTCTCACATTTTAGCCGAGGTTGCTCAGGTGTGTAAGACAATAGGCATAATCTCAAATGGCACGTTGATAGAGCATGGCACACTTGATGAAATTAAAGCGAAATTAGACGTGCGGAAGACCGTCAAAATTATCGTGGAAACAACAAATGAAGATATGCCAAAGATAGAGCATGAAAATATAGTTAACGTAGACTATAACGGTAGAAGGGCGGTCATAGAAGCAAAATCCGATATAAGGGGAGATATATCAAGGTATTTGCTTGAACACAATATCGTAATTAAGGAGTTAAGAATAGAAGAGTCAACGTTAGAGGACGTTTTCATGGAATCGGTTTACAAAGGAAAAGGGGGTGAATAAATAGATGGCTGGAATATTCGTGGTGGCAAAAAAAGAGTTCCTGGACCACGTAATGGGCAAGAAATTCATGGCGATTCTCGCGATACTGATGATAATTTCGCTTTTGGCGATGTATCAGGGCGTTGAAAGCTATAATGAGCAATTGGAGAGTTATAAAGAACGAACGGCAGAAATAGAGGAGCATCCAGAGGGAATGCCGCCGGGTTGGATGCCGAAAAAACCCTCGATACTTTTCGTTTTCCAGATGATGAGTATGTTGTTTGGCATTCTTTATGCAATACTGGCGATAGCGATCGGGTTCAATTTGATCTCCGGCGAGAAAGAGAGCGGTTCTCTGAAGTCGTTGTTATCGCATCCCGTGTTCCGCGATACGGTAATCAATGGTAAGGCGCTCGGCGGAATGGGAGCACTGGGATTTGCGATGCTGGTTATGACGTTTTTGTCAATAGGAATACTAATGATGCTCGGGATCATGCCGACCGGGGACGAATTTGTGAGGATTTTAGTCTTCATGGGATTTACGCTGTTGTTTATGTTCTCGTTCTTTGCGATCGCGCTGATGTGCTCAACGATTGCGAAAAACAGTACCCGCGCAATAACGTACACGCTTGTGATATTCATTGTTATCTCATTCGTCATGCCCATAGCGGGCTCGTACGTCGGTATGCAACTCGCTGGAGACATGCCGGAGTATCCAGGAAGGGGGATACAAGAGATAAACGAATCTGAAGACATAAGTAAATGGGAGGAACAAAAAGAAGAACAAGAGAGAATACGAGAAGAATGGCAAGAAGAAATGCAGGAATACATGAAGAAAGTGATGAGGGTGCAAGAGATGTTTACAATAGGCGATCCAAAGAGCAATTTCGATAAAGTATCTGCTGCAGTTCTCGATCCGACTTTTGAACCTTTACGCGGATTTTTTGGTCCGGGGGGAGAAGAACCACCCGCGGGAACGAGCATCCTCGAAGCTCTGGGAATGGTGTGGAAGAATCTACTCGTCTTACTGGTCTTTCCAGTGGTAATGTTTACGATAGCATACGTAAAATTCATGAGGATGGATATACGGTGAGGGCACAGTGATAAGCTTGACTAAAAATAGAGAAACTTAAAAAAACAGTATGAAATTCAAAGATATATTTGATAGGGAGATAAGGCTATCCACTGGGGTATGGGAACATATTTTGGAGACACATCCTGAGCTAAATGGGAAGTCAGACAGGATAAAAGAGACTTTAATAAGTCCTGAAATAATCAAACGGAGTGTATATGCTTCAAATGTATTGTTGTTCTACAAGTATTATAAAGACCTATATCAAGGAAAGTATATATGTGTGGCTGTCAAAATATCAGATGAAGATTGTTTTATTAGCACATCCTACATAACCGGCAGGATTAAGAAGG
The DNA here is from genome assembly GCA_030612405.1 of Candidatus Methanophagales archaeon. GTDB lineage: Archaea > Halobacteriota > Syntropharchaeia > Alkanophagales > Methanospirareceae > QEXZ01. Next base: position 9,473 of record JAUWNY010000085.1, on the reverse strand, counting down.
GTGAAATAGTATGGAAGAAAGACTGAGAATGTTTTTTGACAAAGAAGGAGATGTATTGGACATCTCGATAGGAGACCCGAGAGAGGCAATATCCAAAGAGGTAGGTGACGATATATTGATTAGAGTGGCCCCGAAGACAAACGAGGTTTTGGGTATCACGATATTGAACTTTGAAAAGAGATTCGAGCAGACAAAGACAGAAATCTTCCCGATAACTGCGATACTCACACAAGCAGAGGCAGAAATTTCAAAATAAGCTAAAAACAGAGAATTAGCGAAAAATGAAAGCAAAAGCAAGTAAATTAGTGCCAATCCTTACTCTCTTTTTATTTTTTTTCCTTTCAGGAAGTAGAAGGAATAGAAAGAAAATGGAAATGAAAGAAAAGAAGAAAGTATTGCCTGTATTATTAGCATTACTGGTGGTATGCAGCCCTTTAGTGCTTATTGCTACCACAGCCAGCAACGGTAGTAGCGCAAATATAGTCGCAGAAGATATAAATCTTATACCACGTGCAGATTTTAAGAATCCTAAAATGGAATCTGTGATCGCACAGGTTGTAAATGCAAGCGAAATTAATCTTGTAGAAGCACAAAATATTGCTAAGCAGAGTAACATCCACCTCATTAATGACAGGATAAGGGTGGTGTTAATACTAACGAATGAAAAAGCAGAGCTGGAAGATAAGGATATCGAGATAGAGAGGAGATACAAAAATCTCGTCCAGGCACTCGTTCCAATATCTGAGCTCAAAGAGATTGCAAAAAACCATGCTGTCCAATACATACGCAGACCATTAAGAGCGTATCCTTTAATAACGAGTGAAGGCGTATCCGTGATAAATGCGGATAAGCTGCATGCAAGAGGAATAAAAGGAGAAGATGTGAAAATAGCGGTGATTGATGCGGGTTTCAATGGTTATGCCACGAATCCCGAGATACCATCAGTAAATATCGTAGAGGTGAAGTCATTTAGAGCAGACGGCGACATAACCGGAGGCGGAGAAAGACATGGAACTGCATGTGCTGAAACTGTTTTTGATGTCGCACCAAATGCAAAACTTTACCTGTTCAACTTTGAAACAGGAGTTGAATTTGCAAATGCGGTTGATTATGCAATCTCTAAGCACGTTGACATCATTTCTTGTTCAATGGGCTGGGTCAATGCTGGCGGATACGACGGAACAGGATTTATATGCGATGTCGTCAATAATGCCCGTGATAACGGAATCCTATTTGTAGTAGCTGCCGGGAACGAAGCAAAAAGACATTATGAGGGAGAATACGAGGATACAGATGGCGATGGCTGGCATGAATTCTCTGTTAGCCCGAAAGATGAGATTTTAGCTCTTGGAACACTCCCCGCCGGAACGCCAATCGCGCTCTTCCTAAGCTGGGATGATTGGCCAATGTCAAATCAGGATTACGATCTTTACCTGTTGGTAAAAACTGATACTGTGTGGGAAATAGCTGCTGGCTCGGAAAACCTACAAACCGGGACACAACCGCCAACAGAAGCGATAATTGGTGAAACTGCGTTTTCCGCATATTGGGGTGTTGGTATTAAGAAGTATTCCGCAACGAAAGATGTCCATTTCGAGCTTTACAGTTTCTATAACAATTTCCCAGAACACAACGTGAAATCAAGTAGCCTCACAATACCCGCAGATGCAGCAGGAGCAATGGCTGTGGGTGCTACGTACTGGAGTGATGACAGTTTAGAATCATTCAGTTCAAGGGGTCCAACAAATGATGGGAGAACAAAACCAGACGCAGTGGCACCAGACGGTGTGTCTAATTCTGTTTATGGACACTTCTACGGGACAAGTGCATCAACACCCCATACTGCTGGAGCTGCAGCACTATTATTGAGCGCAAAACCCACTCTTACTGCCAACGATATTCAATCGCTACTCGAATCCACCGCAGTAGACCTTGGCACTTCTGGCAAGGATAATTTGTATGGCGCTGGAAGAATAGATGTATGGGAAGCCGTTGTGGAATCAGACGAGCCACCTTACAAGCCAAGCAATCCATATCCTCCTGATAATTCTACTGGTGTCCACGTTGATGCAAACTTGAGCTGGACTGGAGGAGACCCGGATCCAGGGGATACGGTGACTTATGACGTTTATTTTGAAGCAGAAGATACCACTCCTGATGAACTCGTCTCCGATGACCAAACTGGAATTACATATGACCCCGGCACATTGAATTACAATACTAATTATTACTGGAAAATTGTCGCAACGGATAAATGGGGCAAATCCACTACGAGCGATGTTTGGAATTTTACCACCCACAACCTAAATAGCCCTCCTAACATCCCCAGTAATTCCTCACCGGAAAACCACGCTACTGGCGTTTCCGTCAATACCAATTTGAGCTGGATAGGAGGGGACCCGGATATTGGCGACACAGTTACCTATGACATCTACTTTGGCACCTGCACAAGTCCTCCATTGGTCTCGGACAACCAGACCGAAACAAGCTATGGCCCTGGCGTTTTGAACCACAGCACCAAGTATTACTGGAAGATAATTGGCACTGATAATCACGGGGCATCCACACCGGGTCCTCTTTGGACTTTCACCACTACTGAGGTTCCTTATCCCTTCGCACTCGATACCGGGGCATCAGAAAATCCATACCCAAGCATCTTTGGCACACATAACGGGACAATAAAGCCAAATCAAACGATTAATGTATCCAGTCTTTACACGTATCCATGCTCAGGCACAGGCGGTCATACGGAATATGTGAAAATATGGAACTCAACATGGGAAGTAGAAGCCCATTGGGAAGGTTACAAAGGAGATTGGCACAACATCACCTTTAATGAATCTTTCAAGCTGGTAAAAAACGATAACTACAACTACACCATACGCACAGGCTCTTACCCGCAGATAATACATGCGGAGAAGTTTAACGCAACGGGAGGGGAAATAACCTGCAAGCGGTTTACAGATGCTAATGGGAAGATATACACCAATTGGATACCTGCTATTAGATTGGGACGGTGAAAAAAGAGAAAAATGGAAACAAAAAATATTCATGGAAAAATAGCATTTGTGGCAGCATTATTTGTCACTGCGGTGTTCGTGCTTGGAATAAAACTGTTGAATCCCACGCCAATACAAATATTCGTGAATGGGAATAATGTTGTAACGAAGCAAATTCCGGGATTCTTTACATATACAGACGTGGTCATTCTTGTCATAGCTTCTCTTGTGCTTGGCATCAGTGGAGCATACCTGTTGTTCTCTGTTCCTGTTCCCGCAGAAAAGCCTGCTGCTGGAGATGCCGGAAGAGTGATACTGGAAGAACGGAAAAAGAGATGGGGGGAGTTATCAAAAACATTGAAGGATGACGAACGCAAGGTATACGAAACGATTCTTGAGTCGGATGGAATTATCGAACAAAGAGAAATAGTGGAGAAAACCGGACTGCCGAAGGCAAATGTCAGCAGGTCGTTGGATTTGCTTGAAAGCAAAGGATTGGCAGAGAGAAGGAGGAGAGGAACGGGAAATGTGGTTTTGTTGAAGTGAGTGAGGAAGAAAGAAGAAAGATAAGGAGCTGATTGCTCAACTCTTCTCTTTGCGTCCTTTTTTGTGTCCAAGATATTCTATGAGGAACACAACCAATATTACAAACAGACAACCAAAGAGAAACCATAAACCGGGATGAGCAAAGATATCAAATCCCAAATCAAGACCAATTCCTTTTGATGCGGGCATCGGCGATGGCACTACGGTAGGTGCACATGGTTGTGGCATTGGTGCAGGAGCAGGAGCTCCACCTCCTTCTTCATATATTGACCTTGTAACTTCTTCAAATGCTGAGCCTGGACCTTTCATCCTCATAGCTGTAAAAAATTCTATTATGCCCGAGCCAACCACCGCAAAGAATATCACCGTCAAATATCTCTTCAAAGCCGCAATAACATCTTTTCTGCTCGTCTTCTCCGGAACGATAACCACGAATTTACGCTGCGGTGCGTATATCTTCACACGTTTCATCTTCTCGCTGTATTTCGTTCGCTCTACCTTCGCCAGTCCCGCGTCGTTAAGTTTATTAAGATTGTATTGAACGGTGCTTAAAGGAATGCGGAGTTTTTCTGCTATTTCGGATGCGGAAAGAGGATTGGATGCGATAGCTTCTAAGATATTCCTTGCAGTGTCGTTAGACATAGATTGAATATCAAAAAGATCAAATGATTATGTTGATGAGTAAAATTAATTCGGGATATTCCATCAATAATTTAGATGAGCTTTTTGAATACTCGAGTAATACATAAAAAAAGAAAAGGGCTAACCTTCAGATAAGGTTAGCAAAGGTCATTTCTCTGTATCTTTTTATTCTGGTGGCTTTTGGTCTTCCCACACATTGACTTTCCATTCACCAATCATTGTGTCATCCAATTGCTGGTTCTCCGGTGTAAGCTCGTAAACCCAAATATCGACTTCCTTTTCTCCTATGTCTATCATCCACGCAGCAATTTGCATTTCTGGCTTCTTTTCTAAATCTTCTATTTCAGCGTTGATCCAAGTTGTATCTTCATCTTTCGTATCACTTGGTAAACCGACCACACGACTTGATACATCACAGTTTTTGTCTATTTCCCAAGCAGCAATGACAGGCTCGCTACCACCACTCCTGCAACTGATGGAAAAAACGCTCTTAACACGAACTTTTGTATTCTCATTATCGGTACCACAGGGCATCTGCCACTCACCGGGGTTGATATCGCCATCATTGTACTGAAAGAACCGCCAGTTATCAAAATCTTCCATACCTCCTCCCTTGTACTCTCCACATACTGAGTGACCAAACGGAATATCGTTATTCGCTATAGTTACAAGATGTACATCCAGATCCTGTCTCCCATCAGCCCATTCCGGATAACACCACTCTGTCGGGTGATCTGGATCCCAACGCCAATAACACTTGCTCACACTATCCCAAAAATCAACTGCATGTTCACTCTCTCCCGACCACCTTATTATCGTATTATGTAGACATACCGCTGTATTCCAGTCTTCCGTCCTTCCCTCGCAATCAGATTGACCACTTGAATAGTCTTCTATACGCCCGTTATAAACATCTAAAGGCTCAATATCTGAAGGTCTATCGATTGTCTCACATCCTTCACATTCTACTTCGACTGCTTCTGGAGTTTTTGGATATAGTTGTGTAGAACTGACAACTAAAGCTATACCTGCTACTGCTATAAGTGCTATTATTGTACCTGCTACTATTTTCGCTTTCATCTTTTTATCACCTCCTAAATTTTTTAAATCTCTTCTTTTTCCTTCCAAGATACTCATTTCCATTTCATTACAAAAAATAAAAAAATTGCAATTTTTTGTCTGCTTTCATCTTTGTTACCCCCTTACTCATCTACTCTACCCATGTCTCGTATTTGTATGCATCTCCGCTTATCTCATGATGTTCTTTTACAGGATAGGGTGGCCAGAAATTGCGCCTCCAGACAGTCCCCACATTCTCATTCCACCATATTTCAGTGTTGTATTGATCAATTAGCCGTGGGCATTTAAAGATGGCTCTGGTAGTATCTGGAGTCCAACCAGTGTCATACCAAATCTCATTTGCCTGATTAACATCATAATACGGCCACATCCCCGGAGGTATCGCAGGCAGATGTTCACTTCTTTTCCAATCGTCATTAATGTAAATATCATATTCCCATTCCCAATCGGGCGTGAGAGTTGTAACATGGATATCAAATTTGTTGTAAACTCCAGCGCTTGTAGTACCATGCCACCCCCAATAACTTCCTCCCTCAAATATTTCGTCATCGTCATATGAAAATAACCACAAAGTTGGGCCAGTATCTTTGTAAACGCCAGCTTCTGTCCAATGTCCTTCGGCACCCATATGAGTAGTAACCACATGCGTAGTAGTCCCTCCTTCTTCTGCTGCACAACTCCCGGATTTCATTAGGTTACAAACACCTCTATACACATCATCTGTAACTTCCATTAATTGGTATTTCTGAGTGCTATCGAGAGATTCAACAAAGGTTTCATTATCCCCCGGATTGTAAAGCTTTGGCAAGTGTTTAAATCCCAGATCCTCTGAAGTCAAACCTATCCCTGTACCCCCTGTCTCGGGATTCCATACCATTCCATGTTTTCTTAAAATTTCTATGATCACGTTGTCATTATATCCTCTTTCTTTCAATCTCCTTACTATCTTCGTCACTGGGTCTGTGAAGTTAGCGAGTTTTGTGTAGTTTATTTCTCCAGTTACGGGCTCTCTGAAGTTTTTAAGATTCGCCTCCGCTATCATTTCTTTTAGCTCTGCCCCAGATATTCCTGCCTCGGGTATTCCTCCTTCTGTTTTTACTTTGAACAGTCCTGTCTCTGGATCTTGTACCATTCCATGACTTTCCAGAATTTCTGCGAGTTCACTGTTGTTATATCCCTTTATTTGTATTTTTTTGTTTTTTACAAGATTTTCTTGAGCTATAACTACTCCAACACTGCATACCAGTATTACCAATGTACCAATCGCCAATATCTTTCTCGTTTTCATCTTTTCATATCACCTCCTAAATTTTTTAAACCTATCTTTTCCCTTTCCTTCATCTTTTTATTTTACCTCCTTTTTACGCCCCTCCTCGGCGCTAATGTATAGTTGATAAGAAGGGTTATATAAGATTTTCCATAGCTACGAATCAATTCGTAGTTATCAGATCCACTCAATTTCAGTTCAATCCTTTCTTTATTTTTTCCTTCCAAGATACTCTATGAGGAATACAACAAGTATTACGAACAGACACCCAAAGAGAAACCATAAACCGGGATGCGCGAAAACATCGAATCCCAAAGCTACGTCTAATGCCTTTTCTGGCGATGGTATTATTGTAGGTGCAGGTATTGGTGCATAGTCTCCGCCTCCTTTTTCAGCTATTCCCCCGGTGACTTCTTCCCACCCAGGACCTTTTATCTTCATCTTCATCGTTAAAAATTCTATCATCCCGGAGCCAGCCACCGCAAAGAATATCACCGTCAAATACCTCTTCAATGTCGCAATGACATCTTTTCTATTTGTCTTCTCCGGAACGATGACAACGAATTTACGCTGCGGTGCGTATATCTTCACACGTTTCATCTTCTCGCTGTATTTCGTTCGCTCTACCTTCACCAGTCCTGCATCGTTAAGCTTCTCAAGATTGTATTGAACGGTGCTCAAAGGAATGCGGAGTTTTTCTGCTATTTCGGATGCTGAAAGAGGATTGGATGCGAGAGCCTCTAAAATATTCCTTGCAGTATCGTTAGAAATAATCTGGGCGATTTCCTTGGAGTTTTTGTCGTTTAACGGGAGGATTAATAGTTTTTCATCCTCGGTATTGGCATTTTCTTCTATTCCGTTATTGTTTGTGTTCAAAACCATCAGTTCTTATTTTTGTTTTGTCCCTTTTTAAATTAATCTATAACTACGAACCAATTCGTAGCTATCGATAAGCTTATAAAGGGTAAAAAACAAACTGGACTTTTGGGTAATAAAACAAAAATGGAAAAATACACCAAAGTAGCGGTTGTCGTTGTGCTCTGCATATTAGCAGCTTCAGCGGGTTTTCTGGTCGCCTCCTTACCGCCGGGTTCAAAGGGACCGACCGATTATTCACAACAGAAAGGGTATCCAATGGGCGTAGGTGGCGGATTCGCACTACCACCAGAGCCTCCAATGCCCGTACCGCGACCAGCGCCAGAAGCAGCAATGTCAAGAGAATATGCGGAAAAAACAGTGTCAGTTGGAACGTTGGAATCACGATATACCGATGCGGATACCGAGAGAAAGATAATTCAACGTGCTTCATTGCGCATCGAAGTAAAAGACTTCCAATCGAGTTCTGATGCCGTTATTGATATTGTAGAACGGTCAAATGGGTTTATCTCTGATTCGCACTCTTATGTTACCGATACCGGGCGTAAGAGGGGTAGTATTACAATCAGGATACCCGCGGATAGGTTCATTGCAGTTATCAACGAAATAGCGTGCGTTGGCGATGTAAAATCAAAAGATACATCCGGAAAGGATGTTACAGAGGAATATATTGATTTGACGGCGCGGCTTAACAATTCAGAGCGGCAGGAGCAGAGATTACTGGAGATTCTGGACATGGCTAATAATACAAAGGAAGTTCTTGAGGTTGAACGCGAAATATGGCGTGTGCGAAGTGAAATCGAACGGCTTACCGGGCGGATAAAATATCTTGAGAACCGTGTCGAGCTTGCAACAGTCTCCGTTTCATTGAATGAGCCTGAGCCGATAACGCATAGCTGGGGGATCCGGGATGCTATTCGTTCTGCATTCGGAGGGTTTGTGTCGGTGGTACGAGGATTGATAATCCTTGTTGGATACGCATTGCCGATATTAATTCTGGTTGGGGTCGGGTGGCTGGGCAAAACGAAGTTGATGCCGAGATTGCGAAGGAAGAAGGAATAGCGCAATTCAGGCGATTGTATAGATAATTAGTGTATATTAACTATAAAAGTCATATAATATGACGCAATGAAAAGATGGAATTTACGTGCAGTTGTTGGAGCACTTGGATCATGACTTCTCTTCTTCAACTCGTTCTTTGTAATTGGTCAGATACTTGTATCAAGTGGATAAAAATTTCTTCCATCTCTTTCATCTTCATAAATAAAAATATCCTCTATCTTAACTTCAAATAATCTCGCAAGTTTGAACGCAAGCTCTAACGAGGGATTGTATTTTCTTTTTTCTGTTGCATTTATGGTCTGCCTCGTCACCCCCACTTTCTCAGCCAAATCTTCCTGCGTTAAATCGTGCATCGCTCTGAAAACTTTGAGTTTGTTCTTCATTTGAAGCCCTTTTTATCGTAGTAAAAGCGATGTACATGGAATGAGAACATTCCAACACCAACAACTATCATAAAAAATTCCCTAAAGTTCAGACCTAATGGATAATAGAAATCCACGTACGTTAAAACCGCTAAAATTCCTATGGTTGTCCAAAATGCATTGGAACCCGCTTTTTCATTAATTCTTATATATCTTTCGTCGCTTGGAATCTCTGTTTTGGGTTTCCTTGCCCAATGTATGCCAATAAAAATTAACATCAAGCCAGACAAAACAATGCCCATTCCCAGAAACGACAGGTCAAATACCGCAAGTAAAACTAAGCCAAGGAGTATAATCCCCGAGCCTACAACGAAATAATCGTTGAATCTTTTCAATTCCATTTAAATCGCCTCATGTCTTCCATTCGTAATAGAGCCTCGTTAAAATAAGAACAACCCAGCCACCACAGAGCGTTAATAATAATATCTTATCAAAAATTCCTGCTTCAAAATAGTCCTTGATTAGATATGCCAGTAAAAACAATGAAAGAGCGATAAAACCAACGGTTGCACTTTTTTCATTCAGCATTGCACCCCGTTCATCGGTTTTGTATGTCGTCTCAAGCTTTTTGCGGTCTGT
>JAUWNY010000053.1 GCA_030612405.1 Candidatus Methanophagales archaeon | reverse complement strand
TAATTTCGTCTTGACTTCATCAAGTGTGCCGCGCTCTATCAACGTGCCATTTGAGATTATGCCTATCGTATTACAGACCTGAGCGACCTCGGCTAAAATGTGAGAAGAAAAGAAGATCGTTTTTCCTTCATCCGATAGTTTCTTGAGCGTTTGTCTGAGTTGTAATACCCCTTCCGGGTCAAGATTTGTAGTGGGCTCATCCAGGAAAATAACCTCCGGATTATTAAGCAATGCCTGTGCGAATCCAAGTCGCTGCGTCATCCCCCTTGAATATCCGCCTACTTTTTGGCTTACGCTAGCCAGCTGCACCAGTTCAAGCAGTTCTTCTATTCTCTTCTTCCTCTCATTCGCGTCCATCGGATAGAATCGAGCGAAGTAATCGAGGTTTTGCTCTGCGGTCATATTGCCGTAGAACCCAACGTTCTCCGGCAGGTATCCGATGAGTTCCTTTACTTTAAGCGGATTCCTCGCTACCTCGATATCGTTTATGATGCACTTGCCTTCGGTGGGTTCGATCAGTCCCACGAGCATCAGTATTGTCGTGCTCTTTCCTGCTCCGTTCGGACCTAAAAAGCCGAATATGTCGCCTTCCGCTATCTCCAAATTCAGACCATCTACTGCCTTATTTCCATTATATACCTTTGTCAGGTTTTCCGTTCTTATCATTTTATCTCCTTTTTGTTTACCTCCTTTGCTTCTTTTTCCTATGACTTCCTTCTATTTTAGACACAGATTTACACGGATTAAGCGAGTTTAGAGGTTTAGCTCGTTAGAGGCTCAGCCACATAACCAAACCGCTAAACCACTAAACCGCCAAACCGCTATATTATCATCTGTGTTAATCTGTGTAATCTGTGGTTAATAATTTTTCATCTTGATATCTTCTTGCTCTCACCTCTTTCACTTCCCCCTTACAAAGCGGAAAACACACTTTTTAATGCCTCTCTCCAGTAACCCACGAACCCGCCGATAAAATGCCCTATTTCAGTCGCTGACATGTCTTCCGGGATATTTCCGGAAAGAATAGGCAGCAGGAAAAAAAGTGCAATCACCACCAGCACTATTACCAGCGCTATTGTCGTTCCGATTTTCATTTTTTCTTTTCACACCTCCTATTATTTTTATTGTTTTTCAACACCTTAGTTTCTACCTTAGAGAATAATTTATCCGTTGGGAACCTATAGATTCCATTTCTTTAGTAAGATTCACCATTCTTCCCATAATAAGGAAATCCCCACTTTTTGTTATATATATTGATGCGTATCTGACCGTTTGGTTATTATCCTTAATATCAATGTTTATAATATACAAATCATTACTATAGTCTTCTATACTGGTTAATTCTGCACTTAAACCTTGTGGTTTTAAAATATTCTCATTAATATAAACTAATGATTTATTGCCTGCCTCTTCTTTAGATATTGCTGTGATTTCTAATCCTGCAAAAGCAGACAGAGCCACACCAACAATTAAACCTACGAGCAAACCCACAGTAATATATTTCACCATGTGCACTTTGTTCTTGCGTTTTGTTCCTTGTGCGTTCATTTCACCACCCAAATCCTTTTTTGGTTCCATATTCATCTTTTTACTCTCATAGATGTATTAATCTATTATAACGTCCCACAGAAGTAGCTTCAAGCCTATTACAATGGCAAGTGTGATGCATCCCGCGAAAATACTCATGTCGAGAAAAATCTTGGTGATTATTATGGCTGGATGATATGAAGAGAGGGGTGCGGAAAGATATACGAAGATGTACGTGTATATCAGGTCTATACAAATAACCACTGCTATCCCTATAAACAAAAATTTAAGCCTTTCCAGGGGTTCTTCTATTCGTTCAGCTAAAAGTTCTCTTTCGATTCTATCTCTCACCAGTACGCGGGTGTCTTTTGCTATTATACTGATGATGAGTAATGCACCCGCAATGCAGAGTACCACAGCAATGCCGGGTATAAAAGCGTCGCTTAGCATGTATGAAGAAACCAGGAAAACGAGTGCTGCTGCCAGAAATAGTTTAGCAACTGTCGTGGTTTTTAGCTTTGAAAACTCTTTTCGTTCCTTCTTAGCTTTACTCTCCAACGATTTCATTGCTATCCATGCACCGAATAACACCAAACAGTACCAGATTACTCCGTTAAGTATTGCTACCAGTAACCTATTTTGAAGTGGAAAAGGAACCAGCGGATGATGTCCTAATACATACATCCAATACATATTAATTCCGAATACTATTATTATGAAAGAGGCACTCAGCTTTACTGGGGATGTCAAAAAACTTCTTAGCCTTTTTGCATCTTTTTTCGCTTTTCTTGATTCTGTATCCATCATGATCACCCTTTATCTTTATTTCAATCTTAATTAATAAAAAACTATCTTTTCGTTCGTTTTTTCTCGAACGATAAAAGGATAATTCCGAGTGAAATCAGGACCAAACCAGTAATTAGATGCACCGGCTCGTAAGGAGCTATAGCCTTTAAATTTAAATTTAAAGCTTCTTCGGGAAAGATATAGATACTTCTTACAACCCGATATAGCCCAGCAATTCCAACAGCAAAACTCAATATCGCAGCGGATAAAAGGACTATTATCCTCGTCATTTTGCGCGGGTGAAGAATCTCCGTGCCCTTGCCTGTAAGCTCATAATGAGCCCACTTATTGTCCTTATTTACCTTCTTTACCAGACCCGATTCAATCAGAATCGTTAGATGTTTGTGAACCGTTGATTTAGAAATATTCGATTCATCCGTTAAATCTCTTAGTGCCATAGCTCCGGAATCAAGTCTTTTGAGAATGTCAACTCTCTGTTCTGATGCCAGAGCTCCAATTATTCCCTTATCAAGTGCGATTTTGTCCATTTTCCGTATCCATCAAGACCACCTTTTTATTTTATCTACCCTTCTTCGCTTTGCTCTCCCACGATTTCATTGCCATCCAGGCACCGAGCAATCCCAAACAGTACCAGATTGCTCCGTTAAGTATTGCTACCTGTAGTCTATTTGAAAGTGGAAAAGGAACCAGTGGAGGATGTCCTGATACATATACGGAATACACAATAATTCCAACTACTCCTATGAAAACGGCACTCAGCTTTATTGGAGATGTCAAAAAACTTCTTATCCTTTTTGCATTTTTTTTCGCTTTTCTCGCTTCTGTATCCATCATAATCACCCTATATCTTTATCTGTATTTTAATCTTAATTAATAAAAAATATAAAAAAAACGAGATTGGTGATGGAAATAGTTCGGTGAGATAGAACAGAACTATTGACCAGTGCACCAATCATAGCAGGAATCGTAACCCTGGTCGCAGGCGTAGATGCATATACTTATGCATATATAGCAGAGCGGCGGAACGGCGTAGCAACAAGCTGCGGAACATCCAACTCCACACGCGGCTACAGCAACTGCACAGGCAACCGCACACCAATCTATCCAGTATGCTTCTATGACTATGCCTTCTTCTAAATCAACTACAAACATCGCTGCTTTGCTCGCATCGCTTAAATTGTCGTGAATTGGTATTGCTTCGAAGATCACACTCGCTGTATTCGTACTGGTATTTACGATGACTATGGGCTTGTCACTCATCACAAGATATCCTTGCTTTGTCAGATTGAGTGATACCTCATGCAATTCTTCAGAGTCCATTACTATACCAAGAGCTTCTCCCGCATCTCTGCTCTTTGCTATGTCTTCGTGACCTACTGCTACATAACTATCTTTGCAATCTGCGCAATCACTAATTGTAGTAGAACTGTCATAAGGCTTTGTTGGTTCATATGCCATTACTGGCGCTGCTACTATCGATAGAAGTAACAGCATGACTACAGATAGGCTCAGCACTTTCATTCTTTCTTTTTTCTTTTTTTTCATTTTTTTTCACATTTCACCTCCTAATCTTTTCTAAAACCCTTCTTTTCCCTTTCCTTTTTAGCGCCCCTCCTCGGCGCTCACTAATCGCATTGTTCAAACCCTTGATAAAACTATCTTTTCGTTCGTTTTTTTTCGAACGATAAAAGGATAATCCCGAGTGTGAAATCAGGATCAAGCCAGTAATTAGATGCACCGGCTCGTAAGGAGCCATAGCCCTTAAATTTAAAGCTTCCTCTGGAACGATAAAGATACTTCTTACAAACCGATATAGCCCAACAATTCCAACAACAAAACTCAATATCGCTGTGGATAAAAGGACTATTATCCGCGTCATTTTGTGCGGGTGAAGAATCTCCGTGCCCTTGTCCGTAAGCTCATAGTAAGTAAACCCACTTATTATCCCTATTCACCTTCTTTACCAGCCCTGATTCAATCAAAATCGTTAGATGCTCGTGAACTGTTGATTTAGAAATATTCAATTCATCCGTTAATTTACTCAATGTCATAGATCCGTAATCAATTTTTTTGAGAATGTCAACTCTCGGTTCTGATGCCAAAGCTCCAATTATTCTCTTATCAAGTGCGATTTTGTCCATTAGGCTCTTCTATATCCCTCCATTTGACTTAATAATTATTTTGGGCATTTATAAAGCGTCTCTCTTCGGCGCTCAAAAGTTTTATTCACATTATATCTTATGAAACTATCTTTTCATTCGGTTTTTTCCGAACGAAAAACAAAGGTTTATATAAAATTTAATTCTTCATTTTTATTTTTTACCTCCTCAACTCAGAGTATGCACTCATCCTATATAAAGCCATAGTATATTTACAAAATAGAAAGTTTTATATACTCTATGTCTGCATACCCTTACATAAAGTAAAATAAATTTACAAGGTGATGAAAATGGGAAAAAATAAAGGAAGAAAGAAAATGGAATTAAAAAGGATTAAAAACCATCTGATTGTGGGTTCTATAATCATGATATTTGGCGTGATTTTGTTTGAGGTATTTGACCTTCTGGCTCTTGGAATTGGTTTAGTCTTTTCTGGTTTAATGTTAATTATAGCCGGTTTGTACGGAGCAACGAAACCTGAAACAGAAATTCGTTTAGACGAAAGAATGCGAAGAATTGATGAGAAAGCAGGATATTTTGCTTTCTGGATTATGGTTGGAACAACTACGGTTTTATTTTGGGTGAGTATCTATTTTCCTGATAGGTTTAGAACCACGGACCTCTTTTATATACTCATACTCATTGGCCTTTGGTCATACTTTATAATCCACTTTTACTACAACAGAAAAGGGCTCAAATGAAGAACAAAGGAAGAAAGAAAATGGAATTAAAAAGAAGCAAAGGACAACTGATTGTGGGCTCTATAATCCTAACATTTGGCTTAGTTTTACTTGTGGTATTTGACCTGGCGTTTCTGGGAATGGGCATCATTTTGTCTGGCTTGATGTTAATTTTTATTGGCATACATTGGGCAAGGAAACCCAAAACAGAGATCCCAAGCGACGAAAGATATATAAGAATAAATGAAAAAGCGGGTTCCAATGCGTTTTGGACAACCATAGGAATTTTAGCGGTTTTAACATACGTGGATTTCTATTATCCATTAGGTCTGAACTTTAGGGAATTTTTTATGATAGTTGTTGGTGTTGGAATGTTCTCATTCCATGTACATCGCTTTTACTACAACAGAAAAGGGCTCAAATGAAAATGAAGAACAAACTCAAGGGTATTCAGAGCGATGCACGATTTAACGGAGGTGGGTTACAATTCTATGCATACTACACACGGAGGATGTGAAAATAATGGAAGAAAAGGTGACATTAAAAGTTGAAAATCTCACGAAAAGTTTTGATAGCAAGAAAGTTCTTGATAATATATCTTTCTGTGTGAAAAAAGACGAAGTTTTCGGTCTCCTGGGTCCAAACGGCGCTGGAAAGACGACAATGATCAGAGTAATTCTTGATATCCTAAAACCCGACACTGGAGAAGTAAAGGTATTTGGTGAATCTTTTTCAGAGAAGATAAAGGAAATGATTGGTTATCTCCCGGAGGAGAGTGGTTTGTATAAGAAGATAAAAGTTTTCGATTGCATAAAATACTTTGCCAGTTTGAAAGGAATGGAGAATAACATAGATTCAAAAATAGACTATTGGTTAAAGAAACTGAATCTTCGGGAATATAAAAACAAAAAAGTCCAGGAATTGAGCAAAGGTATGCAGAGGCAGTTACAGTTCATAATCTCGATAATCCACAATCCGGATATTCTGATTTTGGATGAACCGTTCTATGGATTAGACCCCATAAACAAAAAATTGAGTAAAGATATTATTCTTGAACTGAAAAACAAAGGTATGAGCATCATCATGAGCACCCATCAGATGGATGAGGTTGAAAGGATGTGTGATAGGATTTTAATGATAAATAAAGGCAGAAAAGTGCTGTATGGGAATCTAAACGAGATTAAAACCAAATATGGGTCTTCAATAATGGTTGAATATGAAGGAAAACTTCCAAAACCTGAAGGCATCAAAAAGATAAATGATTATGGAAACTATGCAGAGTTGATGTTGGAGAGAAACGCAAACACGCAAAACATCCTGAAAAATTTGGTTGGCAAGGTCGAACTCAAAAAATTTGAGGTGAAAACTCGTTCATTAAATGAAATATTTATCGAGGTGGTAGAAAATGAAAAATAAAAGTTTGATTGTCGCAAAATACGAATTTCTGAAAACTGTTAAGAGGAAGGGATTTTTGTTTGCTGCATTACTCCTACCTCTGCTTATAATGCTTCCGTTAATGTTTACAATGCATTATCTCCCGTCATTAATCCCGGAATCTGCCACTGAAAAAATCGGATTTGTAGATTACGCGGGTTTTTTGGAACCAGAGCAAAATTTCATACAATATAGAGACATTGAAGCAGCAAAACAGGCATTGATAGACGGTAATACATCTTCATTTTTTGTTGTCCGGAAGGATTATTTTAACACAAGCAGGATTACAATTTATTCAAAAGATAGATCTTTCTTTAGCTCGGCTCCAACAAAGACCCTAAAAGACTTTCTGATGAAAAATATACTAAGATACGGAAATGTTAGTGGTGAAATTGCTGAAAAAATTAAAAATCCTATGGCAACAGAAAAGGTAACAATAGATGAACAGGGCAATATTAAAGAGAAGAAATCAGGGATTGGTGGATTTTTACTTCCTTATGCTCTTGCCATGTTGCTAATACTCGGCATTATGACTTCGTCTGGATATTTGATGCAGGGAATTGTAGAAGAAAAGGAAAGCAGAACAGGAGAACTTTTGTTATCATCTATATCAGCAGACCAATTGCTCAAAGGAAAAATTCTTGGATATGGAAGCGTTGGTTTACTCCAGATTGGCATCTGGATTCTTGTTGGTCTTATTATGATATTTAATAGTCCTCTTGCTGGTTTATTTGTTGGGATAGAAATATCATGGGTATTTGCTCTTGCGATTCTTTATTTTATCCTTGGATATTTTTTGTTTGCAGTTTCAATAGCATGTGCTGCATCTATTTCGACATCAACAAGAGAAGCACAACAAACTTCAATGATATTCACCATGTTTGCAATTATTCCTATGATGTTTGCGCAATTTATAATGATGGCTCCAAATTCAATCGTTGCTAAAGTCCTCACATATTTTCCATATACCTCACCATTTATTACGATGATGAGGTTGCCATTAGTTGAGGTGCCATTTTATGAGATTGCTCTAAGTATTGCAATTCTGATAATTTCGGTCGGATTGGTTACAAAACTTTCAGGAAAAATATTCAGGATGGGAATGTTGAGGTATGGGAAAAGGGCGAGTCTGAGAGATATAATGGGATTTTTGAAAGAATGAAAAAAAGAAAAGATAAAGATATTTTGCGATTTTTAGGAATGGGTCTGGGGCTGGTACTGCTAGGTATAATAATCCTGTGGATAATTCCTGATGTTGTTGGAAGAACATGGACATTTCCTTACGTTATCGGAGGATTGTTCATTCTTGGTGGAATAACGCTAATAATTATGAGTCTATGTACCGCTACAAAGACCAGAGAGGATTTGGTACAGGATGAAAGGTCTGTGAGAATTAATGAAAAGGCAGGTTATCATGCGTTCTGGATTCTCCTTGGGACCATAGCTCTTGTCCAATTAATGGCTATGCTCTGGAGATTAAACCTTAACTATAAGAGTGTTTCACCTGACATTTTCATTGTTGGAATGTTTTCGTTTGTTATACTACGATGGTATTATAATCGAAGGTATGGAGGATGATATTGTGTGAAAACCAGAATCAAAAATTTTTATGAGGTGATGTCATGAACAAGAAGAATATTACAACGATGGTGCTGGTGAGCATTGCAATATTCATATATATGCTCATATTGGGTACCTTCATACCTACACGCCCCGGGAGTATATTTCCTACTGCGATAGGTGCCACAATAGGGTTCATCGTTTTTTACGTAACTTTTGGCGGAAAGCTTGAGAGAACACTGAATAAAATAGTTCCAATAGCTTTTGGATTTTCAATCGCAGGACTATTTGTAGGTATAGCCAAATACCTCAAAGTCGAAGTGACGTTGCCGATGTTCAGTGTTTTCCTTGCTATCGGAGTTTGCATAAGTGTCGCTCTTTTCGGATTGATTGAGAAGAAGACAGACCGCAAAAAGCTTGAGACGGCATACAAAACCGATGAACGGGGTGCAATGCTGAATGAAAAAAGTGCAACCGTTGGTTTTATCGCTCTTTCATTGTTTTTACTGGCGTATCTAATCAAGGGCTATCTTGAAGCAGGGATTTTTGATGACACGTTGTTATTAACGCTCTTTGGCGGCTGGCTCGTTCTCATTTTTGCGAGGTTGTACTATGAATGGAGGATGTAAGGGGGAATCTAAATGGAATTAAAAAGAAGTAAAGGGCATCTGATAGTGGGCATCGTACTTATACTATTGGGTGGTATTGCATTTGCGATACTTGACCTCGAGACTCTTGGAGTTGGCTTAGCCGCTCCTGGGTTAGTGCTACTGATAGCCGGATTGTATAGAGCAACGAAACCTGAAATAGAGCTTCGTGTGGACGAACGAATGCGAAGAATCAATGAGCGAGCGGGTCTTCTTGCGTTCTGGCAGATGATTGGAGCAATTGGAATTTTATTTTGGGTGAGTATCTATCTTCCTGATAGGTTTAGAACCACCGATATTTTGTCTTTGCTCATGCTCATCGGCATTTATGCATTCCTTATAACCCGCTTTTACTACAACCGAAAGGGCTTCAAATGAAGAACAAACTCAAAGTTTTCCGCGCGATACACGATTTAACGCAGGAAGATCTGGCTGAGAAAGTAGGGGTGACGAGGCAGACCATAAATGCAATAGAGAAAAGAAAATACAACCCTTCGTTAGAGCTGGCGTTTAAACTCGCAAGATTGTTTGACGTGAAAATCGAGGATATTTTTATTTATGATGCGAAGCAAAAATAAAAGAAAAAATGAATGACAAGTGAAATGCCGTTTAAAGTAAATATGATAACAGAAAGTGTTATAATATATAAACATTTGCTTTTTGTTCGGAAAATCCGAACGTTTTCGGTAGTTTTATAAGGGGGTTTGAATGATACTATCATTAAGTGAGCGCCGATAAGCGGCGCTATATAAATGCCTAAAAAAATTAGGAGGTGAAATAAAAAAGAGATGAAAATAAGCAAAAAATCGAGCATTGGTGTTTTGATAGCAGTAGCATTGCTATTGAGTGCGGTATTTGCAATGGCGGTGAGCTCGGCGCCATTAGAAGATTCCCAAAGGGAAAAACAAATGGACAAGTTTGAGGAGATTGCCTTGCAGCATGTCTCTCAGACACACGGCATACCCGTAGAACAATTGAGGATTGCACACAAAACACAGGCGCATTACCGACTGACCGACCAGAAATTCTGGTGCGCAAAAGTAGTGGACAAGAAGTCTGATAATGGCTATGAGGTGCACATGGATCTGGATGGCAATATTGTGGAGGACATAAGAAAGGCAGAGAAAGAAGAGCAGGAAGCGTATACAAATAAATACGGTAAATTGGCACCAGACCTGTACGACCGTCTGCAAAAAGTTACCGACTCAAATGAAACGATAAAGGTGGCAATATGGCTAACGCCTATTGACAGCGGAAAAATTATAGATGTGGTTACTTCTAAACACCCGGATGTAAAGACAGCTAAAGGTAGACCTCTGCTTGACACGGACATGGAAAAGTATGACATAGTCTACAAGGAAATCATGGCTGCTAAGGGGCAAGCGTGTGCGTTGAAAGAAAAGGTAATCATAGATTACCTGGAATCGAAAGGCTTTGAGGTGATTTATGCAAGCAAAATTGTGCCTTTGATTTGGGTAGAATTACCTAAAAGCGAAATACTTGCATTGGAAGAGAGAGCTGATGTAGGTGCGATGTACCTTTCGAAAAAATGCGGACCTGAAGCAAATACTGCTGTGCCTACGGTTAGAGCGCATAAAGCATGGAACGAGGGGTATAGTGGAGTTGGGAGAAAAGTAGCCATTGTTATGAGTGAGGGAGTGGATTTTTCCAATCCTTACTTAAATGGCTACATGCGTCCCGGTCAGACTGATGTAAGTGGTCATGAAACTCGGTGTGCGGGTATTGTAGCAAGCAATGATTCCACATCCATATATCAAGGAGTTGCATACGATGCAACAATTCTAAGTGCAAACGCGGATTCTTCGGATGATAATGATATCATTGAGGCTACGGAGTGGGCTTTGAGTGAGGATGCAGATGTCTTGAGTTGCAGTTTTCACAGCCTGAATGATAGTGAAGGTTCGTGGTATGATCTGCATATGGATTATCTAGATAGATACTACGATAGTGTCGTATGGGAAAATTGGCGTGCCGTGGTCAAGTCGGCGGGTAACCGTGGCTGTGCTCCCTGGCCCTTTCAGCCGGACTATAATATTACTACCCCAGGTCTCGGATGGAACGTAATCACCGTTGGTGGAACAGATGATTCAGACACATCGGAGTGGAGTGGTGATGAGCAGTATTCTTGTTCAAGTTACAAAGACCCAATATCGCCACATGGCGATAGAGATAAGCCAGAAGTAAGTGCAGTAGCTGATAGGATACAGAGCACTGAGCCAGCGAGCTATGGGCAGTGGATTACAAGAGAGAATGACAAAAGAGATGGAACGAGTTATGCTGCACCTGCGGTTGCCGGAGAGATTGCCGTTTTGATTTCAAAAAGCAGCACTCTACATGCATGGCCTGAAGCGACTAAAGCAATAGTTATGGCGACGGCAATACACGATACATACAATGGCGGATCAGGGCATGGCTGTGATTATATAGACGACAAAGAAGGCACGGGGACGGTTGATGTCGCGCAAGCATATAAAACCGTGGATAATGGCTGGTATGGTCTTGGTTCTTATGTTATGGAGGACGATTTTCCAATGGACATCAATTTCTATGCTTCTGAAGGAGAGAAAGTGCGATTTGTAACATGCTGGGACTCACACACCGACTGGGAGCATAACACGTCAAAGGATACACTCAAAGCAGATTTGGATCTTGAGATAAGAGCCCCAAACGGAAATTCTATGGGAGATTCAAATAGTTGGGGTAACAGCTTTGAGACGGTCGAGTTCACGGCACCCACAAGCGGAACATATACTGCAACAATAACTGAGTGGAGATTCGATGCAGGCTGGGAATGGTTAGCATGGGCATGGTCCAGAACGTCCCTACCAGAAACACATACATTCCAAGGCAATGTCGTCGAAGGAGACGACAGCGTGAAACACAACTTCAATGTGCCATTCGAAAGCAATAAGGTATATACAACGCTGAACATGCCTTCCGGAACTGATTTTGATCTCAGTGTATGGGATGATCTAAACAGAAGAACCGGCGGATGGACAAGCACCGAATCGCATAATAGCTATGAAATACCAAACTCAACGTATAGTGGATACTTGGCTGATCCAGAATGGGTCAAAGTCTCACCGCCAGTTACGAGTGGAACGTGGGAGACCGGATGCTATGCATTTAGCGGAAGCGGCGCGTATAGCATAACCGTGGATATAACTCCATAAAGTGAAGGCTTGGAAATGGGAACTACCAAAATCTTTAAAATTTTTTTCTTTTTTTCCCCATCAAATCAAAGTATGTAAGTATAAAAATGAGCAGAAAACATTTGGTATTAGTAGGAACAGGAATAGTGTTGGCATTGGCTTTGATCTGCATGTATATTGTAATTGAGCATCATGAGCCACTTGACTCTGCCGTGGGTTCTGGAGTGCATATATATACGGACAAGGAATCGTATGTCATCGGCGAGATTGTGACCTTTGGTATTGCTAATGAAGGAAATGAGACGGCCGAATTCTTCTTCGAAGGTACAGGTAAGATTATGAAGAAAGAAAAAGGGGGATGGAGAATGATACATGCAGATGTGCAACCACAGTATGCATATGAAAGCACGTGGAATTTACACCCTAGCAAGAAAACTGGCGATATAGATGTGGAGCATGACGAATGCCGCTGGGATACTGGAAAGCATCACGATCTAACACCCGGGCGATATGCAATCATGTGGGCGGGAAGCGTTAATGAAACCCTGTATATCTTCATGAAGGAGTTTACGCTTAAAAATGCATAGTAGCAATTGTAAAGAATAAAAATATAAAGATATAAAACCCAATGATTTATTCAGTATGAGGGATGATAAAATAACACTTGATAAGAAAACTCTTGGTGCCCTATCATCAGACACAAGAGCAAATATCCTCAAAAGCATTGATGTAAGGCGTATGACTGTAAGTGAATTATCCAAAGAGTTGAATCTTCCTAAATCCACGATTCACGAAAATTTGATCAAATTGATTGATACTGATTTGGTGAAGAAGAACGATGACAATAACACTAATAGGGTTTACTATGAGCTTACAGAAAAAGGCATCACAATTCTTCATCCACATGAAATGACAAAGATAATAATCCTTCTTTCTTCTGCGGCACTCAGCATTGTTGGAGGGATTATTGAGATGTATTGGTTTATCAAAAGCACTTTTCCAGGAATAGAAGAAGCTGAAGAGATTGTACCTCTCTATGAACCAAAGTATTTAATTTTTAGCATGATTCTGCTCTCACTGGGTGCTCTATTTTCATATTTGGCTTTCCGCATGCGAAAGGTTAAAGAGGAAATAAACTGTTGACACAGATTAACGCAGATTAACACAGATGAAAAGATTAATGCCGTTAAAAATGGCTCACCCAACCCACCAAAAGAAAAACCTCCGGAAGAACATCACATCTTTTACTTTTCTGTTAAGTTCCACTTCGTGTCCCTGTCAGTGCCTCTCCGAATCATCACAAGTGCATCTTCATCACCATAATACTTTGGGACTATAGCTTGTAGGAAGAAGCCCAAATGCGTATAAAACTCCTTTGCCACTTCGTTGCTCTCTCGGACTTCCACACTCGCATTACCTTTCGTTACTTTCAAAACTTCTCCGACAAGCTCAGCTCCTATACCCCTTCTCCTATACGCGGGATGCACTGCGATAGACACTATATGCCCTTCTGGATAAAAGATAATATAACCCGTGATTTTATTCGAGTGCTTTCTCTCATCTTCATATACTAGGAAGGTATTAGAGCATGCCGCTGAATAATACAGGAAAGTAAACCTGCTGTAAGGCGACTTTGGAAATGCTTCCTTCTCTATTCCCAGAATGTCTTCCAAATCCGACCAGTTGAATCTCCTTATCATAAACCTTTCTTTCAAAAAGAAAGCTTTACCAAAGAAATAATATACTTTATGTAATTGCTCAAATAATAATCAATCTGACGACCTCATCGCTTTAACCAACTTCTCTTTTTTCATGCTTTTCATCTCACCGTCAACAGTAGCACTCTTCATTTTCATTCTTTCATTCTCCTTCCTGTAATCATCTAAAGTCCGCCTTTTTAGCGTCCCATCTGGAAATACAGTCATCCAGCCCCTTTTCTCTTCTATCTTCCTTTCTCGCACGCAACTCTTACCCATCACTGCGTTTTTCATGTATTTAGCAACGATCGAGTAAGCGTGCTCTATCTCCGCGGGATACGGATTCCTCGATATTTTCTCGTAACTCAGATTCGTGTTGAACCTATTGATTCGGTAATCTATCTCCCCTTTCTTGTCTATCCCCGCTAAAAACCGCGCTATTTCCTCTATCTCAGGTTCGTCCACAATCCCGGGTATGTACACGGTATTAACCACGAGTTTTACTTTTCCATACGCATTTCTTATATTCGCCAATATCCTTTTATTCGAGTATCCGGTGTACCATTCATGCAGTTTCTCATCCCACGCCTTCAGGTCAAATATAACCTCCGTTAAACCCGCTTCTATTAGCTCTTTTAAGTAACCATCGTCTAAAAAGTATCCATTCGTGTCAACCACTATCCATTCAACAGATTCTTTTAGTTGCGATACCAAATCCACGAGGTAATCTCTATCCAGCGTAGGTTCGCCGCCTGTTATCACCGCTTCTTCCAGTGGTGCATCTCCATAATAATCGGAGGACGATTTCTTCACGAGGCTTATTAACTGCTCAACGCTCATCGGTTCGCCTATGGGTTCACGAGCGAGGCTGAAACATCCTTTACACCTGAAGTTACAGCCGGAAAGCGTAATCCA